>JADMJS010000780.1 GCA_018780435.1 Myxococcales bacterium
GGCTGCACGGCCCAGCGAAGATACTGACGGAGCGGGACGGCCGAGCCCACGAAACTGCCTCCGAAGGGCTCAGTGCCGAGCACGTAGGTGGCGGTGCCTTCCGCGGTCTGAAGCACCACATCGCGCCAAGGTCCATCGAGCGAGACCGCCGTCTCCACACGCAAGGTGGCCCCGGCGGTGATGAAGGGCACTTCCACGCGGACGCTCACAGCCGGGACCTCACCGACGTAGATCCAGTCGTCGGACCCCTGGTGGATGCGCGTAGCAGCACCACCCGTGCCCTTCAGCGTGATGAAGGGTTGCCAGTCGAGTTCGGGCGTAC
Source organism: Myxococcales bacterium (assembly GCA_018780435.1). Taxonomy (GTDB): domain Bacteria; phylum Myxococcota_A; class UBA9042; genus SXOO01. Next base: position 323 of record JADMJS010000780.1, read on the forward strand.
TCATTCCGACGGCCGTCGCAGCGCCTCGGATGGCCTCTCCTCGCTGCGCCTTGGTGCCGGAAGGGCTGAGCTGATTCAGAAGCGCTCGCAGTTGGGTCGAGTCGGTCATGTTGCGTCTCCCTAGCGGATTCGAGGGTATCAGGGCTTCAGCGCCGCGCGCATCTGGAACGACACGAAATAAGTCGTGGCGGCCACGTTCTCGTAGACCCAGCGCCACCGGACGTAGCGCTGGAGGCGCTGCGCCTGGCTGAAGGGCATGGTCGCGGAGAGCACGAGCTCTTGCGGGCTCGACGAGGGGAGGAAGTTCTGGGCCACCGTCCACGGGCCCTCGCGTGTCATCGCGGTCTCCGCAACGAGGAACGACCCGCCCGTGCCGAAGGATGCGTCACCGCCGTAGATCTGGGCGTTGATGAAGCAGAAGTTGTTCTCCCCACGGTCGAGCCAGCGGCTCTCGTGGAGGATGATCTCGGCGAAGCTGCCCCCCATCCCAAGGGCTTGCAGCGTGACGGGGTCTTGAAGCGTGAAGTAGGCTGGCATTCGTTTCTCCTGGCGTCGCGAAGGTTGGTGGCTGAGGTGAAGGTCTCTACGTAGCCCCCTTGAACCAAGTGGTCAGCGGGTGGGGCAATCGGAAGAGGTGTTCGTGCGTCCCATGGTCACTGGCGGATCTTCCGTCGCACTCGAAGGCACGCGCAGTGTCATCGATTTAGTATAGTCAATGTTGCTGCCCGACTTCGGCTCGACTTCTTCGCGAGCATGCCGCTCAGCCTCTTGCCGCATCTTGGATCGCCGCCGACGTGCCTTCGTACGGGAGCATAGGCCAAACTCAAGCCGGCGTCCGATGCGAAGTGGAGGCTCGCCAGTCTCGACGACGTCGACAAAGTAGAACTCGCGTCGATGCTCGAAGGAGAACCATCTGGTAGCGTCCATCGTCGCCGGGGCACTGTGGCCCACCGAAGTCACACCGAAGGGGTCGACCGGCCAGCGGACGCGTTCGCTGTCATGCCAAAATGGCAAACAGAATTGGTCGTTCATGCACCAAAGCTTCTTCATCGCGTGGCTTCCGAAGAGAGGCCGTCCGTGCGACGCAGTGCAGTGATTCGCCCGCGCGCGACGGAACCGGGAGAACACCGGCCCTGACTCGCAAGGTCAGCGCGTCGACGTGCCGGAATTGAGCCCACTCCCAGGGAACTGCCGTATCCGTGCCGCTTCATGCTGCCGCGCTCCTCGACCAGTCAATAGGACAGGCTCCGCGGCGGACAGGCTCCGCGGCGGACAGGCTCCGCGGCGGACAGGCTCCTTGGTACAACGAGGAGGAGACTAGAGGGGCCATGACGAGTTGTAAAGCGTCGGCCTACAACAATCGACGTGGAGGCGTCGTTTTTGTGAAGTAGGTGGATCAGATGATCATGGCTTGAGACTTCATTCGAACTCAGTATCACGTTCATCGTCCAGATTCGGATTCCGAAGTATCGAGGGCCGGCGGACATCGGTCGACGCGGTACGCCGATCCTATTCGAATGAACCGAGAACCGGTTCAGGCAACGATTTCGATGGGATAGGCTGGCAAGGGAGGATGCAATCGACGTCGGCAAGGGGGAGCCCGGCTTGCTTCGCTTCCCAGGGCACGAGCCGGGGCGAACCATGGGTCTCGCTCGGGCCGACCGACGCCCGCGCCCACCGGCGGCCATCCTGACCCGCCGGCCGGAGCTGAAGGCTGAAAGCTGACCGCTGAAAGCCCGCGAGAGCTACATCGACCCTTCCACCGTCGGCGGCGTCACGGCCATCACGTCCTGCTCGCCCGTGCGGATGCGGTAGACCTTCTCGACGGGGATGACGAAGATCTTGCCGTCGC
>JADMJS010000533.1 GCA_018780435.1 Myxococcales bacterium
CTGATTGATGGTGTTGAAGACGGCCGCGGCGGTGGCGGACGGCGCGAGGCCGAGGGCATGGCAGAGTTGCCGGTAGAAGTCGCGCCGCCCCAGGGTTGCGTTGTGGCAGTAGGTCAGGCGACAGGACGTGCTCAGGAGCCGCTGCCGCAGCGCACGGAGCAGGCAGGTCTTGCCGAAGCCCGAGTCCGCCACCAGGAAGGCCGACTGGCGCTGGCGGATGGCCTCGTCGAGCGAGTCGACGATCGCGGTGAGTGAGGGTGGCGTCCAGAGCTCCGTGTCCGGGATCTCCTTGGAGAAGGGGGCTTCGCGGCAGGCGAAGTGGCTGTACCAGGACATGGGCTACTCCTCGTCCTCAAGGGGACTGGTTCGGGTGGCGCCGGGGTCGAAGGACACTCCCGACTTGGGCTCTTCGGCGTGTTGCCGGCGACGTCGATGGGCGTTGCGACGGGGATCGGCCGGGGTGAGGGGGATGATCTTGCCGTCCCAATCGACGACGGCGGCGTGGTCTGGGCTGAGCCCTGGAAGATGACAGCGCCTGACGGTGACGATTCGTCCTGCCAAGAAGGCGGCGCCCACCTCGTAGAGGACGCCGTCCAGGGAGAGCGTCGAGTCCTGCCGGACGCGCCGCCTCTGCTCGATGGTGAAGGCCGCCGCAAGGGCGCGCTCGGAGACGATGACGTCGGTGCGGGTGCGCGCCTCGTAGACGACGGCCGGCGCCTTACCGACGAGCCCGGCGTGGGGGTGGTGCCGGTAGTCGTGCAGGAAGCGGTCGAGCCGCGCCTGGACCTCGGCGAGGGAGTGCTCGTGGGTCACGAAGTCGAGGCATTGGGCCCGCATCGTGCGCCAGACACGCTCCATCTTGCCGCGTGCCATCGGGTCATAGGGCCGCGCGTGGAGCAGGCTCATGCCGAGGCGCCCGCACGCGATGGCGAGCGTGTCGCCGCGGTATGTGCTGCCGTTGTCGAGGTAGAGCCCGTCGGGGCGTCCACGGCGCTTCACGGCATCGACGAGCACGCCGAGGAGCGTGTCCTCGGTCTCGTTGGTACGGGCTTCGAGAGCGATGAGATCGCGTGACGCATCGTCGAGAATCCCGTGAATGCGGAGATGGACCCGCTTTCCCGGAAGGCCGAGATCGGGCCCGTGGCACACGTCGGCGTGCCAGAGCTCGTTGGGCTCGGCGCGTTGCCAGGGGAGGCGCTGCCGCAGATCGCCGTGGGCGCGCCCGGTCTGGGCGTGAAAGAGCCCGTGCTCGGCGAAGAGGCGCCGAACGGTGACGGCGCTGATCCGGTCCGCGTCGAGGCGTCCGTCGCCGACGAGAGTGCGGAGGATGAGCTCGGCCGAGACGGTGGGGTGGTCACGGCGGATGTCGAGGAGGAGGGTCTTCTGCTCGGCGGTGAGCGCCCGCGCATGGCCGCGGTCCTCGCGGAGATCGGGGGCGAGTGCGACGAGGCCGCCCTTGAGGAAGGCGCGCCGCCATCGGAGCAGGGTCGGTATGGAGAAGGTGCGTGAGACGTCCTGCCCCGGTGGCAGGAAGTAGCAGGTGCTGATCTTCGCGAGCTCGGCCTTGAGGATGCCGCGCGGCAGGGTCTTGTAGAGCACGGGCTGGAGGACATGGGCACGGAACAGGGCCACGCGTTCGCGGTGGTCCTTGGCGGTCAGACTCATGGTGGGACCTCTCGGTACGGCCGGACGCACTCTGCGCCGGGGGCCGAAGGGGTCTCACGGGGCGGGAGGCTGGCTAAGGCACCGCGCCGGTGGGCCGAGCCGAATTCGACCCGGATGTCGGCTACGACTCACATAGCGTGAGCGGCGCCCGCCAGAAGACGGACACGTTCGGGGCCTCCGCGGGTCGACGGCGGGGCGGTGCCGATGAGGGCGTCCACAATCGCGCGGACCGTCGTGCGGCGCAGCACCGTCGCCGCGATCCGAGGCACCGCGCGAAAGAGCACGCCCGCACAGGAGGCTCGGGCCCACTGCCCCAGCGTCCGCCATCGCTCGGGGCGATCGAGGCGTGCGCTGTCGAGACCGGTCACGGCGGCGTAGACGTCCCCCTGTGGCTGCCCCAGCGAACTCCAGAGGTAGAGGGCCAAGGCGATGGCCGTGCGGAGATAGCGCCGACGAGGCGCCCAGTCCGCGGGCCCCACCAGAATCACCGAGCCGCAGCCGGCCTGGAC
>JADMJS010000685.1 GCA_018780435.1 Myxococcales bacterium
GTGCCGCGCCGCCAGCCACAGCAGCGATGCGCCGTGCTGGTTCGTCGCGTCCACGGCGTCGTCGGCGGTGGCGCCGGTGGCGACGCGGTCCGCCACGGCGCTCCACTGGCCAGAGTCGGCCAAGGCGATCAGAGCGGCGGCGTCGGGGTGCGCGGCGGTGTTCATGGGTTGGGTCGGGGTGTTGGCGCACAAGTCAAAGTTGTGATTGGATTAGGTTTGAGCGGTTGAGAAAGAGTCACAGCTGCATGGGTTGGGTTGGTTTTTTTTTTCGGTTGGTTGGTCGCTTGTTCGCTTGACAGGCAAACAACATCATTATTTTGTTGCTCCTTCGATGGATGGAGATGGAAGAAAGGAGGGGCGAATACAAATTTGCTTGCGTTCCTGTAGTGCCGGTTCAAAGACAAAAAACTAAAGAAAACGATGAATCCGATCGAACGCAACAAGCAGAAGCGAGCTGAGGCGCATTTTCAACGAGGTTGGGACCTGCGCGAACAAAATTGCCTCGAGGAGGCGCTGGTCGAGTGGCGTGCGGCAGCGGCGCTGGGGCACGGCAAAGCGATGACCAACATCGGGTTCGCGTACGAGCACGGTCGAGGTGTCGCGAAGAACGTTGCCGAGGCGCACGAATGGTACAAGCGAGCGGCCGCGGCGGGCGACCTGTGGGGCATGTACAACCTGGCGGTCCTCTTGCGCTTCGGCGAGCCCGAGGCTGGCATCGCGCCGGATCGTGCTGAAGCGAGGCGGCTCACGCGAATTGCTGCTGAGGGCGGCCACGTGGACGCCATGGTCAACCTGGGCCTGTCGCTAGGCAACGCCAACAGGGACGATCCGGAGCAGATCGTCTGGCTCAGGCGTGCGATTGAGAAGGGCAGCAAGGAGGCGACGGGCCAGTTGGGCTTTTGCTACAAGAACGGCATGGGCGGTCTCGAGAAGAACACAGCGACTGCCAACCAGTGGTACCTCAAGTCGGCCGCGCTGGGCGACGCCAATGCGATGTACAATTTGGGCGTCAGCTACGAGAACGGCGACGGCGTGGAGAAGAACCTGGCGACCGCGGCCGAGTGGTTCGAGCGCGCGAGCAAGGCGGGCCATGCGGATGCGCCTGCCAAACTCGAGCGCGTTAAGCAACTCATCGCCGAGGAGCAGGTGGCGCCCGCGGCCACCACGCTGGAGCCACCATTCCGCGAGCGCGTCGCGCAAGAGCTGGCGAACGAGCCGTGGTGGCGCCCGAACTCGGACCGAGGTGCGGCCGAAGCTGAGCTCGCCGGTTTGCCCGAGGGCTGCTTTGTGGTGCGACCGTCGTCGACGGCTGGTTGCCTGGCACTGACGTACACCGGCTCGGCCGGCTCGATGATGCACGGCCTCATCACCTACAACGGCCCGGAGCGCGGCTACAGTCTCGAGGAGGTGCACGCGCCGAGCGTGCTGGCGCTGTTGCAGAGCCTGCCGCTGCGCTTCGACGTCGGCCCGGCGGCCGGCAGGGCTCGACCGCCCGCGTATGACGCGCGCGGGCTGACGCAGCGCGAGATGGAGGCCAAGCGGGCGCGCGAGCGTTTCGAACGCGAGGCGCAGCGCGCGCTCGAAACCGAGCAGGCGCGACTGACGGCTGAAATCAGCGCGATGCGAAACGGCGTGACGCCGGCGGCGCCTGGCGTGCCGCGAGGACCGATGAGGGGCTCGCCTCAGCTGCCCGCGCGACGCGGCACCGCGCCGTCGATGGGCTCGCCTCAGCTGCCGGTGCGCGCAGGTGTGGCGCCGAGCGCCGAGGCCGAAGAGCTGGCGCGCTTGCGCGAAGAGAACGAGCGGCTGAAGCGCGAGATGGCCGCGCGCACCAACCCCGGCGGCAACTACGGAAAGCTGCCCACTGCAGCGCCCGCGGGCTACTTCAACAGCGAGGTTCATCGCCCGGACTACTTCGACGAGCGCGCGCACAGCGTCGGTGACTACGGTCATCCGGCACCACCACTGCATTACTTTGACGCGCGCGTCCACGGCGTCGTCCAGGGCGACGACCAGTACGAGGAGGTGCCCGAGGATCCCGCCAAACGCCCCTTCTGAGGCCTGAGGCCTGAAGCCTGCCCTGTCTTGAAAAGTTCTTTTGCCAAGTTTGTGTTTCTGTTGTTCTTTTCACTTCATCCTTTCCTCTTCCCTCACATTCTCGTCGCATCCTCCA
>JADMJS010000275.1 GCA_018780435.1 Myxococcales bacterium
TCGACGAACACGACCACGACGTCCCGCAGAACTTCATCGAGGCGCCCATCAGCTCGAGCCCCAAGGAGGTCTTGAAGAGCCTCTTCGACGCCGAGGGCAAGAACCTCTGGCAGCTCAATCGGCGGCAGAAGACGGAGGAGTAGGGGGCGGGCCCCGCGATGTCAGCGCGGGGACCCGGAGTGCCCCCGGGCCGTCCGGCGTGCTTGGATGTCCTCGCACGCGCATGTGCACTTCGGGTCCCACCCCGTCGGCTGCATGCAGGGCTCCGCGTCGATGCGGTCGCCGCAGTGCTGGACGACGAGGACGCGGCCGCCTGACTCGGTGAGCATTTGGTATTCCAGGCTCGAAGAGCTCGGACAAGCTGCACTGGTCCAGCCAGTCCTCAAGTGACCCTTTATCGAGGCGACGAAGCCGGCTCGAGCCCCCTTCGCGCTCGACGACGATGACCTCGCTCGGCTCGAAGTGATAAAGGAGCGCCGTGGATTGGGTCGCGAACAGAACTTGGCCAAGTCCCTATCCCCTCAGCCGCACCTCTACGATGCCGTCGCCCACTCTCTCGCCTCCCAAGTCGTGCCTCGCTGGCGATGCCAGCCGGCGGCTCGCCGTGTTGAGACCGCTTCCAACCCTATCATACTGCGCGCGCCTGAGCAGGTGACGCGGCGGATGCAGGACCGGCTCCCCTCAGATCGAGAACTCCGGTGGCGGCGGCGGCGGCTCTCCGTAGACATCGTCGAGCGTATCGCCCTTGCGAATGGCCTCTTCGACGGCCGCACGTCGACGTTCCCGCTCCATGAGGAACTCGAGGATGGCAGCGGCGCCGTCACGGGCGCCATCCGCGCCACCGAGTGACGTAGCGAGCGCGCGCGAGCGGAGGTGGGACTTTGCGACGACCCGCGCGGCCGCGTCGCGAATGAGCTCGCGATCGAGCTGATTGGGGTTGAGCGCTTCGCCGACGCCGAGGCGCTCGACGCGCGCGGCGTTCTCGATCTGATCGCCGCCGAAGGGCACTACCAACATGGGCTTTCCGAGGGCGAGGCACTCTTGCACCGTGTTCTGGCCACCGTGCGTCACGACGAGGTCGACCTGCGGGAGGAGCGCGACCTGTGGGACTCGATCGTAGAGCCACGTGCGCGCACGTCGTCGTACGGACAGCCGCCTCAAGCTCGTGCCGGCGCTCACGACGACGGACGCCCCCAGAATGGCGAGCCCGTCCAGGATTTGGTCATAGATTCGGGGCTTTCCGTTCATCACCGTCCCGAGCGACACATAGACTCGGAGGCCGTCGGGCGGCAAGACATCGAGGGACGGGTGGGAGGGCGCCCCGCCGGCGCGTAGGGACGGCAGACACGGCCCGATCATCTGGACGGGACCATCGAGCGGCTGGAGGCCGGGTTCGAGCTGAGGCGAGGTCGCCAGGAGGTTCAAGTCCGGCGACAGAGGGCGCGTGAGAAGCTGCGCGGCCGGCCTGGAGAGGCCCAGGGCATCGGCCGCACGCTGGACCCGATCGTCGAAGCGTCGTTCGAGGCGGCGAAGGGCGGCCTCCGCGGCGATCCAGGCAGGCGAGCCGCGATCGGTCGTACCGAGGCCGCTACCGAAGGGGGCGGCGCCGTCGACCGGGAAGGGCAGGGCGGAGTGATAGAGCGCGACGTACGGGCGTCTCACGAGCCCGGCTGCGAGCATGGCGGCCGGCATCAAGTAGTCGCCGACGATGACGTCCGCATCCATGCGGGACGCCCAGGCCGCGATCTCCCGCGCCTGATTGCCCAGCCCGACCGTGAATAGCTCGATGGCGACTGCAAGCTCGTCGTGGCCGGTGTTCCATGGCAGACGAGCGGCATACCAGATCGCCCCGGGCGATGGCGACAAGGGCAGGACTTCGAGGCCATGGCTCCGGATGGCGCTCTCGACCTCCATGCCCGCTTGCAGTGGCGCCGGCCAGAGTCCCGATATCGGCAAGCGTACCCGCGTGGTCGCGAACCCGACCGTGTGGCCCCGGTCGCGGAGCTGCACGCCGATCGCGCGCAGTGCGCTGATGTGACCGATGGTCGGGTGGGCGGCCAGGAGGATGCGACGCATGGGGTTTTCCCTTTGTTGCTTCTGGCTGTGGTCGCTGTCAAGTCACCACGAGAAGCCCAAATCGTCGGCTGGAGGTGCAACGAAATCGCCTC
>JADMJS010000235.1 GCA_018780435.1 Myxococcales bacterium
AAGCGAGAGAGCGGTGTGACGGCTGGAGGGCAAGAGCCGGAGAGATTTCACGCTGCTTGGAAGCCGAGACAAAAGATAGAAGAGAGATGGATGGTCGGTCGGTCGGTCGGCTCGGCTCCATGTGTTGCCGCGCCGCCCGCTCGCTCAGGTCCGAACTGGAAATTTTCCAGCTCGTTTGCCAGGCAAAAAAAAAGTGACCAAAGCATGACGCTTTTTGGACTGTTGGGCGTGCTTTCGATCGCTCTCGTGGCCGGCCAGCTGGCCAGCCTGCAGCACGCGGCGCTGATGACGATCTACGACGAAACTGGTGCGGATTTGTGAAGCGTGAAAAATGTTTTTTGCTGACGTGCCGAGCAGGTTGTGACGCTGCGACTTGCCCTCGCTTCTCAGCGAACCAACCGTGCGGCGGTAGCAGGATTGCGTGCAACAGAACGAACGTCGTGTCACTGTGCGTGTTCGGATCGCTTTGGTTCGTGTCGGCTCACGCGTTGAGATGACAGCGACGTGAGCAACGCCGGCTTGACGGGCACGATTCCGAGCGCCGTGGGCGAGCTGACGGCGCTGACGTACCTGTGAGTCGGAACGAACACGGCTCGTTGGCTGGTCTGACAACGGTTGTTTGAGCACAGGAGGTTCTACGGCAACGTCCTGGCGGGCACAATTCCGAGCGCCGTGTGGCAGTTGACGGCGCTGGTGTTTTTGTGAGTCGCAGGCGGACGTTGTGCGCTTGTCTGATGGCAGTCGTTTGAGCCCAGGGACTTCTCCTACAACGGTCTGATGGGCACGATTCCGAGCGCCGTGGGCCAGCTGACGGCGCTGACTGCTCTGTGAGTCGTAGCGTAGCACTTGCTCAGAGAGGCCGTCTAACACCGGCTCGGTGTTGATCGCAGGTACTTGAGCGGCAATTCGGGGCTGATTGGCACGATTCCGACCACCTTCAGTCGGCTGACGAATCTGCGCACTTTGTGCGTTGAAACTCGCTCGCGACCGTCGTCTCACTCGCTGCCTTCGCAACAGGTACCTCCACGACACGCAGCTCAACGGCACGATTCCTCCGATCACCGCGCCGTTGACCGGCTACTGGTGCGTCATTTCAGTGTTTCGCTCCAGTTTGACCAATTTTTGATGCAGCGACCTCGACCGCACGTTCTTGGACTGCTCCATCGAGCCCGAGTCGTCGTGCACGTGCAGCGCGCGTTTGCCGGGCGACGACTGCGAGAACCGCCGCCCGATCAGCGCCGGCTCGACCATCGTGTCGACGCTGGATGCAACGACGTGCAGGGGCTGCGGCTCGTGCGCGATGTACAACGACGCCTGGTGGGAGTGGACGGCGTCGTGCACGGGCTCGGCGACGATCAGCACATGCGGCTTCGCGCCGACCAACACGAGGCTTGGCATCTACCGCGGCGCGTGCCCGAGCGCGTCGACGCCGACGGCCACGATCGAGATCAACAGCGCCGACTGCACCGACTTTGGCAGCTGCGGTATCGAGGGCCAGGAGGAAGCCACGCTGGCCGTCGTCAGCGGCGAGCGCATCATCATCCGGCTCGGCGCGACCGGCAGCACCAGTGCGGTCAACGGCCCGCTCTCCATCTCGTGCTCGACCGACTCGACGACAACGATCATCGGCGCCGTTGTGGGCAGCGTGGGCGGCTTGCTGCTGGTCGGCGGCGTCGTGGCGTGCATCTTCGTGCGCAAGAAGAAGCAGAAGAGCGAGGCGCTCGAAACGGCGACGCTGGCAACGTGGGAGACGAAGTCGACGCCCAAGCCGTCGACGACGGCGCCGGTGCCGCCGGCAGGAGCGTCAAACACGACGCCGACCGAAAGCGGGTCGGGCGCGACCACGACCGAGAGCGACGTGGACACGACGACGATAGAGAGCGAGTCGGACGCGGCGCCCGTCGAGAGCGAGAGCAGCGTGTCGGAGAAAAAGCCAGCGGTCAAGAAGAGCGCCGATTCGGTCGAGTCCGAGTCCGACCGCGCCTCCGAGGCGAAAGTGGAGCACGAGTACGCCGAGGTGGTGCCCAAGGTCGAAGCGCCGCCGACGAGCCACAAGAAGCGCTCGTCCAAGAAGGGCAAGAAGAGCAAAAAGAGCAAGGAGGAGCCCGAGGCGTCGGTCAGCGTCAAGTCCAGCGACGCGCCCAAAGAAGAACCCGCCGCGC
>JADMJS010000609.1 GCA_018780435.1 Myxococcales bacterium
TCAAGGCGCAGCACGACGCGCGCATCGCGGAGCTCACGGTGCAGCTCGACAAGGCTCGCGTTGGGACCACGAAAGCGGCTGGGACCGAGGTGGAGACCAAAGACGGCCGGCGAGGCGGCCTCGATTTCTCCCACGTCGGCCTCTTCAAGGAGATGCGGCCGGAGCTCGACTCGGAGGGCAAGCCGACGGGCCGCGAGCTGTGGACGACCTTTGACGGCGGCGCACACGTGCCCGGCAAGGTCGACGCCCAAGGCTGCAAGAGCAGCCTACGCGTCTACGATCCGCGCACCAACGAGATCACCGGCGTGTCGTCGCGCGGCGGGGTCGTCACCCAAGACGGCAAAACCCGTTGGCTTGGCGGCTGGACCAACATCGACGCCCTCGTGAAGGCACCCGGCACCGGGGGGACCTGAGCGAGAGCGCGCCGTTTCAGCGGTAACTATCGCAGAACACTCGCCCGTTGAGACTCGCGGACGCGCGCGGCAAGATGGTGACATGAGCCATAGCACCCCACACTACCGATTCGACCCCGCAGACCCCGTGGCACCCACTACCGAGGAGTGGGGGGCGCTCAGCGAGGCCGAGCGAGCGGCGGTCGTGGGTGCTCTCCCGATCATCGTCGAACACGACTTCATGAGCGAAGGCGATGCTCACGCTCGCATCACGCTCGAAGCCGCCGAGATGATTCGAAACCACTTCGGATCGCGCGGTGGCGGACCAAGGCGCCACTACATCGGCAAGTCGATCATGACGTGGTATCCCGGCGAACGCGGCTTTGCCCCGGACCTCTTCGTCGTCTTCGACGTCGACGATCATGAGCGTGACTCCTGGGTCGCCTCAACCGAGGGCCGGCGCCTCGACATCGCCTTTGAAGTCCTCGTCAAAGGCGACCGGACCAAGGATCCCGAGCGAAACGTGTCCTGGTACGCCCGACTCGGCATTCCGGAGTACTTCGTACTCGACGGGGCCAATCGGCGCGTGCACGGCTTCCGGCTCACCGCATCGAGCCCCGGTGGACGTTACGAACGCATCGTGCCCCAGCTCGGGAGGCTTTGGTCCGAAGTTCTCCGACTCGATATCGCGACGGAGGGCCGTGGTTTTCGCTTCTACACCGGCGAGGCCCGAGTCCCCACGAGTGAGGAGGTCGGGCAACGCCTCGTTGACCTGGCCATGGATGAAGCGCGGGAACGCGCGGCGGCGGAGCTCGCGCGGGCCGAGCTCGAAGCCGAGCGCTCTGCCCTCGTCGACCGACTCGCTGCACTCGAAGCCCAGGTTGCGTCGCTTCTGAGCCAATAATCTGACGTCCACTGACTCGGCGCGGCGGCTACGTTGTAGGGCCAATCGGGATGATTCACCCGAGGCCGTGACTCACGCCGGCGTAAACCGGGGGGATAGGTTGAGTACCCCCCCTCTCCCGTCGCTGCTGGAGGCGCCACATGACCCCCATCGCGCGCTGCAATAATGTCGTCCTGCTGGCGTCGGGCCGCGAGATCCGGCTCGTCGAGCAGGGCATGAGCTGGATACCGACCGCCCGCTTCGTGACCGCGCTCCTTGCCTTCATCATCGGGGTCAACGGCGTGGCGAACTCGGCGCTTCCGGGCGACGCCCGGCTCGTGATGGTGGCGATTGGAGTGCTCTCGGGCGCAATGGCCTTCTGGCTACACCGTCAAGCGAAGGCCCAAGCCGAACGCTCCGAGAGCGGCGTCACCATCGCGACCTTCGACTTTGACGCGGAAGCGCTCCGCGACGCCACGGGTCGCGTGCTGGCGCCCCTCGCCGAGGTCCGCTTGTCACGGACACTCCAGCTGGCGTCGTCGTCCCGAGCGCTCGCAGTCAACCATCGGTCGTTCGGCCGAATCGTCGTCGCGCGCGGGAACCCGTTCGGCGATTCGGTCGACGAGCTCGAGGAGGCCCTCGTCGCTCGGGGGCTGCGGCGCGGCGACTGAACGAGCCGACGTGGTTGCCGTCCGCGTCAGCGCTGTCGGAGTGGCTCGCCTGGGGCGGCTCACGGCCGGGCCCCATATCCACCATGTCGAGTTGACCCGACACTAGTCGTTTCGTCGAACGCGATCGACAGCGCCGAGGCCTACCCAAGCTGGGCCGTTGCAGCGCCGTTCGGGTAGGCTGCAGCGCAATGCCGCTCACGATCTCGCGAATCCTCCACGCCGGGTACGTCTTCAACTGCGACGGTGTCTCGATCGCGTTCGACCCGATCTTCGAGAGCCCGTTCAGCACGAACTGCCACTCGTTCCCGGCTGTGCGTTTCGACCGTGGGCTCATCAGCCAGCTCCACTTCGACGCCGTGTTCATCTCGCACTTCCACGATGACCACTGCTCGTTCGACAGCCTCACGCTCCTGCCCCGCGCGACGCCGATCCGCCTCTTCTGCGTCTTCCCGGAGCTGGCGGAGTGGATCTCGGCGCTCGGGTTCGTCGACGTTCGGCCGCTGGTCCTCGGAGTGCCGGTCACGGTGGGGCCGTTCGAAGTCATCCCAACCCGTGCGCTCGACGCCGACGTCGACTCGATCTTTCAGATCAAAGCCGCCGGGTTGAACGTGCTCAACGTGGTCGACTCCTGGATCGACGACGACACCTTGGACGACCTCGCGGAGTACGCGCCATGGGACCTCGTGCTCTGGCCCTTTCAGACCATGCGTGAGCTTGAAGTCATCGCGCCCTCGCGTGCGGCGCCCGCACCGGGCACGTTGCCGCCCGAGTGGCTCGACCAGCTGCGTGCGCTCCGCCCGCGCGGGGTGGTTCCAAGCTCGTGTCAGTTCGAGATGGAGCCGTGGTCTTGGTACAATCACGCCTTCTTTCCGATTACTTACGAGCAGTTCGCGAGAGAGGTCACGGCCGCGCTCGACGGCGTGCAGATCGTTCGGCTCGATCCATCGCGGTCGGTGCGATTCGACGGCGCGACGCTCGCCGAGGCCCCATCGCTGCCCTGGGTCGCGCCGATCGGCGAGCAAGACGTCGACTACGACTACCGCCCAGACCTGCCACCCCCGAGCACGGCCGAGATCGCCCGCCACTTCGGCGCCCTGACCGACCCGCAGCGCGAGCGCGTGCTGCACTTCTGCCGGAGCGACCTGCTCGACCAGTACGAAGCCCTCGACACGCCCGAGTCCCCCTACTTCCGCAAAGCGAGGCGCTGGCGCCTTACGCTATGTGATGGCGATGATTCGATACACTTCGAGTACATCGTCCACCGCGGACACATCTACCGAAACGACGAACACCGAGGCACTCTCGCGTGGACCACGGAGATCCCGATGGCTCGGCTGCTCGGCGCTCTCGAGTCAGGTGAGCAGCTCACGTCGCTGTACATCCGAATCAACGACGCCGTGTTCGAGCCAGAGATCGAAGAGGCGCTCGCCGAGGTCGACGTCGTGGCCGACCCGCTCATCCGCACCTTGTACGACGGGGTCTTCGGCGCTTACCAGAGCGCTCAGCTGCAGCGGCTCCTTCGCCGACTCGGGCCTTAGGCCCACTCTCACTGGTGGAGGCGGGGGCCGCGGCAGAACCCGTCTACCGACGTGCACTCGCCGAACGCGTCGCACGCGGGCCCCGCCTGGCACGCCGCAGCGTCGCCCCCCGCCACACAACGCCCCGCGACCGCATCGCAGGTCCCCGACTCGTCGCATTGGCGCGTGGCCTGGCAGACGGGGTCGTCGGACGAGCACGTTTGACAGGTTCCGGGCCGCCTGCAAGAGTCCCCGAACCAACCTGCGGCACACCGAGCGCGTCGTGTCGAGGAGAAGTGACCATGGCGAAGCGCTCCGTTTGCCTCATATTTTTGTCGGTAGCGGTATCGGTCGCGGCGTGCCAGTCATCGCCGGGTCCCGCCGATACGACGAGCTCCAACGACACCGTGGTCGACACGGCCAACGACACCGTGGTCGACACGGCCAACGACACCGCGGTGGACACGGCCAACGACACCGGAGTCGACACTGCCAATGACACCGGAGCAAGGCGCTCGAGCTCGCCGACCAGCGGGTGGCCGACCCGGAGCTCGGCGTGAAGCTCGCCGAAGCCATTCGTGCCGCGACGTCGGAGCCGGCGATTCGGACCGCCGCGAGCAGTGTGATCGCGGCGCTGACCGCGGCGCTCTGAGGCCCATCACGGCGCCGGTGCAGCCGTTCGGAGCGCCTCCCTGAGCCTCGGGCGAAACGAGACACGCCGTAGCCACCCTCGAAATCGCACGCCCCCTCGATGACGCCACGCGGAGGGTGGATGACGGCGATGGCCCAACGCACGAGCTTGCCGCCGCCGTGCTTCGAAGCCCTGGCCCAGCCGACATCGACGTGCCGACCAACGACACAACCGAGGTCGGCGACGACCGAAATCGCTGAGAGCCGAGATTCAGCTTGACCGCCATCAGGGCCGCCACCACAATGCCTACCAACTAGAAGGTTGGCACCATGCAAGCACTCTCCATCAACGCTGATCTCGAACGCCGCGCCGTGGTCGATGGTAGTGCCGTGCCTTGGCAAGACTCCCCGATGCCCGGCGTTCAGCGACGCATGCTCGAGCGCGACGGCGGCGAGCAAGCGCGTGCCACGTCCATCGTTCGCTACGCACCGGGCAGCCGCTTCAGCCCACACGTGCACGACGGGGGCGAAGAGCTCTTCGTGCTCGACGGCGTGTTTGAAGACGAGCTCGGTTCCTACGGCCCAGGCACGTACATCAAGAACCCGCCGGGTTCCGCGCACGCGCCGGCCTCGGCCCAAGGCTGTGTGTTGTGGGTGAAGTTGCGGCACTTGGCCCAGGATGACCGCGAGCGTTTGGTCGTCGACACGCAGGCCACTGCCTGGCGTCCGGGCCTCGTGCCCGGCCTCTCGGTGCTCTCCCTGTCCAGCTACGGCACCGAGCACACCGCCCTCGTGCGCTGGGCGCCGGGCACATACTTTCAGAAGCACCGGCACGTTGGCGGCGAAGAGATCTACGTGCTCAGCGGGGTCTTCGAAGACGAACACGGCCGCTACCCGGCCGGCCACTGGCTGCGAAGCCCGCACATGAGCCAACACACACCGTTCAGCCTCGAGGGCTGCACCATCCTCGTCAAGACGGGGCATTTGACATGAAGAACAGGCACTTCTCCGAACTGAGCCCCGCAGCCGAACGACTGGTGGACGTGGCCCAGGCGCTGCTCCAACGCGCCGGCTACAACGGCTTCTCGTACGAAGACATCGCCCGCGAAGTGGGCATCAAGAAGCCCAGCATCCACCATCACTTCCCCACCAAGGCGGAGTTGGTGGCCGTGGTCACACAACGCTACATGCACCGCTTCGCCGAAGCTCTGCGGGGCATCGAGACCCAGCACGACGGCGCGCTCGAGCGCTTGCTGGCGTATGCAGAGCTGTTCGAGCAAACCTACGGCGCGCAGCGCCAACTTTGCCTGTGCGGCATGCTCGGCGCCGAGGCCGACGCCGTGCCTGCCGAGGTTGCGCACGAGGTACAGCAGTTCTTCAAGGCCAACCTCCGCTGGCTCACGGACGTCATCGAGAGCGGCCAGCAGCAAGGCCGCCTCCGCCCAGAGGTGAACGCCTCGACGCACGCGCAATTGCTGCTGTGCGCACTCGAAGGCGCGATGGTCGTCGGCCGTGCAGCGGGTGGCGCCGTGCACCCAGGCCCGGCAGCCCTGGGCAGAGCCGTGATCGTCTCCCTCGAGGCCTGAACGGCCTCGCTTCCCAAGGGCCGCGTCGGCCTTTTTCTCTGCGCAACCAGCCTACCAACTGGCACGTCGTGTACCACCCGCACCACAGCGCTGCACCGCGACCCGCCCCCATGTTGTACTCGAAGCGCACATCGTCGAACGTGGCGTCGACGCCCGAGTTGGGCACGCTCCAGATCGACACGGCCCCGCCCTGGAGGGGATCACCGCCCGGAGCGGTCGGCGACTGTCCGTTGCGTCCAATCAACGAGAACAGCGACCGAACCACGGTCACGTCCGCCTTCTCGGCGTAGATTGGAGTCGGGGCTCGGCCACGAAGTCCTTCTCGAACACGCCGTAGCCGGGGCTGGCGGCCCGCCGAGCTCAAGCGTCAAATCAACTCTTTCGCAGCCGGTCAGCCCTACATAGCGAGCGGCCGACGCAGCTGGTAGGCTCGACTGGATGAGATCCCGCGTCTACATCGAAACCTCGATCGTGAGCTACTTGGTGGCACGCCCGAGTAAGCACGTCGTGGCTGCGGCGTGGCAGCTCATCACTCGAGAGTGGTGGGACAAGCGGCGGGGGCAGTTCGACCTCCTCATCTCGGATGCCGTGATCGAGGAAGCCGGTCGTGGTGATGCGAACGCCGCCGCCAGACGACTGGACGCGGTGGCGCGAATTCCAGTACTGCCCCTCGACGAGAACATTCAAGAGGTTGCAGCTGCGCTCGTCAGGGACGGTGGGTTGCCACCCGAGGCGTCCTACGATGCCCTGCACATCGCGGCCGCGGCCGTCCATGAAGCCGACTACTTGCTCACATGGAACTGTCGGCACATCGACAATGCTGAGAAGAAGCCTCGAATGAGAGCGATCCTTCGCGAACTTGGTTACGTATGTCCAGAGATCTGCACGCCGAGCGAACTCATGGGAGACGACGATGAACGACGAGATCATTGATGAAGTCCGACGCATTCGAGTTGAGCTCGCCTCGGAGGCGAATTTCGATCTGAGGGAGATCGCGCGTCGCGCTGCGAAGGCAGCTTCTCAGCACAGGCACCGACTTGCCATGCCACGTGAGGAGGTCTCCGCGACGACACCCCGAGGAGACGCGCCGGTCGCGCCGGTTGGCGCGCAGCCCTGAAGTCAACTCCAGCTCAATACCTCGGTGGTCACAATCGCATCTCCGCTGCCGGCGCGGCGCCGCAGGCGCCTGGCGAGAACACGAGGCTGCGTCGGCGAACAGGACCCGTGGAGAGGGGGAGACTGGCAGGGCGATGGGCTCGACGGGCGGAGTAGTGGTCGCTGGCCAGCTGGCTACCTGCCTCTTCCGGCCTGGGTCTCTCGACTACGGCCCGACCACGAGCGGGCTCGCCCGCAGCGCCACGGCCTCGGCGTCAGTGAAGCGTGGGCGCTCGCTCAGCGTTTCGGGGCCGGGTGTCATCACGCTCGGCGGGGCCGCGTGCGGCAGGCCCAGGAGGTGGCCCAGCTCGTGGGCGACGACTCGCCCCAGCCCTTCGGCGTCTTGTGGACCCGGCGCGCCGCAGTCCGACGTGCCCACGACCACGAAGGAGGCCCAGCCCGCGAGGCGCGGCCCGCCCGGCAGCCTCGTGGCGTGACCCAGGAGGCGCGTCTGGCCGCCCGCGGGGTCCACACGGTCGATACACGGCACCACCACGACCAGCGCCGGCGCGCCGACGCCCACGTCCGCCGCCGCGGGCCCCTGGGGCTCGTGCGCCTCCACCACGGCCGCGAGGGCGTCGACCTCGCCAAGGCCCACGCCGACGCGGAGCGGGGCCAGCCCCGGCGCGGGTGGCGCCAGCAGGAGGGGGGGCTCCTCCACCACCTCGATCCCGGCGGCGGCAAAGACCTCCGAGGCGTGCTGAAACACGGGGTCCCACGCCTGGCGCTGCGCCTCGTCGACCTCTGGGGCGTAGACCCGCCGCACACCGAGCGTCATCGGGCCCGAGACGGCCGGGAGCGCCACCGTCTCGACCTGCAGCGCGGCCCCTGGGGGCGCCACGGGCGTCTGCGCGCCGCACGCGACCACGGCTCCACGCACGCGCCACTCGCCGGCCGGGAGGGGCGGCTGCCCTACGCGCGGCCACAGCCCGAGGGCGTAACCCGGCTGGTCGGCGGCCGCGTCCTCGTCGGCACGCGCCTCAGTGCGGTCGCTCCAGGAAACTAGTTATCCGCGACCCGCCCGACGGTTACGGGTCAACCTAAGATTGCGTCGTTCAGCGCGTTGAACGCGAGGCGCGCGTAGATCCCAGCGCCCGCCCGCACCTTGGCCGGCGTCGGGATCTCCGGAGATCGCTTGACGGCCTGCGCGGCGATCGTGCGCGGCAGTATCAGAGCCTCCATGCGGTTCAGGACACGCACCAGCCGGACGGACTGTGAGATGTCGCCGTCTACGTAGCGGCGGTCGTTGGCGAACGCCCGCGTCGTGCTCTCCTGGAACGAAAACACAAGCTTGCAGAGTCCTCCCGAAGGCCACCCAAACTGTTGTGCATGATCGAATAATCCACCTTGATCTCTTCGCCTTCGCGGAGGTACCGTAAGACGACACTAGGTTTTGACCGATGAAACTGCCGCCCCCCCTCCCCCCTCATGCCACGCACCAGCTGACCCTCGCCAGCCTTGGTAACAGGGGTACCGGCGCAGCGTCGTTCGATGGGTGCGGTACTGAGCTCAGGCCAGAAGTCCGAGGTAGCTCGTCGCTCGCTTTGCTGCTGCTGGTGATGTCGATGCGGGTCGGGACGGCATCCGCCCAAGTAGGCACGTGCGTCCCGTCGGTTGAGCCACACGTCGCGACCAATGGCGTTCGAGACTTCAAGATCAACGTCGATGCCACCGCCGCCACGACGCTGGGCATGGCCACTTCCGACATTCGGGATGCCGCGATTCTCGCGGCCTCGAGCTGGAACGAACGGGGCAACTCCGGTCTCTTTCGGTACACAGGCACAACTCCACTCACCGACGTTCCATCGGATTGCTCGCACTCAGTCGTATACGTGAGAGAAGATTGCCAATATCTTACCGCAGAGGCGAAGGCCAAGTGCGGCGGAACCCAGTTTCTCATCTATGTAAATTCACGAACCTTAGAGTGCACGCCTCGAACTCTGTCGAACCGAGCAGTGACCGGTGCCGGCCTCGATGCGATCGGTATGCTTATGCACGAGTTCGGCCACACGATGGGTGTACATCATCCGGGTTACGGCGAACAGGCCTTGATGAGCAATTCACCTATCAACCCAAACTGGAACAACGGCAGCAGGGTACCATTTCAGTGGGACTTGAAGTGCACGGAGGAAATGGGCGGAACCAGGTCACTTACTGGCCGAAAGCGGTCCTACGTCACGTGGATGGGTTCGGCTGCAACGTTCGGAGCGTCAGGAATCGGCGCGGCGTCAGCGGCGCTCACGGACGTTTCAGGCTCGTCATACTTCGCCGCCGCCTATCCGCGAATGTCGTCTGGCGTTCGTTGGGACACCGCCCTCGATGGCACCTGGGTGTCGGCCTGGACCTACCCTGTGGAGGTTGGCGGCTTCAAGGCGCTCAATCTCCGTGAGGAACCGACACGAGACTATGTGGCCTACCAGGACCGAACGGATACGCCAGACATGACGACATTCGGAAGCACGCGAGATACATGGGCCGTCTATTCCGATGACAACTGGGCTACCAAAATCTTCGGTCGACTCCAGCACTGCACATCGATGGCGTCATGGGCGAGTTGCTCGGCGGGTGCGACGGCGAACGTCGCCGCCACTGGGGCAGTCTCGACGGCATGGCTCGGAGACATCTCGAAATCAGTTGTCGTGTGGAGTCATCTCGACAGACTGTTCGGCGGTAGGAACGTGGGGAGTCACGAGATTCGCGTCTCCATCGGCAAGCTCAGCGACACGACCTTGGTTCAGCCGACGCTTACAAGCATACGCTCGAAAACGGCACCCGCTGTCGCCTGCATGGAGGGCGCCATTGGAGGTTACGACTGCATCTTACTGTACGTTCCGGTCACTGCTGGCGGGTTGCAGCTGAAGGCTCGGCGATTCAATGCGGTGTCCTGGACCAACCGATACATCGCATCCCTCGAGCCCACCGAACACTCGGTTGCAGACGCAAGCACTGCGAATCAGGTTACCGCTTGGTGGGATTCGGACGACGCTGCACTGAAGCTCCTCGCCCGAGGCGTCGCCGATGGCCAGGACCTGTCCCTCTGGACCACCGACGACGGCGTTCTCTGGCAGTGGGAACAACTCAACTTCGAACAGTCTCTCGTTCCGCCGAGCGCCGTCACGTCGTGGCGAGGCACCGAGAACAGAGTCGTCTACGCCAACTAGGAGAACCTATTTGAAACTGATACTTCAATTCGCGGTCGGGCTTTCGCTGGTAGCGAGTGCCTGCGGAACGTCCAAGACGGTCGCTACGGCAACCGGCTATCCCGCAAGCTCGTTGGTTGCTGCTTCGGGAGATGGAGCAATGTGTGACCCGGTCGGTGACGATCCCGTTCCGGGCAACGTCTGCGAGTGGTTCCAGGGCTTCGATGCCGTGATCGGAGGCGTCATCAAGTCTGTTGAACTCGTTGACTACCCCCACTCTTCATTTGCGAATCGAGCACCGGTCGACGACGAGCCCTGCACCGGCAGTATCTCTCCCGCGATGCGCTTCAGCCTCGAGGTGACCCACGTCTACTTCGGAGAGGTTGTGCTAGGCGCGACAACGGTCTACATGCCGGCTTCGCAAGTTGAGAGCATGATTCCGCATGTGAAGCGTGACTCGGCCGGTCAGCTCGCTTGGGATAGTCCGACCGGCAAGACTGCCTTCGAAACGGGAACGTGGGTTGGGCTGCCGGTGATGCGCGTAGAAGGTCGCGGGTACGCACTCGTGCACGAGCTTCCGTTTACGGCCACGGATGTGCTCGTCGTCAACAAACGAGAAACGTGTGGGTACTATCCGCAACCGGATGGAATGAGCGGAATGGACTACGGCGACTTCGTCAAAATGTCCAGTGACTGCGCGCGTTCATCGTCGCCCATCAGAGACCGCCGTCGGCAGATCGTGGATGAGTTCCCAATGTATTCATATTCAGCCCGGTGCTATCCAGTGAATGTGGAACCAGAGTGCGTAGTCGAAGAGGATTGTGGCAACGGAACTACGTGTGTGGACGCCAAATGCATCCCCGAGACAGCACCTCCGGGACCCGCTGAGTAACGGACGTGCGAGTCGGTGAAGCGACGCTTTTGGGCCGAGTGCTGAGCCAACGGAACTCGAGGACGGCATCGATGCCGCCACGGCGCGATGTCGCTGTCGAGCAGGCATTCGTTGCCGGAAAGTCCCTTCGCGCCCGATCACCTCGAGAACCGACCCGTCGACCACGACGTTAGCGAGTCGGCCCGACCGTCACGTCACGGGTCATGAACGACCTCCGTTGAAGAGATTGCGCGCCAGCCTCGCGTAGATCAGAGCGCCCGCCCGCACCTTGGCTGGCGTCGGGATCTCCGGATATCGCTTGACGGCCTGCGCGGCGATCGCGCGCGGCAGTATCAGCGCCTCCATGCGGTTCAGGACACGCACCAGCCTGACGGACTGCGAGATGTCGCCGTCTACGTAGAGGCGGTCGTTGGCGACCGCGTCGTACTCTCCTGGAACGAACACACGAGTAAGGCGTGCGCGAGGTGCTTGAACACCACCGTGAGAGTCGCCTGGCCATCGAAGTTCGGCAGGAGTTTCAGCGTGCCATCCGGCTGCAGAACGACCGCGAACGACGGCCCGGACGGGATGACCTTCATGGAGATGATCATGCCCGGCGTGAACGCCGCGAGCTCGCGCTGGGTCTCGTCGTCGGTCTGGCTCGCCGCGACGAGTCCACGCCCGATGATGGCCATCATGAGGCTCACATAGGGTATCCGCTGCACGAAGCCGGGAGGACGCCTCTTGAGCCATCTGCCACCGTCGGG
>JADMJS010000753.1 GCA_018780435.1 Myxococcales bacterium
GTCGGTCGCGCCGTCCGTCCCGTCGGTCGAGTCCGTCCCTGCGTCAGGCGTCGTGTCCGTGCCGCCGTCCGTCGAGTCGGTGGCGTCCGTCGCGCCATCCGTCGAGTCGGTGCCCGTCGTGCCAGTCTTGCCGGAGTCCGACTCGCAGCCAATGATTGCGGGAGAGAGCGCCATCGCGCCCGTGAGCATGAATCGAGACAGTCGTCGCATTCTTTCGTCCACTCCTTCGAACCCATCGCCCAGGGTCGCGCCCTGCGCCTGCCACCCATCGCCAGCTCCACCCTGCGGCGGTGCGGGGATCGCCCCCCGTCCGCCATGGCATGAGCTGGCACCACTCCACCGACCTGCCCATGCGAGGCGGCGAGCGGGGCGCCATCTTCCACGGGGTATTGGGCCAAGTCAAACCAGCCCGTCACTTGGAAGTGAAGGTCGTGTCATGATGTCACGATGCCCCACGGGAACCCCATCACCCTCACGCCAGTCGCCGTCATTCGCACGCCCTTCCGCGACCGGATCGAGACGCCTCATCAACCGGTGGTTTCTGCCGACCCATCGCCGGAGCCCGAGATGGCGCAGCCAGGGCCCAGGGCGCCGGTTCTCGCCACGATCGAGTTCGCGGAGTGGGTCCCCCCCGAGAGTCTCCAGGATCTCGAGGGTTTTGACCGGGTCTGGCTCATCTACCACCTTCATCGTAGCGAGGGCTGGCGAGCCCGGGTGAAGCCACCGCGCGGGCCCCGGCGGGCGCGTGGGCTCTTCGCGACACGTTCACCCCACCGTCCAAACCCCATCGGGCTCTCGTGTGTACGGCTCGTGTCGGTGGACGCCCCCGGGCGCCGCGTCGTGGTGGCGGACGTGGATCTCCTCGACGGCACGCCGATTCTGGACCTCAAGCCCTACGTCCCCTACGCGGACGCCTTTCCGGACGCGCGCGCGGGCTGGGTCGACGAGGTCGACGCCGCCGTCGGCCGCCTCACCGCTCCGGGGCCGAAGCGGCCGGTGCGAGCGCGGGCTCGCGAGGTCCCGGAGATATGAGGGCGGCGCTGCGACCCGGGCGCTTCGGGTTGAGCCCTGATGGGCGGGGACCGCCTCGGGGTGGTCAACGGCGTCACGTCCCGCGAGAGCACCGCTGTAGTTGCGCAAAGCGGCCGTTTCACTGATCGTGCGGCGCAATTCTTTCTTTGGAGCAGGTGGAGTAGGAGCGGCATGAGCACGACATTGTCCATGTGGCTGGGGATCGCGTTCGTCGTATTTGCCGTGGTGGCGACGATCCTCCAGGCGTGGCTGTGGTCCTTCCCGATGGTCCCCGATCCGGGCGGGCCGGATCCCAACGGACGTTCGACGGCGCCTCGCTTCTGGACGCAGATGCACCGGCTTCTCGGTGGGCTCTACGTGCTCATCTACGTCGTCCTCATGGTGGAGATGATCCCGCGACTCTGGGAGTACCAGGTCGAGCTGCCCGCGCGCACGGTGATGCACGCGGTCATGGGCATCGTCATCGGCGTCATGCTCGTGGCGAAGATCGCGATCATTCGGTGGTTTCAGCACTTCGGGAAGTCGCTCCCAGCGCTCGGGCTCGGCCTCCTGGCCGCCACGATCGTGCTCGCCACGCTGTCCATCCCGTTCGCCGTGCGTGCCCACGACTTCGGTGCCATCACGACGGCCGAGAACGTCGAGCGTGTGAAGCGGGTCCTCACCGACATCCCGTGGGAGGACGCGACCAAAGAGAACATCGACGCGCTCGTGACGACCGATGCCTTCGCGTCGGGGCAACGCGTCCTCGCCGGTAAGTGCACGGACTGCCACGACATTCGGACCATTCTCCAGAAGCCGCGCTCGGGCGAGGGTTGGTACGACGTCGTGGTCCGCATGGCGAAGAAGCCGACGCTCGGTGAGCCGATCACGGCGCAGGAGATCGCGGAAGTGACCTCCTTCCTCGTCGCGATCACGCCGAACATTCAGGCGTCCGCTAGGCGCAAGCGTGAGTCCGAGACCGACCGGGCGGAAGCATCGGCGAAGGTGGCGGCGGCCGTCGAAGGGGGGGGCGCGGCGGCAACGACGCCGGACGCCGAAGCTCCCTCAGGGGAGCCGACCCCGGAGGGCGGCGTGGCGGCCGCGGTGGCAAAACCGGACGCGGGGAAGGCGCTGGTCGGGACCAAGTGCGTCGACTGCCACGAGCTGAGCGAGATCGACAAACACGGTGGCGACACCGTGGACGGCTGGGCGAAGGTCGTCACCCGAATGGTCAGCGAGCAAGGTATGGAGCTGAGCGAAGGTGACGCGCGCACCATCGTGGCGTGGCTCGCCAGGACCTATCCCAAGAAGCCGTAGCGGCGAAGGCGCTGGGCTCAGAAGTTCAGCTCGAGCCACCGCGCCGCGCTGAGGACGGGCCACGCCCATCGGAAGTGGTCGGAAGGCGCGCTCCTCAGGGCGGCCCACAGCGCTGGATCGAAGATCTCCGGTGCGACCCGGGCCCGCTCGAGACGTGCGGCGATCGTCGGTAGCCACTCGATGAACGGCAGCGGAAAGCTGACCTTCGGGCGCGCCGTCGTCTGGGCGGGGAGCACGCCTCTGAACGCCTCGCGTAACACCACTTTGCCGATGGCGCCCGCCCCGACGGCGTCGGCGGCGACGAGCGGCCCACCATCGGACGCCACGGGCATTCTCAGCTTGTGTGCGAGAGGGATCCGCAGCGCGGACTCGGCGACCCGCACGTCGGCGAAGGGCGTCCGGCCCTCGAGCGATGCGGCCATGGTCGCCGTGTCGAGGCGGCCGAGCAGCCCCGCGAGGTTGATGCGTCGGTGGAGCCGCAAGAGGACGTCGCCGCCCGGGCCGTAGTCGACCGCAGGGCCCCCATCGGGCCAACGACCGGCGCCACCGGGCTGCCAATCGGGCCCGAGCCCCCTCTCGATGTCGTCGACTTCCCCCGCGATGGCGAAGGTGACGCGGTCGGGCACCCAATGCGCCTCGGCCGAGCGAAGCAACGTCGGGACGGACCCGAGCGGCACCCACCCCGTCGCTCGTAAGTAGTGCGGAATGAGCCCGCCGAGATCGTCGGTCCCATACGCACGTCGCAGATCCGACGCGAACCTCTCATCCCTTCCCGACCGGGGCCGAAGGCTGTCTAGTCCGGTGGCGAGCGGCCAGACGTAGCCGCCATAGAGCTCGTCCGCGCCTTCGCCCGTGAGGGCCACCGTCGCATGCCGGCGCACCTCTCGGCTGACGGCCAAGATCGCGGTCTCGTTGGGTGTCGACACGGGGAGCCCCGTCTCGGCTGTGAGCGCGTCGAGGTTGTCGGCAAACGCGTCGCGGTCCATGAATACATCATGGTGGTCGGCGCCGAAGTGGGCCGCCACTAGGCGCGCGTGGGCGAGGTCGCCGTCCGGGCCTGCGTCTTCGTTCGCGCTGCCCGGCCCTGCGCCCGCGCACCAGGTCCGCAGCAGATCGCGTGCGCTCGGGTCGCACCGAGCGACGCCCGAGACCACGGACGTGATGATGGCGCTGTCGAGGCCTCCCGACAGAAAGGTGGCGCGAGGCACGTCCGCCTCGAGGTGAACCGCAACGGCCTCGGTGATCACCTTTCGTGTGCTCTCGACGGCGTCTTGAAAGTCCATCCGCGGATCGAGCTCGGGCTCCTGCCAATAGCGGCGCCTCACGAGGGGGAGCGCCGGATCCCGGGCATCGATCTCGACATATTCACCGGGAAGCACGGTCTCCACGCCGTCATAGAGCGTCTCCCGTCCGAGGGTCGTGCGCAGGGTCGACAAGTAGGTCCCGAGGACATGGGTGTTGAGCCGTCGCTCGAGCCGCGGGTGAACCAGGAGCGCGGGCAGGTGGCTCCCGAAGACCACCTCGTCCCCGACTCGCGCGAGGTAGAGCGGCTTCACGCCGAGGGGGTCGCGCGCCAGGAGGAGCCGGTGGTGCTCGAAGTCGTAGAACGCGAACGCGAACATCCCGCGTAGCGACGACAGCGCTTGAACGCCCTCTCGAACGAGCGCGTGCAGCAAGGTCTCCGTGTCCGAACGAGTTCGGAAGTGGACGGTCCCGAGCGGATGCTCGATGAGCCGGCGTCGAAGCGCCGCATGCTCGTAGAGCTCCCCATTGTAGACGAGAGCGTGACGCCCTCCCGGCGACTCCCACGGCTGGCCGCCATGGGCGAGGTCGACGACGGCGAGCCGCCGGTGGCCGAGCGCGAGATTCCGGCGCAGCAGCGTCCCTTCGCCATCCGGACCGCGACGCGCCAGTCGGGCCGTCATCGCTGAGAGGGCCTCCCGCGAGACCGTAGGAACACTCCCCCTCGGAGAGAGAACGCCAATGAAGCCACACATCCGGGTCGTCGCCTCCGCCGAGCATGGGTCAACAGTGACCCACCCTTCCGAACGGGGCATCGCCGCGCGGCTTAAGGTGCGAATAGACGCTGACCAAGTGGTAGACAACTGACCGAACGGTCGGTAGGGTATCGCGCATGGCCGACGCCACCCGCGATCAGATCCTCGCCGCCGCGACCCGGCTCATGGCCGCCCATGGCGTGGCCGGCACCTCGATTCAGGACGTCGCCGACGCCGTCAGTCTTCGTAAGGCCTCGGTTCTCTATCACTTCCCGTCCAAGGACGCGCTCCGAAAGGCCGTCATCGACGCGCTGCTGACGCGCTGGCGCGACGTGCTCCCCCGGCTGCTACTCGCCGGGGACATGGATCCAGAGGCCCGGCTCGACGCCGTGATGGGCGAGTTCATCACCTTCTTCTCCGCCGACACCGACCGCGCTCGACTCCTCGTCCGCGAGCTGCTCGACCGACCCGCGGAGCTCGAACCCTACCTCGTCGAGACCATCGGGCCGTGGCTCCGCGTCATCGCGCTCGCCCTCGACGCCGGCAAGTCGCGCGGGTTGGTCCGAACGGGCGCCGATCTGCGCAACCTCCCCGTCCTCCTGGGCACGCTGGTCCTGTCTGCCATCGCCGCCTGGGACAGCCTCGGCTTCATGGCGCGGGAGCCCGGCGCGGACGCCGAGGGGGCCCGAACGCGGTACCACACCGAGCTCATGCGCATTGCCCGCGCGTCGCTCTTTCCCGATTCCGTTCCGGCACTTCACCGCGATCCCATGACTTGAGGAGGCGCCCTTGTCCGTCCCATTGAAGTTCGTCCTGGACCAAGGCCCCGTCCTCGCCGGCCTCGGGCTCACGGCGCTCGCGGCACTAAAGCAGCGTTCCGGCAAGGGCCCGGCTCAGCTCACCGCGCCAGCCCTCCCCGGCCCGGAGCTGACCGCGACCCTCCCGCCGCGACGCCCCGAGCTCATCGCGGCCTACATTCGCCACGTGGGCGGTGATCCCTCGACGTGGCGCGGCCAGCTCCCACCGCACCTCTTCCCACAGTGGTCGTTCGGCCTCGCCGCCCGGACGCTGACGGACGTCCCCTACCCCATCGCCAAGGTGATGAACGGCGGGTGCCGCCTCGAGGTCCGCGCGCCTATCCCGGCCAACGAGCCGCTGAACGTGCGAGTGTGCCTTGAGAGCATCGACGACGACGGCCGTCGCGCGGTGCTGTGCCAGCGCATCATCACGGGCACGGCGTCGTCGCCGGACGCGCTCGAAGCCCGCCTCTTCGCCATCGTCCCCCTCGCCAAGCCGGCTGGTGGCAAGCCGGCTGGTGGAAAGCCGGCCGGCGGCAAGGGCGGCGCCGGTGGTCGCGAGAAGCCCCGGGTCCCGTCCGACGCCAAAGAGCTCGCGCGCTGGCGCCTGCGCCCGGACGCCGGCCTCGACTTCGCCAAGCTCACGGGCGACTTCAATCCGGTCCACTGGATCCCGGCTTATGCCCGCGCGTTCGGCTTCAGGAACACGATCTTACACGGCTTCGCCACCATGGCGCGGGCCTACGAAGGGCTCGAGCGGATCGGCTTCCTCGGCACGCGGCGGCTCACGCGCCTCGACGTGAAGTTCACGCGACCGCTCGTACTGCCCGCCCGCGTCGGCCTGTACCGAATCGGTGACGACGAGGTCGCGGTCGGCGACGCCGTCGGCGGCCCCGCCTACATGCTCGGCCAGTTCGCTTGAACGCACCCCGGTCCCCTTTCGAGCCCCCCCGGAGCCACCCCGATGAATGACATCCTCCTCGAGATCGCCAAGAACCCGAGAGCGCGCGACCTCGTGAAGTCCCTCGGTCTCCCGCTGCCTATTCCGGAGCCGCTCAAGCGTCTGAAGTCGCCCGCCCCGGCACGGCTCCTCGACGGGAAGAACGTCGCCTTCCACGCGAGCGGCCACGCGGTCCTGAATCAGGTGGTGGCCCGCACGCTCGCGACGGAGGGCGCGAACCCGTTCCTGGCCGGCGACGGCGGCGCTTTCGAGCACTTCGCGGGGGTCGGTGAGGCGTTCGGGAGACGGCCGCAGCGGCTCCCCGAGCCGGCCGGCGAGTCGCCCGACGCGAAGCCCGAGGGTCCCCCGCTGCGCCTCGACGCGGTGGTGCTCGACGCGACGGGCTTCCGTCAGACGGCGGACTTACGCGCACTCTACGACGTCTTCCATCCCCTCATGGGCAGCCTCGCCAAGTGTGGGCGCCTCATCGTCCTGGGTCGCACCCTCGACGATCCGGAGCTGTCGGTGCCCGCGATGGCCACCCAAGGCGCGCTCGACGGCTTCATCCGTTCGGCGGCCAAGGAGATCGGCAAGCGGGGCGCCACCGCGCTCCTGATCCGCATCGATCCGGGCGCCGAGGCGCGGCTACCCGGCACGCTCACCTTCGCGCTCTCGGCAGCCTCCGCCTATGTGACCGGCCAGATCCTCACGGTGAGCGCCACCGCCGCAGAGCTGCCGAGCACCGGCCGCCGCCTCGACGGCAAGGTCGCTCTCGTCACCGGCGCCGCCCGCGGCATCGGCGAATCGACCGCGCGCATCCTCGCCGCCGAAGGCGCGTCGGTCGTGGTCCTCGATCGCCCGGACGACGATGGCCCGACCTCGAAGCTCGCGCGTGAGATCGGGGGCTTCCCGCTTCTCGAAGACATCACGTCGGACGGTGCCGGCGCCCGCATCGAGGCCGCCATCCGTGCTCGCTACGGTCGGCTCGACATCGTGGTCCACAACGCCGGCATCACGCGCGACAAGACGCTCGCGCGCATGCGCCCCGACCACTGGGACTCGGCCATCGCCGTGAACCTCAGCGCCGTGCTCGACACGACCGAACACCTCCTCGCGTCCGGCCTCATCGCGGACGGGGGGCGCATCATCGGCCTCTCGTCGATCGCCGGAATCGCCGGCAACATGGGTCAGACCAACTACGCGGCCAGCAAGTCGGCCATCGTGAGGTTCGTGGCCGCGCTCGCGCCGCGCGTCGCTAGCCGCGGTATCACTGTCAACGCCATCGCCCCGGGCTTCATCGAGACCCGGCTCACGGCCGCGATCCCCATCGCCATTCGCGAAGTCGCTCGCCGCATGAACAGCCTCGGTCAAGGAGGTCAGCCGGAAGACATCGGCCAGGCTGTCGCCTTCTTCGCGAGCGCGGCGTCCCAAGGCGTCACCGGTCAGACCCTCCGCGTCTGCGGCGGCTCACTCGTCGGCGCCTGACCTTCCAACGAACCCGAGACCGGAGAGTGCCCACCATGGCCACACCCAAGAAGTCCAGCCGCCCCGCTCGCCGCGCCGTCATCGTCCGCGGCGTCCGTACCCCCTTCGTCAAGGCCTTCGGGCCCTTTATGAAGCTCGATACCATCGCGCTCGGCGTCCACGCCGTCCGCGGACTCCTCACGCGCACGGGCATCGCCCGTGAAGCCATCGACGGCATCGTGTGGGGCGGCGTCATTCTGCCTCCCGGCGCACCGAACGTCGGCCGCGAGATCGCCCTCGATCTGCGGCTCCCCCCGTCGGTCGAAGGCATGACCGTGACGAGGGCCTGCGCCTCCGGCCTCCAGGCCATCACCTGCGCCGTTTCCGCCATTGAACGCGGCGACGCCGACGTCCTCATCGCCGGCGGTTCGGACTCCACGAGCAATGCCCAGCTCGTGCTCCCGACCAAAGCCACCCACGCCCTCGCGCCGCTCGCCTTTGGAAAGGCCGGCCCCGCCGAGATCATGGCGGTCCTCTCGCAGCTCATGCCCCTCAGCCAGGTCCTGCCGCAACGCCCTCGCATCGCGGAGCGCTCGACCGGGCAGGTCATGGGTGAAGCGGCGGAGCAGATGGCCGCTCGAAACGCCATCTCCCGAGAAGCCCAGGACGCCTTCGCGCTGAGGTCGCACCAGCGCGCGGCGGCCGCGATCGCCAGCGGTCGCTTCGACGACGAGGTCGTCGCCGTCGAGACCCGCGACGGGACCTTCGTGAGCCAGGACCAGCTCGTG
The DNA here is from genome assembly GCA_018780435.1 of Myxococcales bacterium. Lineage (GTDB taxonomy): Bacteria > Myxococcota_A > UBA9042 > SXOO01. Next base: position 8,315 of record JADMJS010000753.1, read on the forward strand.
CGCGGCGACTCCAGCCTGGAAAAGCTTGCCAAACTCCGCCCCGTGTTCGGGAAAAAAGGCGTCGGCACCCTCACCGCCGGCAATTCGTCTCCGCTCACGGACGGCGCCGCGGCGGTCCTCGTCATGAGCGAAGAGAAGGCGCACGCGCTCGGTCTCACCCCGCTCGCCGCGTTCCGAAGCTGGTCTTACGTCGGCGTCGATCCCGCCGACCAGCTCCTCATGGGGCCCGCCCTCGCGCTGCCACACGCGCTCGACAAAGCCGGCCTCACCCTCGGCGACATCGACTTCGTGGACATCCACGAGGCTTTCGCAGCGCAGGTCCTGGCGGTGCTGGGGATGATGGCGAGCCCCGCCTTCTGCCACGAACGCCTCGGCAAAGAGGACGCCGTGGGCGTGGTCGCCGAAGACCGGCTCAACGTCCACGGCGGCTCCGTCTCCATCGGTCACCCCTTCGGCGCGACCGGCGCTCGTATGGTCACGACCATGGCGAACGAGCTACACCGGTCTGGAAAGCGCTACGCTGCGCTCGGCATCTGCGCGGCCGGTGGCCTCGGCGCGGGAGCCATCCTCGAGCGCGTCTGAAGGCGCCGAACTCTCCCCTCAAGTCAGCGCGCCCATAGCCCGATGCAAGCCGCGTGGACGTCGGTCTTGCCAGCCTCATCGCCGGAGCCGCTGCAGCAGCAGGAATGCTGCTCGGAGCGCAGCTCCGCGGCAATGCGGCACGCCGGACGGGCAAAGCGCTCGCCGAAGATCGAGGCCTCACGCTCCTTGAGATCGCGCAGCTCGAACACCTCGCGCGAACCGCCGGCGAAGGGGTCTCGGACCTCATCATCTCGCCCCGTCGTTATGACGAGTCCGTGTCCCGCTATGTGAAGCACCTCCGATCGCGCCGGCTCTCAGGCTCCGAGTACTTCGGTGTCATCGTCGAGCTCACCCGGCTGCGGCGACGTATCCACCCCCCGGGCAGCTTGCTGCGCCCACTCATCAGCACGCGCGAGCTCCCAGAGGGCACGGACGTCGTCGCGACGCTGGTCCTGTCGGGGAGCAAAGGCGTCGCGAGCGAACAACACGAAGCGGTCGTCTGGTCCGTGAACGAAGATCACTTCGACCTGCGCATCGACTCGTGGGTTCCGCCCACAGAGAACTCGAATGGTTCCGAATCGTTAGGTCATTCAGACGGACCAGGGAGCCATCGCGAAGGGACCGAGATACGCACCCCAGCCAGCGTCGTCTTGTCCTTCACGCGACCTGGCCACGGCGTCTATCGGCTTGAGACCGCGGTGCGAGCCTACGTCGATGCGCCACGCCCCATCCTGCGCCTCGAACACACCGCGACCCTCGTCCGCGAGAATCGCCGTGAACACGTGCGCGAGTCGGTCGCGACCGCGTTGCTGGTCACGCCCATCGGGGGCCACACCCCTTCCACGTTGTCGGTCGTGGGCGGCACCGGCTCCAAGTCGAGCTCGGGACGCGACGATCGTGACCCCGTCCGGGCGACGCTCGCCGACATCTCGGGCGGCGGACTCTCCTTTCTGATCGACGGTGGCGACGACACACCCTCGACGGGCGGACGTCCACCACAACCCCGACTGGAGGCCGGTCAGCTCGTACGCATCTTCATGCCGCTGGGTGACGATCCCGACCGCGCCCCGATCATGGTGCTGGCCAAGGTCCTGCGCGTGGAGAAGGTAGGAAGGCGGCTCCGCTGCCAAGGCGAGTGGGAGTCACTACGCGCCGGTGAACGTGACGCCATCATTCGATACGTCTTCGAGCTGCAACGCGGCCGAATCAAGAGCGAACGCGCCGCCGCCGACGCGGCCGATTCGCGGGACCGTGTGCTGGTGCTCGTGCCAGGCTCGGGTGACGGCAATAGCGTGATCGCGCCTCCTCCCGTGGCGTCGATCGACCCACGGCACCGCTGAGATCACCCGTAACTGTGTCCGCTTTATGTCGCGACGATCGGGGCGGCCGCTTCGTCGCTGCCATCCCATCCAGATCGCTCCAAGTCGTTGCAATTCGAGGGGTATCTCTTCGAACGTCGCTCAAGCTGGGCGGGGCGCGGCGCGGTCAAATCTCCCACTGCTTTTCGACCGAGCCCCTCCGATACGAAGCGTCCTGCACTTTTTCCCTAAACCCCGGACCGGGGGTCACGTTCCCCCTGTGTGGAGGCGGCCAGAAGCGGCAACCGGTGAGAGCCGGGCGCTGTTTCCAACCGAGGGGTCGGCGGGAAGCCGAGCCTCGGAGGCCAGTCACGACGGAGTTCCGCGGGGTTGCTCGCACCGTCCTCTGACCGGCTCCTTTCGCTCCGGATGTCCCGGGTACAAGCTCGGGCTCCGATTTGATGACACCATTCATACATCGCTCCGAAATGAGTGATGCTATGAGGACGGTCATCACGTCGTCCCGGCGGGTTCGGGACTGAACGGGGCCTCCTCTTGGTAAACCGTAATGCGATCATGCCGACCCGGGGTGGGACGGCCGTCGCCTCTTGCACGAAGGAGCAGTGTCATGCCGATTTCCATCACTACTAACGTCGCCAGCATGACTGGTCAGCGCGCTCTCGGAATCAGCCAGAGCGACCAGAACAAGGCCCTCCAGCGGATGACCTCCGGCTTCCGCATCAACTCGGCCATGGATGACGCGGCCGGTCTCGGGGTGTCGGAGAACCTTCGCTCGCAGATCCGCGGTCTGGGCCAGGCCTCCCGCAACGCTGCCGACGGCCTCTCGGTCGTGCAGACGGCTGAAGGTGCGATGGGAGAAATCTCGAACGCCCTCATCCGCATGCGTGAGCTCTCCGTGCAGTCCGCCTCGGACGGCATCACCGACACCGAGCGCGCCTACATCGACACGGAGTTTCAGGACCTCGTGGGCGAAGTGGACCGAATCGCCAACACCACCGAGTTCAACGGCACGGTGCTGACGGATGGCTCCTTCGCGGCGACCGGTCTCGACTTCCAGGTCGGGTTCGACGACGGCGCCAACTACCGCATCTCGGTGAACGTGGCCGACGTCACGACGGCCGGCCTCGGCTTCGGCGGCACGGAAGGGCTCGATTCGAAGGCCAACGCGCAGTCCGCGATGGCAACGCTCGACACGGCGCTCAACACGCTGAACGAGTCGCGGTCCAGCCTCGGCGCCAAGGGCAACCGGCTCATGCAGGCCGCCTCGGCGGTCGACGTGACGCGCGAGAACCTGGCTGGCGCGAACTCCCGCATCCGTGACGCGGACATCGCGCAGGAGTCGAGCGCGCTCTCCCGCGGTCAGGTGCTGGTCCAGGCCGGTACCGCGATGTTGGC
>JADMJS010000336.1 GCA_018780435.1 Myxococcales bacterium
TTGTCGCTCGCCGGCCCGCCGCCTGTTGCCGTGGTGAGGCTGTCGCCGCTGTTGACTCGGTCAATGTCAAGCGTTGTCATCGAAGGCGACGTCGAAATCGAGGGCGTCGTGGGCGACATCGAAGCAGAGGTCGAAGAAGAGGTCGTCGGGTTGGGCGTCGGCGTCGGCACTGCAAGAGTAGGGGTCGGGTTCGGCGTCGGGCTCGGCGTCGGGCTCGGTGTGGGGCTGTTGGTCGAGCCGGGTGGCGCGGGGGGCACAGGCGTCGGCGCGGGCGTCGGGTTTGGCGCTGGCGTTGGAGCCGGCGTGGGTTTGGGCGTGGGCGACGGCGTAGGCGCCGGCGTGGGTGGCGGGAGGTTGGTGGCGGCCTCGTTGAAGGTGCTCGCTGCGCGGCACTCGATCACGGCCAGCTCCGCGGCGACGACGACGAGGCGCCTCACTTTGGCGAGCGTGAACGCGCCGCTGGTGCTCGAGTTGCGCGTCGCCAGCGAGACGGCCGAGCTGTTGAACGTCTGCTCGGTTCGCGTGTCGGTTGCCAAGTACACGCGGGCGCTCACGAAGCCGTCAACCACGCGCGCGACAACGAGCAGCGGCCGGTCGCTCTGCGCAGGCCTGATGGTCGTACTTGAGACAGCGACGTCCTCGCTCGCCGCCGCCCAACCGTTGCTGGTGAGCGTGACGCCCGCGTCGGAACCAGCAATCGAGCCGTCGGTCTGGATCGGGTTGGGGAGGTCATCGGTGGCGTAGATGCCTGTGCGACATCTCGAGCTCAGCTGAATGGGCTGATCGACCAGACACGCGAAGAACAGGACCGGCGGCGGCGCAGCCACAAACGACGACGGCAGCTGAACCAAGCATCCGCCCGCCGTTGCTGTCGCAAACCGCGTCGGTCCGGGACCCGACCCACCAAGACCGTTGACGCGCAATCCGCCTCCAGTGGGCGTGTCGCGGAAGCCTGCAAAAGTCGTTGCTGGGGAATAGAAGACGATTGTGCCTGCGTCTTCTCTGGTATTGCTCGAGTTGAAGCCGAGCTTCAGATACAAAACCGCGTGTGCGCAGCTCAGAAACAGGAGCAACAAGCTCATCGCTGGGACAAAAACACAACAGTGGAGATCGCGCGAGGGTTTCATTCGCCAAATGTCGTCTGGTAGTGTGCAGAAGAGCCACTCTCCTTGGTGGGCAGTGCGCCGTAGGTGCTGACGATGGGCGCGCGCTGTGACGGCTCCTCGTCGTTGCGCGCCGTGTGCATCTCGGTCGGGCCCCGCTTTGTCGAGTTCTTGCGCCTGCACACGAGCCCGACGATGAGTCCGGCGATAAGCAGCCCGCCGACAAACGCTCCGACGATGCCGCCGATCAGCGCGGCGTTGTTGTCAGGAGCGCTGGCGGTGACGGTTGCCTCGGCGCCGTTGTTGAGTTTGGTCTCGGTCGCGCCGCTGGCGGGCGCCGACGAGACAAGCGTGGTCGCCGAGTCGACGGCGGTGACAGACGACTGCGTCGTCGTTTGTGTCGACGTGAGTGACGTGAGCGTGGTGCTGGACGGGCTCGGCGTCGTCGATGCCGTCGAAGTCGTCACCAAAATAGGCGTTGGGCTCGGCGTTGGGCTCGGCGTCGGGCTCGGCGTCGGGATCGGCGTCGGTTTCGGGGTTGGCGGTTGCGTCGGCGGGTTCGTCGTCGCCTCGAGGAACGTCGAGGCGAGCCGGCACTCGACAACCGTGATCGCGCTGCCCACGATGGCGAGGCGGTCCATGTGAATGAAGCTGAAGGGACCGGACGATGACGCGCTTTGTGGCGTCAGTTGCACCGACGAGGCGTTGAAAACCTGCTCGGTTCGCATGTCGCCTGCTGAGAAGACCCGCACCGCGATCGAGTTGAGCGTCACGCGCACGACCACCAGCCCAGGTTGATTTTCTTGTGATGGTCTGCTCCTGGCAGTGGTGGAATCGCCCTCGCTCGTCGCAACCCAGCCTTCTTCATCTCGCGAAGCCGCGCCGACGTCCTGGCCTGAAAACTCGCCCGAGGCCGAAAAGCTTGACGAGTTTGCAATCAAGAACACGCCAGCACGACCGCGCGCAGGCACGTCTACGGGCTGCACGACCAAGCAGGCCAGAAAGCCGATCGACGCCGAGGCAAAGCTCGCCGGCACAGCGACCACAGCGA
>JADMJS010000595.1 GCA_018780435.1 Myxococcales bacterium
CCATCAAGAGCTTCCACCTGCTCTACATGAAGGAAGAGACCCTCGCGAGCGGCCCTGCGCCGGTCGAGTGCCAGAGCCTCTGGCACCACTGGTGTACTCCGAACGCCAAAGACGCGCCCCCGCCGGCCTACATGACGCAGTGCGACGCGATCACCAAGGCGGCGAAGGCCGAGCGCAAGAAGATGAAGGCCTCGGCCGTGGCCGGCCTCGAGGCTGGCGGCTCGACCGAGAACACGTCGCTCTAGTCGTCGTCGCGCTCGAAGCCGCTGCCCACCTGCGTCCGTTCGGCGCAGAAACCCACACCATTTCGGAATTGGACCCCCCGGCCCGCGCGTGTTAGGTCCGGCCTCTCGTGAACGCGCCCCGGTAGTCGCCCGCGTTCGAGAGAGTGCACGACTCGGCCCGGAGTGCCCCGTGCACGCCGCACCTGCGCCCAAGGGGCCCGCTCAATGGCCTTCAACACTCTCAGCTACGCCCTCTTCCTCGTCGTCGCCCTCATGGTGGCGTGGGGACTGCAGCGTCACAACTCGCTGCGGCTCGCGTTCCTCGTCGTGGCGTCGCTCTTTTTCTACATGTGCGCGCGGCCCTGGTGGGTGCTCCTGCTGATCACGTCGATGGTGGTCGACTACAGCATGGGCCGCCTCATGGGCACGACCGATGACACGAAGCGCCGCAAGCTCTACCTCGCCGGCAGCTTGACCGTGAACCTCGGGCTCCTCGGCACCTTCAAGTACTACGACTTCTTCCTCGAGAGCATCCGCACGGGGCTCTCGGCGGTCGGGCTCATGGACCCGCACACGGCTATGCCCTTCCTGAACGCGGTGCTCCCGGTCGGCATCTCGTTCTACACCTTCCAGACCATGGCCTACTCCATCGACGTCTACCGGGGCCACCAGAAGCCGGTCACGAGCTTCCTCCACTTCGCGGGCTTTGTGACCTTCTTCCCACAGCTCATCGCGGGCCCGATCACACTGGCCCAAGAGCTTGAGCCGCAGATGCGTGGCCGCCCGAAGGTCACTCGCGAGCAGATCTCGGACGGCGTCTTCCTCATCATGAAGGGGCTCATCAAGAAGGTCGCGATCGCCGACTGGCTGGGCCTCAACCTTGTGGACCGGCTTTACGACAACCCCTCGCTGTTCACGTCGGGCGAAGTGCTGGTCGCGCTCATCGGCTACTCGATGCAAATCTACGGCGACTTCTCCGGCTACTCCGACATGGCGGTCGGCTCCGGCAAGCTCTTCGGCTACGAGCTCCCCCAGAACTTCGACCGGCCCTATCAAGCCACCACCGTCGCGTCGTTCTGGCGCCGCTGGCACATGAGCCTCTCGCGCTGGGTCCGCGCCTACATCTACTTCCCGCTCGGCGGCACCCGGGGCAGCACCGCGCGCACCTACTTCAACCTGATGGCGTCGCTCGTCATCATGGGCGTCTGGCACGGCGCGAACTGGACCTTCGTCTGGTACGGCCTCATCCACGGCTGCGCCGTCGGTCTCAACCGGTACTTCAACCAGAAGCGGAAGCGTCTCGGGCAGAAGGAAGAGCCGGACCACGGCCTCATTGGGATCGTGTGGCGGGTGGCGTGCACCTTCGCGTTCGTGACCCTGGCCCGCATTCTCTTCCGTGCGGAGAACTTGACGCAGGCTTGGGCCGTTACCAAGCAGCTCATGGGCTCCAACTGGACAGTCCACCAGCTCCATAGCTCGATCTTCTGGGTGCTCGGCGTCAGCTACGCCATCCACCTCGCGCCGAAGTCCTACGTCGATCGGGCGCAGGCGCTCTTTCGGGACATGCCTCCGGCCGGCAAGGGCGTCGTACTCGCGGGTATTTGTGGCTGGATGGTGCACCTGTCGAACACCCAGCCTGTGCCCTTCATCTACTTCCAGTTCTGAGCGGGGACCATGGAACCAATCTCACGACCCGAGCTGGCGCGACCCGGTGATCCGGATCCCGAGACCAAACGCGCGCTGAAGGCGCTGTGGACCATCGGCGGCGCCCTGGTGGTAGCCCTGTCGGTCACTTACGTGGTCCCGCAGCTCGCCGAGTATCGGCCCTGGATCAAAGGTGATCCCGTCCCCTTCGCCGCGTTCTTCGCCGGCAAGCCGCTCGAGGCCGCCGCCCAGGCGGGCATCTCGAACGAGCTCCTCGCGGAAGCGGCCGAAGCCGCGGCGGAAGACCCGTCTGGGGACGACGGCGAGAGCGATGGGCCGCCGATGGGCGACGCGCCGCCACTGAACGACGAGCCGCTCCCCTCCGAGGGGCCCCCGGGCGACGAGCCGGCGGCAGAACCGGGTGATGAACCCGCCGGTGAGCCCGCGGAGCCAGCCGTGCCCGGCAAGCCCGAACCCGGTGAACCGACCGCGCCCGAGGGGCCTGCGCCCGAAGCCCCCGTCCCGGAACCCGGCGAGCCGGCGCCGAAGCCGGAGCCCGCGTCGGCGCCGAAGCCGCTCCCCGTGGGCGAATCTGTGAGCGTCACCCCGGACGCGCTCGCGGCGGAGTACAAGGGCATCACCGGCGAGCTCGAAATGGCGGGAAGTCTGAAGCCCTTCTTCGCGGCGCTCGACCGCACGGCACATCGGGAGGCCGGCGCCGTCACGCGGATTACGCACTATGGCGCGTCCGAGATCGGGGCGGACGGCATCACGAGCGTCGTCCGCCGCAAGTTGCAGGCCTACTTCGGATCGGCCGGCAAGGGCTGGGTCAACGTCGCGCCCGGCTGGCAGTGGTACAAACACAAGGACGTCGTCTACAAAACACGGGGCTGGTCCTCACGCACGGTCACGAGCGACGATCTGAACGGCAAGTGGGGCAAATCGCGCTACGGTTTCGGCGGTGTCGCGGGCCTCGGCTGGGGCGGCGGCGCTGAGGCGAGCTACAAGGTCTGGTCCGACCGGCTCGAGCTCTTCTACCTGGGTTATCCCAAGGGTGGCGACGTCGCTGTCTCGGTCAACGGCGGCCCGGAAGAGGTCTTCTCGACCAAGGCCGACGCGGAGACCGACCTCACGAAGGTCTTCCGCGGCACGCCCGGCGCCGAGAACACCTTCGTCGTGAAGTCGAAGGGCGGCGGGACCGCGCACGTCTACGGCGTGACGCTCGAGACCGACGGCCCGGGCGTCGTCTACGACTGCATTCAGCTCATCGGGACGCGCGCCAGCCGCTACCTCAACTTCAATGAGGAGCACCTGAAGCGGCAGACCGAGCTCCGAAAGCCGGACCTGCAGGTCATTCTCTACGGCGGCAACGAGCTCGTGGACCGCGACATGGCGCTCGGGCCGTACGAAGAGAAGTACGAGAAGGTCATCCGGCGCATGCGGGCCGGCGCGCCCGACGGCGCCTGCATCGTCATGAGCCCGCAAGACCACGGCGAGGTGGAGCGCGGGCGCGTGCGCACGGTCCCGCTGCTCCTGAAGCTCATCCCGATTCAGCGACGCATCGCCGAGAAGGTCGGCTGCGCGTTCTACGACACGCTCGCGGCGATGGGCGGCGAAGGCACGATGGGGCGCTGGTACAACTCCAAGCCGCGCCTCGCGTGGGGCGACTACATGCACCTCACGCCCGCCGGCGACCGCGTCATCGGCGCGATGCTCTACAAGGCGCTGATGAAGGCCTACGCCGACTATCGGGCTGCGCAGCCGTGACCGAACCCCGGCTCCTCGCGGTCAGCTTCGACTTTGGCCAGACACTCGCCGAGCTCGACACCACCATGCTCGCGCGCCGCATCGAGAGTCGCGGCATCCCCGCGTCGGCCGAAGCGCTCGAAGCGGCCGTGCCCTCCGCATGGCTCGCCTACAACGAGGCGGTCACGGCCGGCATCTCGGGCCACCCTTGGAAGCTGCTCATGACGACGTTGCTCCGGCGCGCCGGCATGGCGCACAGCGACGACATCATCCGTGATCTCGTGGACTTCCTGTGGGACCAGCAGCCCATCTCCAATCTCTGGCGCCGCCCTGTCCCCGGCATGATCGAGCTCGTGCGGGAGCTACGCCGCGCGGGCGTGCCCGTGGCCGTCCTGTCGAACTCGGAGGGGCGACTCGCCGAGCTGGCCGACGAGCTCGACTGGCTCGATGACTTCGTCGCCATCGCCGACTCAGGCCGACTCGGCATGGAGAAGCCGGGCCGGGCCATCTTCGAGTGGACTGCCGAACGACTCGGCGCACCTCTCACGGCCGTGGTGCACGTCGGGGACTCGGTCGCGGCCGATGTCGTCGGCGCGCTCGCGGCCGGCATGAGCGCGGTGTGGTTCGGCGTGACGGATGAGCAGGCGCGGGTGAGATTCCCTAGGGAATACGAAGAGCTGCGCCTCGCTGCGGCCACAGACGCGCCGTCGCTCGCAGCGGCGTTGCGTCGGCTCGGTCTTCACTGGGGCTGACGACGGCGCGGCCAAGCCACGGTACTGCGGCACGGCAAGTCGCCGCCCGACGCGAAGTGTGCCTTCGGGCGCGGTTCAACGCGTACGGTCACCGGGCCTCAGCGCAGATGCCGTCTCGGGCGGCGCATAGCCCACCGCTCGTGCATCCGTCGGACGCTTGGCAGTCGGCGTCCGTCGCAGCGACGCACTGCCCGCCGCTCAGAGAGCAGCGGCCATGAGCACGACAGCGGAGGGCACGTCGACAGTCGTCGTCCGATACGGCGATGCAACTACCCTCGCGAGCGCCGCAAAGGCCGAGCTCTCTGCATGTCACTCCAGCACGGCATTGGTCGTCGGTGCGAACCGGCGCGGGCGGTGGCAGAGTCACCGCTGTCGGCGGATCGGGCGACTTGCCGATGGGTGGTTTCCCCGGAACGGCCGCCACACACGCGCCGCCTTCGAGCACACAACGCCCAGACGAGCGGCACCCCCGCGACCTCACGCAGTCGGCTGCCTCCAGCGCGACGCAACGGGTCCCGTCGTAGGAGCAGAGCCCGTCGGAGACGCACTCCGGAGCGGCACGGCACCCCGCGTCGATGGCCCGCAATTCCGTGCAACGGGACGCGTTCCGGAAACCATACGAGGCGCTGGGTGCCCAGATGGCCCCCGCGAGGAGCGGGGCGGCCGAGAGCCCCATCAGGGCACCGGCTGCGACCCCTCCTTCCCCCGTTCCGCCTTCACCGTCGTCCGAGCCGGCCAGCACGACCCCCCCAGTGATGAGGAGGGCTAGTGCCGCTGCGCCCGAGAGCGACGCGAAGACCGTGTCGGTGACCGCGTTGTTTCGAGAGTAAGTGCAGTGCCGCTGGAAGCGTCCGTCGATCTCCGCCGGTCTAGAGACGGCCCAGGAGCAGCCACTCGACGTGAAGACTCCCAGCACGACGGAAGCGAGAACCACCTTCGTCCACCAACCCGGTGCCGTGTGGCGCGTCCGGTCTCGAGGAGTCGAACTCGACCTCGCATCGCAGTGATTGAGGCTGGCGGAGAGCGACTCGTCCACGAGGACACTAGCGAGTGACGGGAGGCGTAATCCCGTTCCCGCCTCGGTGTTGTCTCCGTCCTCTCGCAGGAATCTCACCACAGTACCCCCTCCAGACGTAGTACCCGACGATTGAGTCGACGAAAGTATCGCGCGTAGGCTCTATGCGAATCCACCGAGTGACGGTTGACGAGCCTCGAGCGGCATGAATGCGCCCGTGCCTCTCGACTTCAGAACGCAGCGAGACTGTCGGAGAAGCAGTAGGCGCCGCAGCCCGCGCGCGCTCAGTGCGGCGCCTTGGCCCGCATCGCCTGCAGCAGCTCGTCGCCACAGCGCTGCCGAGCCTTGGCGGGCAGCACCGTGATGTCGGCGAGCTTGCTGCGATCGACGGGGCCGACGCAAGCGAGTGAGAGCAGGACGTCGTGTTCGAGGACCCAGCGGCGTGGCAGGTTCGCGCGGCGCGCCTCGCTGTTGCCCCGTGGACGGCGGCGGCGACCTGCGTATCGAAGACGTTCACCCGGACAAACCGGCCTTCGTGGGCTACCGCGCCAATCAGCCGTGACACCGCCGACACTCACCGAGGTCAGCACCGACTTTGGCCAGACCCTCGCCGAGCTCGACACCGCCCTGCTCGCCCGCCGCATCGAGACCCGCGGCCTCCCCTCGTCGGCCGAAGTGCTCGAAGCGGCCGTGCCCTCCGCATGGCTCGCCTACAACGAGGCGGTCACGGCCGGCATCTCGGGCCACCCTTGGAAGCTGCTCATGACGACGTTGCTCCGGCGCGCCGGCATGGCGCACAGCGACGACATCATCCGTGATCTCGTGGACTTCCTGTGGGACCAGCAGCCCATCTCCAATCTCTGGCGCCGCCCTGTCCCCGGCATGATCGAGCTCGTGCGGGAGCTACGCCGCGCGGGCGTGCCCGTGGCCGTCCTGTCGAACTCGGAGGGGCGACTCGCCGAGCTGGCCGACGAGCTCGACTGGCTCGATGACTTCGTCGCCATCGCCGACTCAGGCCGACTCGGCATGGAGAAGCCGGGCCGGGCCATCTTCGAGTGGACTGCCGAACGACTCGGCGCACCTCTCACGGCCGTGGTGCACGTCGGGGACTCGGTCGCGGCCGATGTCGTCGGCGCGCTCGCGGCCGGCATGAGCGCGGTGTGGTTCGGCGTGACGGATGAGCAGGCGCGGGTGAGATTCCCTAGGGAATACGAAGAGCTGCGCCTCGCCGCGGCCACAGACGCGCCGTCGCTCGCAGCGGCGTTGCGTCGGCTCGGGCTGCACTGGGCTTAGACCGGCCGGGGGCCTCCACTGCGAGCCCGGCGAGGATTCGACCGCCTCGCGAAGCCTTCGCCCTGAGGCGACATCGAAGCCAGAAGCACCCTGCAGGCTTGACCTGCGCTAGTTCTGGAGGAAGCTGGTCATCTGTAGACGCTCGTGAGGAGCGGCTAAGGGGGCGCTGATTCTCGGACCGAGCAGGCCGAAGCGATTCCCCACGGGGGCAAGGAAGAATTCGAGAACCGCCCGGAGCGTGCCCAAAGGTGCGTGAGGATGTATCGAAGACATCTGACGCCGTATCCGTGGTGAAGCGCGAAGGGATACGACGGGAGAAAATCAGCGCCCTCCTAGGAGGATGATGATTTTCGGACCGAGCTGGCCGAAGCGATTCCCCGCGGGGGCAAGGAAGATGTCGAGAAACGCCCGGAGCGTAGCCAAAGCTACGTGAGGACGTATCGCAGACATCTGACGCCGCACCCGTGGGGAAGCGCGAAGGCCAGCGACGGGAGAAAATCAGCGCCCTCCTAGAACGATGGGATCAATGCCATGGGGAGTCTAGGACGTACGGGACCATGTTGACTGAAGCCGAGCTGCTGGCGCTCACATCGGACCTTGAGAGCGATCACGTCGAACGAAAGGCCACGTTGTCGTCGAAGGCAGACGTCGAGGCGGCAATCTGTGCGTTCGCCAACGACCTTCCGGGCTCTGGACGTACGGGCGTCTTCATCATTGGTGTGGACGACAAGACCGGCTTGCCGGTCAACACTCCGATCACGGACCAGCTCCTTCTCAGCCTGTCCTCCATCCGAAGCGACGGTAACATCCTCCCTTTCCCGACCATGAGCGTCTACAAGGCGACGCTCTCTGGCATCGATGTCGCGGTCGTCGAGGTCGCTCCGTCCCACGAGCCGCCTGTGCGGCTTCGTGGCGTGGTCCGCGTTCGCGTGGGGCCTCGAAGAGCCATTGCAACTCGTGATGATGAGCGGATTCTGACTGAGCGTCGTCGAGGGTGGGATCTCCCGTTCGACCAGCGTCCGGTCTCGGGCGCTAGTCTCGACGACCTCGACCTCGACTACTTTCGGCGTGAGTACCTCCCGGTCGCTGTGTCACCTGAAGTGTTGCGCGAAAACGGTCGCAGTGTCCCGGAGCAGCTCGCTGCGTTGCACCTCGCCAGTCCAGATGGCGTCGTCACCGTCGCGGGTCTGCTGCTGCTTGGGTTCAACCCGACCACGTGGATCAAGGGCGCATACGTCCAGTTCCTCCGCATCGACGGCACGGAACTGACCGACCCAATCCTCGACCGTAAGGAGTTCGCGGGTCCCTTGCCGCAGGTGCTTCGCCAGATGGACGACGTCTCGAGCGCCCACATCCGAGTCGCGACGACGGTTACCGGAAGTACGGTCGAGCAGAGGAGGCCCGACTTTCCCATCGACGCACTACAACAGCTGCTACGCAACGCAGTCATTCATCGAAACTACGAATCGAGCAACGCGCCAGTACAGTGGTACTGGTTCGCGGACCGGGTGGAGATCCACAATCCGGGTGGCCTCTTCGGTCGTGCGACCCCTACCACGTTCGGGCGAACGGGTGGTAACGACTACCGAAACCCTGCCTTGGCCGCTGCGCTCTACCAGCTTGGGTTCGTTCAACGCTTTGGCCTCGGGGTGCCGCTCTCCCGAAGGGCCTGCGCCCAGAACGGAAACCCGGAGCCGAGGTTTCTGTTCGAACCAGGAAACTTCGCTGTCGTCGTCGGAGCGCGACAGTGATCACGCTCGCCTTCTTCAACAACAAGGGCGGCGTGGGCAAGACCACACTGGTTTATCATCTGGGCTTCATGATGGCAGAGATGGGCCGCCGCGTCTTGATGGTCGACCTCGACCCGCAGTCCAACTTGACAGCCATGTGCCTATCGGAGGAGCGCCTAGAGTCACTCTGGCCGAACACCGTGGATCACCCTGAGTCGGTGCTTGGATGCGTGCGACCGATTCTGCGTGGAATAGGCGACATTGGGGCACCCCATACTGAGGTCATCGACGACGGATTGGCTTTGGTGCCAGGGGATCTCGGCCTATCGACCTTCGAGGACAAGCTCTCCGATAGCTGGCCGCGAGCTCTTGATCGCGATGAATCCGCGTTCAGGACGCTCTCGGCGTTCCATCGCCTTACTAGGCAGGCTGCCGAGGTGATAGGGGCTCACGTTGTACTCATGGATGTCGGGCCCAACCTCGGGGCCATCAACCGCGCGGCACTGCTCGCGTGCGACTATGTGATCACACCCCTCGCACCCGATCTTTTTTCGGTACAAGGCCTTCGCAACCTCGGCCCCACACTAGCCGACTGGCGGAGGGGATGGACGGACCGGCTCTCTCGTAACCCTGCGTACGACCTAGACCTTCCTCAAGGGTTGATGGAGCCGCTCGGCTACGTCGTCATGCAGGCGGGCATGCGTCTGTCTCGTCCCGTAAAGGCCTACCAGCGTTGGGTCAACAGGATGCCCACCGAATTCGTGCAGTCCATGATTGGAACCGGCGACGCACCTGCGACCTTCGCTGATGACCCCTCGTGTCTCGGCGTGATGCGACATTACCAAAGCCTGATGCCGCTCGCCCAGGACGCCCAAAAGCCGATGTTTCGTCTTCGCCCAGGGGACGGCGCGATCGGAGCGCACGTTGACGCCGTCCAGCGATGTCGCCTCGATTTCGAGACTCTCGCGAACCGGATCCTGTCCAAGATAGACGAGCGTAGGCCCGAACTCGCGTTATCGACGTCCTAACCAAGGCAGCTGCATCACCAGCATGCACAAATTCGCCGAACGACCTGAAGTTCGGCTGGCTCCTAGACACGCGGCGTTACACGCCGTGGCGGCAAGACACTTCGGGCTGTCCTGGCGCTGACCCCGTCAGGCGTTCTTCACCCGCATCGCCTGCAGCAGCTCGTCGCCCCAGCGCTGCCGTGCCTTTGACGGCAACGCGGTGATGTCGGCGAGCTCCTCGCGATCGATGGGGCCGACGCGCGCCAGTGAGAGCAGGACGTCGTCTTCGAGGACCCAGCGACGAGGGAGGTTGGCGCGGCGAGCCTCGTTGTCCCTCCACGCCACCAGCCCGCGAAGGCGCGCTTTCTGGTGCGGGTTCAGTCGGCCGTAGGTCTTGATCTTGGAGGCGAGGTCTTCCGGGCTCGGGTCGCGTGCGGCCTGCGTGACCATCGCGTCCATGCGCTCTCGCGCTTCTCCGAGTCGATTGCGCGGGTGCAGCTCTTGGGTGAGCTTGGTCACCAGAGCGGGCAGGTAGGCCACGTCGGCAGCGGCATAGTCGAGCGCACGCCGCGGGATGGGCCGACGGAGCCAGTCCTCGCGTTGCGAGTCCTTCGGGATCGTCGCGCCGAGCAGTTGCCCGACGAGCGCGGCGTAGCCGACCTGATCGCCGATCCCGTGGACGGCGGCGGCGATCTGCGTGTCGAAGACGTTCACCGGGACCACGCCGAACGCGTAGCGAATCACGGCGATGTCTTGGCTGGCGCCGTGCATGACCTTGGTGACGTCCGAATCGGTCATGATCTCGGCGACCATCTCGAGGACGGGCGCGTTCTGGGACTCCAGTGGATCGACTAGCCACACTCGGACTCCCTCGACGGCTGGGTCCGGTTGGGCGCCGTCGCTCGTTGGGGGCGCCGGCTCGTGGCCGGGGACGGCGATCTGCACGAGCCCGAGCTCCGGGAAATACGTGCGATCCCGGACGAACTCGGTGTCCACCGCGACCACACCGGCACGCTTTGCCGCGGCCACCACGGTCGAAATCGCCGTCGGGGTGAGGTAGGCCCACGTGATCACGGCGGGCGCCCGAGCGGCGGTCTCCGTCTCGCCTTCGGGCGGATTCGGACGCGCGCTCACGAGGCGTCGTCGCGGCGGTGCGGGAAGAGGAAGACGAGGGGGAGTAACGACGCTGGCCGGGAGCTCAGGGACGGGTTCACGAAGACGGCGTGCTCCTCACAACATGAGGGCCGGCAGGCACGCCGGCCCCATGACTGAGCCATATCGGAACCGCGCTGGAATGGCTACCGAAACCCGGTCGCGCCCCGAATCAGGGGGCGGGAGAGGCGGCCTTCGGCGGCTCGGCGGCGCCGTTCAGGACGAAACCTTCGGATCCGAACGTTCGGGCGAGCGACGAGACGTCGTAGCGGGCTTCGTTCAGGACCTCATGGGTGCGACCCACGATCAGCGCGGCATCGGCGACGCTGGCGAGCATGGTGGAGAGCGTCTCGACGACCTCGAGGATGGCCTCGAGCTCACCGAGATCCTTGTCGGCCTTGTTGCCAAGCTTGTGCTTCTCGAGGTTCGACAGGCCCATCCGCGTCGCGAGGTCGCCCTTCTGGACATAGTCCGCCGACGAGAGCGTCGACTGAACCGACCCGCGCAGGGCTTCGAGAGCCCGTGCTAGGTCCGAGATGGAGCCCTTGCCCCCCGAGCCGAGCGACTGACTGGCCGCGATCGCCCGAGCGAGCGGCTCTTCGCACGACTTGAAGGTCGACAGCTTAGGCGCGACGGGCGCCATGGTGCGCGCCGCCACGGGCGCCGCTTTCGGCTTCACGGCCGCCTTCGACGCGGCAAACCCGGACGCCGCCGGCTTCTTCACGGCCGCAGGCGGGGCAGGCGGCTTCTCGACAGCAGGCTTCTTCTTGTCGTCGTTGATCTTCGGCATGGCGCTTCGGGCCTCCTAGTCAGGCTGGATTCCCCATCATGACGCCGTGGGAGGGGTTCTGCAATGGTCGGATTATCTGCCCAAATCGCGATTGGGACAGAGGGGCCGAGCTCGACTACACCCAAATCGTCGGCGGGAGGTGCCGCGAAATCGCCATCGACTCGCGCTGGCCAGGGCGTTTCCGGTGGCGAAAGCGGGCTCATGGCCCGGTG
>JADMJS010000164.1 GCA_018780435.1 Myxococcales bacterium
TCGACGTGTCCAGGGTCGGCGGGAGCACCTCGCTCAGGAGGCGCAGATCCGAGTTACCGAGACGCGCACTGTACAGCAAAGACAAGGACTTGGCCTCACGGGGCAGCTTCGCGGCGGCCTGCAGTCGCGAGAGGCGCTCGGCGCGGGCGGCCTGTACGCGGTCCCAAGTGTCGACGCTGTGATAGGTGCCGTCCGGCTTGTCCGGGTCGATGCGGTTCGGCCACGCGAGCTTGGTGAGCACGCTCGGGCTCCCGACGCGGGTCGGCGCCACGAGAGAGCCGGTGACGTCGTAGCCGCCGTTCGAGAGGAACGCGAGCGGTGAATCGGGGCTCAGCGACGCCGCCACCACCGCCGAAAACGCCGGGTACCCCTCGGGCAGCTTGCCGCTCCAGACGTTGCGAGTGCCGCTGTCGTGGCCGTTCGTCGCCGTGTCGATGCCGTTCACGACGAGGAGCTTCTTGCCGTACTTCTCGAAGAACGCCTGATTGCCCGCGACGGGCGCATACCGGTGTTTGCCTGCGGTGCCGATGGTGTCCGCGAGGTATTTGTTGACCGGCGCCGGGTCGTCTTCGCCCTGGCTCCCCTTCGGATCGCAGAAGCTCGTCGGATCCCAGCCGCCGCTGGCGTGGACCGTGACCCACAGGTTGCCCTGGTAGCTCGCCGGGCCCGCGGCGGCAGCGGTTCGGGCGCCGAAGAGCGAGCCGGCGCCCACGACGCCGAGGGAGGCGGCCGAGCACATCTTCAGGAAATCGCGTCGGTCGAGCTGCTTCGTCATGCCACACTCCTCACGCACGAGCGGGATCCGGGAGGGACGCTACGGGGATCTCGATATTGGCAACTCATTCGTAGAGGAAACGCGGGTCGGTGAGGAGGTAGGCCACGACCGCGGTCCACGCACGGACCGTGTAGGCGTCGTCTTTACTGACGGCCCATTCCGCCGGCACCGTCGCGCCGGTCCACCAGTCCTTCGTCGCCGCGCAGGTCGACGAGAGCGACGCGCTCTGAGTCCCTGCAGCGACGTCGGCTCGGCCCGCCTCCCAGGTGTCGTGCCAGAGCTGCCAGGTCGCTTCGAGCTCCTCGTGGCCCGGCGGGAGGGTCTCGCCCAGGAGGCGCTGATGGAGGGTCCGGATGTTCTCTCGGATGGCCTCGATCGCTTTCGGGACCTCGAAGCCGTTGGCGTCGACCGGCTGATAGCCGCGTTCGACCTGCGGGAAGAGGCGGCGCTCCCAGGCGGGGCGAGCAAAGTCTTGCGACACCGCGCGACATGCGACCTCGTTCGCCATGCGCTCCTGCACGGCCGCCATCATGCCGCTCGGGTCGGTGATTCGCTGCGTCACTTGGTCGGAGTCGATGCCGCCGTAGAAGAGCCGATATTGGCCGCCGTCGAGGAGTGTGTCGACCGCCGTCGGGGTGCTGCGCCACGGGTAGCCCGTCGTGGCGGCGACTTTCCGGGAGAGCAGCTCCGGGGTGAGCAGCCTGCCGCGGCCGAGCGACCCGAGGGCCACGGTGCGGAGCGCGTCCGGGTAGGTCTCGACGTCCACGGCGCGATACCACTTGCTCGTGATGACGGCCTTGAAGGCGACCTTGATGTCGAGGTTCCCGGCGACCAGCTTGGCGGCGACGTCCTGCAGGAAGGTCTCCTGCTCGTCCCACGCCGCTTTGCGGGCCGCGAACTCGTCATCGGAGGTGATGGAGTCGTCGAGCTCGCTGGGCGGCTTCAGCGGCTCGACCCCGGTCAGCATGCGCCACACCATCTTCACGATGGCCGTCGGGAAACGCGGGTCGGCCGCGATGTGCGAGGCGAGCCACTGAAGCCCGGCTTGGCTCTGGTCCGCTGGGACGACGTCGCCCTCGAAGCCGGGCGGCCGCATGTCGCCGTGCCAACCGCCCTCCGGCGGCTGGAAGCGCCCCATGGCCGTCCAACCGGAGAAGGCGCCCGCGACCGGGTCGACGATCTCGTGGCAGATGCTGCAGGACGGGTTGAACAGGGTCGGGTTGTGATCCTCGATGGTCGTCGGGTCGATGGGCTGTTCGGCGAGCGCGAGCACGTCGGTGCCGAGGAAGAGGCGCCAGACCATCTTCGAACGCTGGCGGTTGCGGTTCGTCTCGGTGGTCGGGAAGCGGTTCAGGAACATCGGATCGGTGAGGACGCCGGCGTGCGGGATGCCTGGGACCTTCGCCTCGGCGCGCTCCTCGGGATCGAGCGGGTTCATCCACTGCACCTGATCGGTGACCCCGAAGACCCGTGCCGAGAACGGGTTCACGACCACGTAGTCGGCGGTCAGGACCTCGCTGAACGGCCGGTTCTGGCGCACCACCCATGAGATGAGCTCGAGCGGCGCCTGCGCGACGGCGCGATTGGCGTGCAGCTTGCCGAGGTTCTTCGCCGAGGCGTCGGCCGGGTACTCTGGTTTTTCAAACCACTTGCGAGCTGGAAAGTCCCCCTCGTTCAGGAGGTTCAGCGCGTCTTGGTTCTTGTCGTAGCGGTTGGTCAGGAGGAGGTCGTTCCAGGCCTCCATGAGCCGCTCGAGGAAGGCGGGTTCGTCGAGGAGGACGTCGAGCGCCGCGTCGAGAGCGGCGTCGCCATTGACCTCGAGCGAGGTCCGCTCGGAGACGGTCGGCAGTCGGCCCGCGAGGTTCAGCGCCGCTTTGCGAAAGGTGTCGGCCGCGTTGCTCACGACGACGCCGCTGAAGTAGCCGGCGTCGTCCACCGGTGGCGGCTGGCAGGTGACCGGATCCTTCAGGCGGGTGACGAGCTCTTCGAGGTCGGCGTAGAGCGGGGTGCCGACAGGGACGATCTCCCCGCCGCCGTGAGGCGCTTGTGCGCTCGGTTTGGCCAGGAGAAGCGGCAGGCCGCCATAGTCGTAGTTCGATATCTCGCGGAGGACCCCGAGGTTGAAGTCGAGCCAGCCGGGCCAGCTCTCACTCCGGAGGACCATCCGGCTCGCCTTCGCCGCCCCGGAGCTGGAATGGCACGCGATGCACGTCGTCGACATGACGGGCGCCCAGATGTTCTGGACGAAGAAGGACTCGGTGGGAACGCAGGGCGGCGGCTCCGACGTGTCGGGCTCGTCGGGCGTGTTCACGTCCGGCACGTCGATTGCGATGGTGTCTGCTTCGGTCGCGTCCGGGGCGGGCGTCGCGTCGTCTTGCGTCGTCGTGGCGTCGGAGGCACCGTCTGGGCCATCGACCGCGATGGACGAAGTCCCATCGGCGGAACATGCGACGGCCAGCAGTGCGGCGATTCCTCGGCCAGCCAAGTGAAAAAGTGTGCGTTTGATTGCCATGGGGCCTCCCGCCGCGTTCAGCGTACCGCTCGGGATCGACCGCTGTCACTTCCGTGCCGACGATTTACGCGCGCCGAGTCTGCTCCTGCTCCGGACGGCGCTCCGGCGACTACTCCCCAATCACCGTGCAATGCGCCGGGGCGCCTTCGCCAATGGGCTCACACGTCCACTGCTGTCCGGCGGTGAGGGCGAGCCCGGTCTTCGCCCGCTGGGGGCGCATGTAGCGACACGAACCCGGCGCGCCCTGGATCCGCTTCTCGTAGGTGACCCCGACGAGTCCGTCTTTGGCGACGAGGAGGTCGTTGTGGGCCCGCGAGCCGTTCTTCCCGAGCGAGGGAGAGAGTGACCCGACGGCGCCCTGTCGCGGAGTTCGGCGATGAGCTAGGCTCCACGCCCGCATGGACACCCATCACCGCATCTTCCGGATGGCCTTCGCGAGCGTCTACCCCCTCTACGTGCAGAAGGCCGAGAAGAAGGGACGCACACGGGAGGAGGTCGATGCGATCATTGCGTGGCTCACGGGCTACGACGCCGCACAACTGGCGCGCGTGCTCGACAGCCGGGTCGACTTCGAGACGTTCTTTGGCGAGGCGCCTCGTCTCCATCCGAACGTTGGGCTGATCACGGGCGTCGTATGCGGCGTTCGCGTAGAGGACGTCACCCACCCACTGATGCGGCAGATCCGCTACCTCGACAAGCTCATCGATGAGCTCGCGCGGGGGAAGAAGATGTCGAGCATCCTACGAAGCTAGGGCTCGGTCACAACTACGTGGGAGAGTTGACCGCGCCGCGCCGCGCCGCGCCCGGCTCGGGCCAAGTCCGAAGACATACTCCCCGTACTTCGAGGCAGACGTTCTCTACTTGGAACGAACCAGGCGGGGATGCGGCGCTAGGCAAGCCGAACCACCTATTCTAGATCGAGCCCCGCCGCCGCCAGCACTGCCTCGAGTTTGTCGAAGGAGCCGGTCCAACCGCCCGTCATGCCCGTACGGCCGCCGACGAAGGTGGCCAGCTCGTCGACGGTCACCTCGCCCACGACGTCCCAGCGCACGGTGACGCGCGTTCGGTCCGGCGCTTCGGCGGCGAACGTGACCGTCGTGTGCATGGTCTCGGGCCAGGTCGGCGCCATGGGGTGACGCGACACGTTCTCGTTCGCGTCGCAGAACTGCTGCGTGTAGACCACGCGCTCGGGTCGAGTGACGTCGAGGTAGCGGGCGCGGCCGTACATGGTCACTGTGGCGTCGTTGGTCATCAGGTAGAACGATTCGCCTCCCGATCGGATGTCCGCCCGAATGAACTCCATCCGAAAGCCCGTCGGGGGCAGCCAACGCGCCAGGTGCTCGGGTGTGGTCCACATGGCGAACACGGTCTCGAGTGGCGCCGCGAACTCGCGGTTGATGACGAAGACCTGGCGACCGGTCGCGTCCTCTTCGAGGAACTCCCCGAGGCGATCCCAGGTGGCATTGCCGCCGGCCGCCTTGATGAACTTCCGAGTCTGCACGGCGGCGTCCGGCGTCGGTAGCGTCATGGTCAGGTGGAGGTGTGTCTTGCCGGCGACCTCAGCGAAGGTCGCCGTTACACGAAAGACCGGGGGCGTGTCGTCCGTGGCGCCGTGATCGTAGACGAGCCGCGCGCCGACCTCGACCTCGTGGTACGTCGTGACGTTGGGGTAGTCGGTGCCGTCCGGGCCGTGCATGGTGTAGCGCCAGTGACCGCCGGGGCGCAGGTCCTTGCTGTGGTGGGTGAGCGTGAAGCCACGTGGTCCCCACCACAAGGCGACCTTCGCCGGGTCCGTCCACGCGTCCCACACCGCCGAGACGGGGGCGTCATATACGCGCTGAATAACAATATCGCTGGATTCATTCGGAATGGACATCATCGTCTCCTTCAGTGGTGGCGGGCGTTGCGGCGGGTGGGGTCGTGGTGACGGTCGCGAGGTAGGCGCCCAGGCGATCCAGGCTCTCCTCCCAGAACTTGCGGTATTGCTCGACCCAGTCGCTCGCCTCTCGAAGCGGGACGCCGTTCAGCCGACAAGGCCTGAACTGCGCATCGCGGGTACGCGTGATGAGCCCGGCGTTCTCCAGCACTTTCAGGTGCTTAGTGATCGCCGGGAGGCTCATCTCCCCGAGGAACGGCTCAGCAAGCTCCGTGACGCTGGCTTGGCCGTGGGTGAGCTTCGTGAGAATCGCGCGTCGGGTCGGGTCCGAGAGCGCGGAGAAGGTCGAGCTGAGGCTGTCGCTGTGAGTACCAACCATGATTTACCCGCAGGTTAATTAACTTAGTGGTTAACTACAGGCGAGGCGTCAGCCTGTCAAGCAGCGCCGTCGCTTGAGGTGTCTAAGCCGAACGTATTGCCCGTCACTGCGCGGAACCCGCCAACATCATTGAGGCTTCCGTCATGCGCCCGAACGAGCGCGTTTGCAGCGGGGGGTGGCCACTCAGCCCGGCAGCGGCCAGATCACTACCGGGGTAAAGGCGGCGGGATCGCCTGCCGGTAGGTCGGCGGGCGGCGGGGCGAACAGAGCCTCGTCGTGGGTCAGAGCGAAGGTCGCCGGCGCCGACGGCGGCTCAAAGGCGGCCCCGAGTCGAAAGCGCCAGGTGAGCCAGCGCCCCGTTCCGATAGGCGTGTCGTCGTCGGGCGACAGCACCACGGTCCGGAAGACGCCACCGTCCAGGATCTGAAAAGGCTCGCCCGTGTCCGGATCCCCAACGAGGGACTTGCCGGCGTCGAGGATCGCTGGACCCGCGTCTACGCCGAGCAGAGTCACGTCGCCGACCGCCCGAAGCCGCAGGTCGGCTAAGGTCGGGAGCACGACGCCTTCGGGAGGCAGGTAGTCGAGCGTCAATGCGACCGTCTTGGGGAGCCCCGCCGCGTCACGGGTCAGCACGGCCAGGCGAAGCTGTAGAGCGCAATCGGCGCAGCTTAGGTCTCGTGGGCATGCCGTACACGTACTGCCGCATCCGTCAGCTCGTCCACACTCGGTCACGGGACACGACGGTGTGCAGATCGGAGTGGAGTCGAGCTCGACTGGCAAAACGACGTCGACTGGCGGGACGTCAGCCGCACGGCCCGAGACGTCGTCTACCCGCGACACGTCGTCCGTCGGAGGCGAGGAGGCCGCGTTGGAAGCGCTGCCGCATCCCAGCGCCATCCCGAGGAACAACCGCGTCAGGAGCTCGACGACGTGGGCGGAGTGGCGGTCCGTGAACACGCTCAGTCTCCTGGTATGCCCGCTGCGGCGTTCGACGAGGCTCCGCCCTTCCCTTCGAGTGACGCGAGGACCCGCTCGACGTCGGTCCGACGCGCATCCTCCGACGCGGTGCCGGTAGCGAGCGCCACATAGCGCCTCATGGCGACCCTAGCCGCCTCCGCCTCGCCCAGGGCCTGGAGCGTCGCGGCCAACTGATAGGCACCGTCGAAGTGGCGCGGGTCAACGGCGGTCAGCCGGCTCAACTCTTCGGCGGCGAGCGCGTAACGCTGCTGCGCTTGATGGACGAGCGCCAGCTCGTAGAGCGCCGCCGGTGTGTCCGTCACAGGTGAGAGGACGGCCTCCGCAGCACCGAGCTCGCCAGCGGCCCGAAGCGCACCTCCGAGCCGGACGGCCACGTCGCGCGATGACGGGTCCCGCCGCAGCGCGTCGCGGAGGTGGGGTACAGCGTCCGGGAGCCGCTTCGAACCGATCAGCGCGTTGGCGAGGTTGAGCCGAGTCGCGACCGTATCGTTCGCGGTGAGCGCCTGCTCGAGCAAGGACCGCGCTTCGTCGTAACGACCGCTCTCGACGTAGATGGCGCCCAGGTTGTTCAGCGACTCGTGATCCGACGGGTCGTGCTGTCGGGCGAGCTCGTATGCTGCGACCGCCTCGCCACGCCTCCCCACCGATTGTTCGAGGTTCCCGAGCGCCCGTGCGGCCGGGCCATAGGGGGTCGCCGAGAGTGCTTCCTTCAGGAGAGCTCGGCCGTCGTCGACGTCGCCCCGCCGAATGGCAAGGTTGGCGCGCGCCGTGAGGACGGTCGGTGACGAGGCCTGGGACGCCAGCGCGTAGTCCACGGCCGCCACGTCGAGGTCCGTGAGCGTGGCCGGTGAACGCGCCGCCGACTCGACACGCAGGCGGAACCCGAGATCGAGAAGTGAGGGGTCCGCCGGACTGAGCCGCATGGCCGAATCGAGCGCCACGGACGCGTTCAGGAGCGCTCCCGACTGCATCGCTGCCTCGGCATCGGCGACGAAGCGAGCGACGCCCTCTCGGGTGCGTCGCCGCGCCAGGAGCTCGTCGACGGCCAGCCAGCCGACGAGCAGGCTACTGCTGGCGATGACGGTGAGTAGTGATCCAGTGAGTCGACTCAAGTGACCCTGCCGATTTCCATGACGCAACCTACCAAGTGGAGGCGCCTTTTCCAAGGCATAGCCCAAATCGTCCAGGTCCGGTGCGCCTCCCGGTCTGCCGCTTCAGAAGAGCGACGCACCTGGGGCTCCGGGCGTCATCACGTCGACGCACCAGGTGGTCGACGACAGCTCGACCGAGCCCTCCGTTTAACACGCGCAGCGCCGCACCCCGTCAAGCAGCTTCGTCGGCTGGAAAGTGACCGAGGCCCACGTAGGGACGCGCCCAATCCGATAATATGCGTGCCGACACGTAATGGGCGTATGGTGGATCAACGCAGTTTCGCGCCACGTCGCAGCCCTGGCATCGCACGTGCAGAAAGAGCAGGGTCAATGACGATTCCCGGCCGTCCGGGATCGAGGCGCCACCAGTGTTTTCGCACAGCCAGAATGTCGAGGCCGTACCGGCCGTTCCCCCGTCCAACTCGGATTGTCCGGACAGTGCTGTCACAGTGTCCGAACAGTCGTGTCCGGCCGTGTCCGCCCTCGCTGCTCGGAAGGCCGGCCGCTGGGGGCGGTTCCGAGGGTCTATCGCCGCGTTGACCGTGGCCCTCGTCGCCGCCTGCACGACGTCCTCTCCAACAGGCCCTATAGACGATGTCAAGGCGGGTCCGGCCGAGGACGCTTCAACTGACGAGACCGCCCCAAACCTCGACGTGGAAGCGGCCGACGATACGACCCCAGGCCCGAACGCGGACACGGTTCTTGCTCAGGACGTTCCTGACGGTATTGACGACGCCGCAGAGACAAACGACGCCACCGAGGACGGGCCCAACGACATTGAAGCTGTCGAAGTTGAGTCTGGTGATGTCGAGGTGGGCGAAGTCGAACCCGGCGATGTCGCGCTCCCCAAGGACATTCAGTGGGCGGACGTGGAGCCCGCCGACGTGGAGCCCGCTGAGGTAGGCGTGGTCGACGTGGAACCTGCTGACGCTGAGCCCGCTGCGGACGCTGAGCCCGCGGATGCTGAGCCCGCGGACACGGTGGGCGCGGACACGGTGGGCGCGGACACGGTGGGCGCGGACGACGTAGACGACGAGATCACGGTTCTGGAGGATGTGGCTGGGGATGCGGAGCCGACCGACAGCGGTCCGACCGACGCAGGAGGCGCCGAGGTGGTCGAAGCCGGCGACGATGTTGCTCCCGATGTTGGTCCCGTGGAGTGTGTCGAGGACGCGGACTGCGCCGGTGGTCCGGTGCTCTGCGCCGTATGGAGGTGCGTTGCCAACGCCTGTTCGCTCGTGAACTCAGCCCTCGGAAGTGCCTGCGACGACGGAAACGCCTGTACCGCGGACGAGACGTGCACGGCGGACGGCGGCTGCACCGGGAGCGAGCGAAACTGTGATGATGGCGACGCGTGCACGACGAACGCGTGTGACCCCTTCTCGGGCTGCACGTACCCTTCGATCACCTGCAACGACGGCGACGCCTGCACCACGGACACCTGCGACCCCGACTCGGGCTGCACGTACGCGCTGATCACCTGCAACGACAGCGACGCCTGCACCACAGACACCTGCGACCCCGACTCGGGCTGCACGTACGCGCTGTTCACCTGCAACGACGACGACGCCTGCACCTCGTACTCGTGCGACCCCGACTCGGGCTGCACGTACGCGCTGATCACCTGCAACGACCACGACGCCTGCACGACAGACACCTGCGACCCCGACTCGGGTTGCACGTACGCGCTGTTGACCTGCAACGACGACGACGCCTGCACCACAGACACCTGCTACTCCGACTTGGGCTGCACGTACGCGCTGTTCACCTGCAACGACAGCGACGCCTGCACCACGGACACCTGCGACCCCGACTTGGGCTGCACCAACGCGTCGATTACGTGCGATGACAGCGATCCCTGCACGGCGGACAGTTGCTCCAAAGACACCGGCTGCGTCTATGAGGCCGGCGGCTGCGACGACGGAAACGCCTGTACCGTGGACACGTGCACAGCAAACACCTGTTCGAACGCTGCTATCTACATCTGTTCGGATCCAGTGAGGTTTCGGTCGTTCGCGGACCAGTCCAGTGCACTCTCACTCGTCGGTTCGGCCGCCGTGTTGGGTGACGTACTGCGCCTGACGCCAGCGGCCGGGAACCAGTACGGAGCGGCGTGGCTCGCGTCCAAGCACTCGGTACGCGAGGGCTTCACCGCGCGTTTTGCCTTCGACATGGCGGCCGAGACCGGCACGGGCGCGGACGGGTTCGCGTTCGTGGTGCAGCAGGTGTCGGCCACCGCGTCCGGTTCGGAGATCGGCACCAAGCAGGGGCTCGCGGTGGTCTTCGACAGCTACCAGAATAGCGGTGAAGCCAGCGCCAAGCGCCTCCTGGTCCGGCTCGCTGCTCAGACGGCGGCGACTGTGGACTTCACGGGGGACTGGACGAACAGCGGCACACACGCCGTGGTGGTGACCTACGCCCCGGGGCGCCTTGACGTCGTGGTGGACGGCGTGACGCAAATCGATGGCCTGGTCGTCGACCTGTCGAGCGTCACGAACGCGCTCGACGCGGACGGCAAGTCGTGGGTCGGGTTCACCGCCCGAACCGGGTCTGTCTACGAGACCCACGATCTCGAAGCGTTCCACTTCGCGCCCACCTGCGGCGCGGAGAGCTGCGGCGACGGCAATGCCTGCACCGCCGACGCCTGTGATTCGGCGATCGGCTGCACGTCCACGACGCTTTGCGCCATCGATGACACGGTCAACATCGCCCCCGTCCTCACCGGTCCTACGGTGATCGTCACCGGCGCTGGGGCCGCCGCGACCTGTACCGCTTCCGCCGTCGACGCGGATCAGGACTATGTCGAGCTCTCGTACACGTGGACTGCCATCGGCACCGAGAGCGGCGCGAGCGGCGTCATCGGCGAAGGCGCGACCCTCGCCGTCGTCCCGCTCCTGGTTGGAGACAGCGTCACCTGCACGGTCACCGCGTCGGATGGACAAGTCGCGACGTCCGGGTCCACGTCGGCGTTGGTCCCGAACTCGCCGCCGCTGACCTTCTCGACCGCGCTGCGACTCAGCTCGACCGCGGACGCCGACGGTCGCTCACCGAACACCCTCGATACGCTCTATTGCGAGCTCGCGGACACCTACGACCTCGATGGCGACGACATCGCCGTGTCTTATGAATGGACAGTGGACGGCGCCGTCGTGCTTGAAGAGACCCGCAAATACGGCGCTTCGACGCTCGCCGGGCTCTTCGTCAAGGGCGACGTCGTGCGCTGCACCGCGACACCCTCGGATGGCTCGAGCGACGGGGAGACGCTGGAAGGCAGCGTCACCATCGCCAATCACCCCACGACCTGCAGCGCTCAACGCGGCGACGCCTACAGCCGCGAGGCCGACGAGTCCGTCTCGTGCTGGTGCGAAGACGTACCCCTTCACGACGTGGACGGCGACGTGACGACGAGCTGCGTGTGGACCGGGCTCACCTTGGGCGCCGTGATCTCCGGACCCTGCACCCTCACAGGAGCGCAGACTCCCAACGGTGACATCCTCGAGTGCGCCATCACCGCGACGGACGGCGAGAGTTCGTCCACGGCCACGACCACGATGGGGATAGGGGGCGGGCTGAAAGGCACGATTACGTGGACCACCCCGAACGTGCAGGTGACTCCCGCCACCCTCACCACGGGTGACCTCGACGACACCGTGACCTGCAGCATGAACAAGACGGCGGTCGATTCGAACGGAGGCACTGTCACGTATTTCATCCTGTGGCAGGTCGACGGCAACGTGGGGGTCGCCTACGGCAACGTGGCGCAGGCCGGGACCACGACGTTGAGACAACTCGGGGCCACCGCCGCCGGGAGGGTCGTTAGCTGCACAGTCTGGCCGGTCGTCGCCGGCTGGGATTTCGACGACTCGCCGCAGTCGCGATCGAACGAGGTCACGGTCACCGGGACGGACGCGGTGCTCGAGCGGCTCGAAGTCTCTCATACGGGCTCCGTGGAGCTCGGCGAGACCTTCACCTGCACGACGCTGCTGAACGCCACCACGGATGGCGATCCCTTGACGACGGCCATCGAAGCGTCGATCAACGGCGCAACCTGGACTGAAGCCGTGTCGGTCACCACAACGACCACGACCTCCACGGCCTCCCTCCTCCTCGGCGAGGGGGCCGGGCCTTGGCTGCGGTGCCGGGGTTCGGTCACCGAGAACAGCGTCGTGCGGGAGCTGGCCACCACTGACGCAGTCCGAGCGGTGGTGACGCCCCTCGATATCAGCGCCGCACTGATCACGCCGGCGGTCGGCGAGCCCTGTGAACTTCGAGAGCTGGTGGTTGGGCTCTATGATTCCGACGCAACCGAAGGTTGGGCGACCGCCGTCACCGTCAACGTCGTGTGGCAAGTGGACGGCGTCTCTGTTGGGACGGATTCGCTTAGTCTGAGCGGTCTGGACGCGAGCTGGAACGCCGTGACGGTGCCCATGTTGGGGGCGGGGGCGGCCAATGGCCAGACGATCACGGCTACGGTCACGATCACCAAGGGCGAGCTCTCGCCTGTGGTGATCGATTCGGCGGGCGCCCTGGTGTACGGCGAAGGCCCGCAGGTTACTTCGGCGGCGCTCGAGAGCACCGCCCGGGTCGGTGACACCATCACGTGCGAGCCCGGTCCGCTCGCGTCGTCGCCTTGTTCGGGCGCTGTCATCTACGGTTACGCGTGGTTCGTCGACGGTGCGTTGAACTCGCAGAGCGGAGCCACCTTCGACACGACTGGCCTCTTCGGAGGGCAGACCGTGACCTGCGCGGTGCGCGTCGGTGACGCGGCGACCGGATATGGTCAGGCGGTCGCCTCCAATGGGTCGCTGCTCCAGCCCGGAGAGTGGATCATCGAAGGGGAGGAGGCGGAGGACTACGCCGGTCTCTCGGTGACGATCGTCGGGGATTTGAACAATGACGGCTACCCGGAGCTCGCGGTCGGCGCGCCGAACGCCATCGCCTTGGGTCGCAGCAGCTCTGGGAAAGTCTACGTGCTGAGAGGTGGGCCCGAGGGCGGCACCACGTCGCTCGCGGAAGTGGAGGACGGGCTGATCGCCGGAGCGGTGCTGTATGGCGACAGTGGCAATTGGGTCGCCAATGACACCATCTGCCGACGGAAGACGGCCAGCATCAGCGTGCCGTGCACCCCGATCGAGGCCGGGTTTGACACGGGAGGGGACTCAAGTGGGCCGCTCGGCGACGGGCTCGGGACCCGGCTGGTGTCTCCGGGCGATGTCACCGGGGACGGCATCCCGGACCTCATTGCGTCGGCCCCGTACGCGTTCGCGCACGGCCAGTACCTCGCGGGGAAAGTGTACGTCATCTCGGGCGCGGTGCTCGCCACCACCACCCTCGACTATGTGAGCACGACCGTCGCCGGGGATCTCGGGATGAGCTTCGAGGGTGAACAAGGCGTCTGGCAGTCCAAGCTGTGGACACTGTCCGGATCTCACCACGAGTGGGACGGCCATAACGCCGGCTTTGGGCTCGCCACCGGTGACTTCGACGGAGACGGCATCAATGACGTGGCGATCGGCGCGCCACTCGCCGATCCCACCGGGAGCGAGGTCAATGGCGGCAAGATCTACGTCGTGCCGCTCGGTACCGGGACGGGTGGCGGTTGGCTCGGCACGATGACGGACGCCACGGATCTGACCGGGTCGGGCGACAACACCGAGCTCCCGGGTCGAGTGCTCTCGGGCAAGTCACCGCTGTCCTTTCTATGGGGCCAGGTCGGCGCCGTGCTCTCCAGCGCGGACGACTTCGATGGGGACGGCAAAGATGACCTCTTCGTCGGCGATGTCGGCTGGTGGTCGCCCAACTACCTCGTGCCCGGCGTCGATTCGGACGACCAGCTCGCACTCGATCTCACGTCCGGCACAGGCGCCTATGAAATCGAGACCTTGGCCTTTAGCATCGACGACTTCAACACCTTCACTCAGCCCTTCTTGCTGACCAGCGGAAAGACGGAGCTCTTCTCCCGGGGTGCCGGTGTCGGTGACGTCAACGGTGACGGCTTCGGCGATCTCGCAATCCCCTACGTCGAGAAGGAGGGCAGCGTCGCTCAGCTCGAGCTGGCGGTGTTCTTCGGCGCCAGTGACCCCGGCGGCGACGCCCTCGCTCTCGATACCGAAGGTCCCGATGCCGGTGTCGGCGGTTTTGTTGTCGAGGGTCGCCCATCCGGGACCGACGGCAACGATGTCGACGCACCGATTCAGGTCTTCGGCGTCGGTGACGTTGACGGCGATGGCCTGGACGACATCGCACTGGCCGTGGTCAGAGCATCCGGCAAGGTGGAGGTCGAGCCAAGGCTCTATGTCGTCTACGGCAAGGTGGACACGGCGACGTTGACCCTCGCGGACCTCGAAGCGGGCCGCGGCGGCTTCGTCCTTCTGGACCTGACCTCTCGGCCATATTCGGTCGCCGCGGGCGACGTCGACGGCGACGGCCTGCACGACCTCGTCATGGGGATGCCGTCCGCAACCGGAGGGGCGGCTGAAGCGGGTCGAGTGGAGGTTTGGTATTCGCGCGGTGAGA
The DNA here is from genome assembly GCA_018780435.1 of Myxococcales bacterium. Classification (GTDB taxonomy): domain Bacteria; phylum Myxococcota_A; class UBA9042; genus SXOO01. The sequence goes on from JADMJS010000164.1 coordinate 14,188, forward strand.
GCGTCACGCTGATGGGCCTGCCCACGGACGACACCCTCGTCGGGACCGGAGCAGCCGACCGGATCGTCGGTGGTCGGGGGCATGACGCGCTCACGGGTGGCGGTGGCGCGGACGTGCTCTACGGTGGCGCCGGCGATGACGTGATCACCGTGCCGGACGATGGTTTCGTGCGGATCGACGGCGGGCTCGGCGTCGACCGGATGGTCCTCGACGGCGCGAGCCTGGACCTCGCGGGCCATGCCGGCCGCATCGAAGGGATTGAGATCATCGAGCTGGGCGACGCCAGCACCGTGTCGCTCACCGTGAAGGACCTCTTCCGGATCTCGCGCGACTCCAACACCCTGATCCTCCGTGGTGCTCGCGGCGCGGTCGTCAATGTACTGGACAGCGGATTTACGTCCGGGGGTGACGCAGAGGTGGACGGAGAGGCGGCGTTGATGCTCGTGAACGGACACGCGACGCTACTCGTGGTCGGCGATGTCGACCTGCGCGTGGCGCCGGGAGTCACCACCCTGGCGTTCTCCGTCTTGGAAGACGCCGACGGCGAACTAGTCGGCATCCTCAAAGCCGAGGACATCGATGGTGACACCGTGAGCTTCACGGCGGACTTCACCGGGATCACCGGGGTGACGCTCGCGGCCGGCTCTACCGTGCTGATGGCCGCGGCCGGCCTCGACCATGAGACGGCCCCGACGTTGTCCGTCCCCGTCACGGTCACGGACGTCGACGGCCTCTCGACCACCGCCATCGTCGTGGTGACCGTGACGGATGCGCCCGAGCCGCCCGCTTTCAGCGTTGACTCCTCGAGCGCGACCGTGGCCGAGAACCCTGAGACGGGTCGCACGCTCACCACCGTTCGCGCGACCGATCCTGACGACGGCGACGAGATCATCTACGCGTGGGTCGGCGAGACGCACACGAGCGCCGCCGGAGCGACCTACACGAACCGGCAGGCCTTCGCAGTCGATGCGGACTCCGGCCGGGTCTCGGTCCGGGACGGCTCCTACCTCGACTACGAGACGGCAGACGTCGTGGCATTGACGGTCTCGGCGACCGACACGACGGGCCTCGTCGACACCCTGGTGGTGACCGTCACACTCCTCGACTACGAGTCGCTCCCGCAGAGCTTTACGCTGGCGTTCCTGACCGAAAACCGCGGCCTCTGGGACAGCGACGGCTCCATCGGTGCGGAGGTCGACGCGGCGCCACTCTCCACGATCGACCTCTCGAGTGTGCTCGAAGAAGGCGACACCGCCATTCAGTCCCCCGTCGGAGACACGTCGTACCCCTTTGAAGGGTCGGTCACCGGCTCCTTCGGCGGCAGCCTCTCCCTGACCGTGAGCGACGGCTACTTGAGCGCCTACCTCCCGGTCGATATCACAGTCACACTCCCTGACGACGTGAAGCTCGGCGTGCCCTTCACGATCACCAGTGACTGGGCTCTCAACGACGAGGCCGCAGTCTGGGGCGAGAGTCCGGGCTTCTCATTCGTGTTCTCGCTGTTCTACGACGCCATCGCCGCCGTCCTCGATAACCCCCTCTTCTCGAACCCCGTCACGGAGAGCATGGGCGATATCGGCTTCGACCTCGGCTTCACCATCGAGCCGCAGAAGTTCGGGGGTGTGCCGTTCCGCGACCTCTACCCGGACGGCGTCAACCTCTACTCGCCGGACGATACGGACGGCGGGACCAGCTACTGGTCTTGGGACGGCGCCTTCGACCTCGATCCAGCCCAGCTCCAAGGCGAGTCGATCACGGAGAGCGCCATCCTCGGCGCGCTCCTCCTACCTCCTGGAACGAAGGAGGCGGGATACCAGAACGACGACCTCGTCATGTCCTCTGCCATCTCGGAGACGTTCCTTGAGTCGGAGCTCTCTCCGGCTGAGATCGCCACCATGGCCGGAATCCCCTACGCCAGCTTCGGGACCTGGCAAGGCGACCTCACCACGCCGCTCGCGGGCGACTCTGGCTACGCGACGTTCAAATACGACCTCTGGTCCACGCGTTTCGGCACCTCGGCCCGCTACAACAACCTCTTCGCCGTCGAGGCGCAGGCGGTCACGGGCACCCTCACCTTCGAGGACGGCACGACCTTCGTCCGTTCGCTCCGTGAGGGCTTCGTCGACATCACCTTACCCGTTGGCGCCGACGTCAACGGCGACGGCCGAGTCACTTTCACGATCGAGATCGTGATGGACGCCCACATGTACAAGTTCTGGGACTACTCCGTTTCCATCGACTACCTCTCCAAGATGCTCAGCGCCGAGATCAAGATCTTCATGAAGGAGATCGACTGGATGACGGGCGAATACACCGGCGAAGAGGAGCTCTTCGACAGCAGCTCGTTCGGGCCGATCGACACCTCGGCTTACGCCGTCGAAATATTGCACGACTCCGGGACCCCGAGCTGGCCTTTGCTGGGCTTCGAGACCATCACGGTGACCGGGGGAGTGCAGCTCGTGCAGTGACGAGGTCGCGTCGTGCTCAGCTCAGCGCGTCACTCGACCGGCACCTACCCTGAGCGACTGGCGGCTCCGCTCATGCTCGTCCACCGGACTCGCGACCGGCGAGCGGGCGTGGACGGGCGCCGCCGGCGACGCCACGTGCAGCGATGCCTTGAAGGTCGGCCTACTTACACCAGCCGGCGTCGGAACCGCTCGGGTCGCCGCAGTAGTGCGTGCCCGACTGGAAGTATGATTTACCGGTGTCGATGTTCTGAACGCAGCTCGACTGCAGGCTTACTTTGCAGCCGTTCACGCACTGCACGTCGGTTTGCTTCGGCAGATAGCAGCCGTAGCCCGTCGTGCAGGAGTTGATGGTGCAGTCCTTGAAGTCGTCGGCGCACACCGTCGGCCCGCCGGGGGTGCAGCCGGCGGACTCATTGCACGTGTCGCCGGTCGTACACGGCTCCCCGTCCTCGCACGGTGTGCCGATCACGGCGGGCGGGTTGTCACAGTTGCCCGTGTCGGGGTCGCAGACGTCATCGGTGCACTGCACACCGTCACTGCAGGCCTTGGGCGTCCCAGCGCACGTCCCAGCCGCACAGGTGTCGGTCAGGGTGCATGGCTTGCCGTCGTCGCACGAGCTCGTCGTCGGCGTCATCTGACACGCGGGGTCCGCACCCGCGCCCGGGCGGACGCACGCGGCGGCGAAGCACACGTCGCCGCTGGTGCAGGGCAGCGTATCGGTCGTAGCACAGAGCCCTTGGTCTGAGCACCTGCCGATCCCACACGCGCTCCCGGGGTCGCACGTCTCTCCGGTCAGCGGAGTCGACTCGCACCCAGACACCGGGTCGCACAGGTTGGCGGTGCAGGGGTTCTCGTCCGTGTCGGTCGGGCAGACAACAGGAACGTGAGGGCAGCCCTGGCCCATGATGCACTCGAGATCGGTGGTGCATACATCATCGTCGTCGCAGTCGGTCGGCGAGCCGCCGCAGACGCTGCCCGTGCACGTATCGCCGCTCGTGCACGGCTCACCGTCGTTGCAGTCTGTGCCGACCGACACCGCGGGGTGCGTACAGGATCCAGAGTCGCCCGCGCAGATGTCGACCGTACACTGATTGCCATCGTCGGAGCACGGCGTGCCGAACGCAGCAGGCGGATGGGAGCAACCACCCGTGCCCGGGTCGCATACGTCGGCGGTGCAGAGGTTCTGGTCGTCGCAGTTCACGGCGATCCCCTCACAGGTGCTGCCGGACATACCGCAATTGTCGTTGGTTGTACATGCTGTCCCATCACTGCACGCGTAATAGGGGACTGTGAGACCAGGGCTGCAGTACCCTCCCCCGTTGCAAGTATCGGTCGGAGCGCCCACGTAGTAGGGGACGCCCGTGCAGGGGTTGCCGTCTTCGCACTTGGTACCGAACGCGTCGTAGCCGGCGAAGGTGCACTTACCGTTCGTGCACGCGTTCGTGATGCAGGCGCCCGGGGTACAATCGCCCGCATCCGTGCACGGTTGGCACCCGCTCGGGAATGGGAGGATCTGCATGACGCCACAGACGCCCGCGTTGCAGGTCGGGTCGGTGCAATCATCGATGACGAACGGGCACCACTCTACACCGGCGCACTCCGTACAATCCGGCTTTGCCACGTACGTGCACTGACCCGCGGTGCAGGTGCCTGTGAGGCAGCCGCCTGGAGTGACGCAATCGGTGTCTTCCATGCATGACCCGGCACAGGCCGCGATCTCCGTCGTGCAGCCGACGGTCGCTCCCGGAGAGGACGCGAGGCACGTCGTCATGGCCTCGAACTTGGCTTTGGCCGAGGCGTCGAAGGGCTGACACTTGGCGGTACAGTAGGCCCTCGAAGTGCCCGTGAGGCAGTCCCTGAAGCAGGCCGCCGCGTCGCCGCACGTGAGCCCCCCGCAAACGCCCGCGACCTTGTGCGCGCAATGGGCGACCGAGTTGTCGCACCAGTCGGTGGTACACGGGTCCTTGTCGTCGCACTGCGCGTCCATGCCGCAATTGTTGCAGGCGGACGGAATGACTGACGCGTTGAGCATGCAGTAGCCCTGGATACAATCCTGGCACAGGTTCGCGGCAGCGCAGTCGAGGGCCGTGTCGCAGGCCGGACACGTGTCCGTGTGCGCGCACTGGCCGCCCTGACAGGTGTCGGTCGTGCAGTCGATCTGATCGTTGCACTCAAAGTCGGCGGAGCACGGGCCACAGCCGAGCTGCTGGCTCGTCATGCAGGACCCGAAGTAGCAGGTGTCTTTGGTGCATGAGTTCCCGTCGTCGCACTCGAAGTCGGCCGAGCAACAACCGGGTATCGTGAGGGCTTCGCACTTGTTGAGTGCACAGAAGTCCTGCGTGCACGGGTCGTTATCATCGCATTGAAAATCAAACTGGCAGGCGCTACCGCATCCGGGGCCGGAACCGCCGGCCGCGTGGGCGCACTCGCCGCCTACACACGAGTCGACCGTACACGGGTCGGCGTCGTTGCAATCCAGGTCCGTTTGGCAGGAGTCCGGGTTGCACCCGGGTGCGTTCGGCGCGCTCGTATTCATGCACGTCCCGCCGAGGCAGACGTCGTCCGTGCAGAAGTCATCGTCGTCACACTGGACGTCGAAGATGCACTCGCCGCAGCCAGGGATGGTCGGGTTTGGCACGTGTGCGCAGCTTCCGCCCGAGCAGGTGTCGTTCGTGCAGGGGTCGCCATCGCTGCACTCCCCGTCTCCCGAGCAGCTCCCGCCGCAACCCGGCGCGCCCGCCATGGGGTCGTGCTGGCAGCCGCCCGCCTCACAGGTGTCGAGCGTGCAGGGGTCACCGTCCAGGCACGACTCCAGCGCGCCGACACACTGGCCGCCAAGACAGGCTTCGCCGGAGGTGCAGCCGTCGACGTCGTCGCACGGCACCCCGTCCGGGGCCTCGGCGCACGCGAACCCAGGGATTGGCGGTGGCGACATGAACAGCTCGAGCGAGAGCATCAAGCAGGACGGCCCGCCGCACGAGCCCGCTTGCCAAGGTCCGTCGATGGTGACCGGCGACATGGCGGGTGGCGCCGACGCGAAGAACCCGACTGGCGCGTCGCTCGCAATCTCGATGCACGCGTGGCCGTTCACGTCGACGGCGACGCCGCCGCTCGCGCCTCCCGGTCCGCCGCTCCAGAAGAGCGACGCACCTGGGGCTCCGGACGTCATCACGTCGACGCACCAGGTGGCCGACGACAGCTCGACCGAGACCGGCGTGCATGTTCCACCACAGGCGCCGGTCGACGGCGGCGGCGTTTCGACGCGAGCAGTGGCCCAAGCGCCGTCGACGAGTGCGGCGACGAGCAGCGTCGCCGAGGCGCCCTCGACGCCCTCGAGGCAGGCGGTGCCATCGGCTCCGGAGGTGGCGACGGACACGGCGCCGGCGCCAAAGGACACGGCGACGATGTCGGCCCCGGACACGGGGACGCCGCCGACGGTGGCCGTCACATCGAAGCACCCCTCCTTGTCCACGGGGGCCGCGAGCATCCACCAGGTGAAGTGGCTAGCGACGAAGGTCGCTCCGAACGATCCGTCCGGGTTCGCGACGACGCTGGCGACCCCGCCCTGCTTCCAGCCGCCCGCCGAGAAGTCGTACCAGTACGCGTCCAGGGATGCTCCCAGGTCCGTCGGGACCAGGCCGTCGGGGATTCGGAGGGTCACGGAGGCCGACTTGCCGGCTTTCAGCGTGAGTGGGGCGCCGTCGGACGTGAACGTGAAGTCAGCCAGAGCGATGGCCGACAGAGCGGGCCCGGGCACGCCGTTGCTGGCTGCCTGCGCCAGCGGCGCTGGTACCGCGATGAGCTCGGGAGTCGTGGGGTCGATGACCGCGACGGAGAGCTCGACAGGTCCCGTCGGAGCGCCGCCGCTGGCGGTCACGAACGCACCAGCCGGCGCTGAGAGCCCGAAGGTGGGGCGCGACACCGTGACGGGGAGCGAGGGTTCGAAGGTCAGAGTGGCTTCCGCCGCGGCGAGGATCACGGGCAGGGCCAGCGTGGCATCCGCTTCGACGGTGACCGACCGAGCGCTGGCGGCATAACCCGGCGCTTGAACGGTGAGCCAGTGGGAGCCCGCCGGCACCGTAGGCAGGATCACGCGGCCATCGACACCCGCGACGATGGGAGTCGCGCCGTCGAGCATGACGCTCCCGGCCGGCAGGGCGAACCCGGCCGCATTGCGGAGCTGAACCTGCAGAGCGCCGTCCCCGGGTGTGACCGGCACGTCCGGATCGCTCGGCACGTCGGGATCGGCGGGCACGTCGGGACTTTCGGGTACGTCGGGGCCTTCGGGTACGTCGGGGCCTTCGGGTACGTCGGGGAGGTTCGATGTGTCCGGAGGGTCCCCGGGAACATCGAGCGGCGTGGCAGTGTCGCCTGCGTCCGTAGTGCCCGCGACATCGGTGTTGCCCGCGCTGTCGTCATCGAGCGTGGTGTCGGTGACCTGTCCGGCAGGTGCAGCCGGCTCCGAGTCACCACACGCCGCTGGTCCCACGCCGACGAAGAGCGCGAGACCGACCACCCCTCGGGCACACCGATGCCACTGCGAAGTCATCGTCAATCTGTGTGTCTTGCGGACGTTCATGAGATTCTCCAGAGTGGTTCAGGGCTCTTCGATGGGCCGTGTTCGGTATCGGAAGTAGAGGACAATGTCGTCGATGCGGGGCTTGCTTTCGTCCGGGAGTCCGCTCCCGGTGAGCCATGCGCTCTCCATGGCGCCACCGCCGACGAAGAGTGGGATCACCATCTTCCAGTCGTTCGACGAGAGGCTTCGCCCGCGCGCGAAGTAGTTCCAGCAGGGCGCGGCGTCGATCCCATCGGCGCCCCCTTCTGCGTTGAGGCATGCCTTGAAGGCCGAGGAGCGCGCCACGTACGTTGGCACGGTCTCGAGCTGCGCTTCCGTGCTCTGCGGCGCGTAGCCGACCACACGGGTCCGAATGGGGTAGCCGAGCACAGGCAAGGTCCCGGTCTCCATGACGACTGACTCGGGGCGACAGGCGCGCATCAGATCGGTCCCGCCGCGGATGAGCTCGTAGTAGAGCCGCCGCTCGCCGTCCGCGAGGTTCTTGCCCATGACGTCGACGGCGACGTTGCCGTCCCCTTCACCGTCGAGCACCTGATTGCACTCGAGCGGGTCGATGAGCCATGAGGGGCCGCCCTTGGCGTTCTCCTGAAGCGCGAGCGGGATGCTGATCGGGATCTCGATCTGGTCCGCGGGGAGCAGCCCGCGGATCCGTCGTTTGTAGTAAGGCGGCTGCGTGATGAGGTTGTGGAACTGCTCGCCCGCGGTCACGACCTTCCCGGTCTTGCCGTCGACCTGGTCGCGCAGTGACGGGAAGAGCTGGTCGCGCACCGAGAAGCGGAGGACGCGCGAGTTCGCGCCGTAGTCACAGTCGATGCCCTCCGCTCCGCAGTAACCCTGCGACAAGTCCTCGAGCTGCAACACGAAGTCGCGTGCTTCATCGAGGGTCAGGAGTGCGAGCGACTGGCTCACGAGGGAGCTCGCTTCGGCCGGTCCGAGGTTGTACTGATGGATGAACGCCATCGTCATTCGATACGCCGTCTGAACGACGTCCTGGAAGGAGCTCGACGCGCCTCTCACCAGGTGGTCGCCCAGCAGGACAAAGCCCGATTCGCGGCCTACCAGGTGGTCGGCGACAGACTTCACGTCCCCCTGATAGCGGTCCACCACATGCTGCGCCTTGAAGCGCAGGTCGTCGATGCGCGCACCGAGGTTGAGCGTCGTCTGATTGAGCTCACCGAGCGAGTCGATGAGCCCGTGAACTTGCTCCCCGGCCGCTACAGCCTCCGCGTGGACCCACAGGAGCTCCTTCTCGTCGAGCATGTCCCCTTCGAGATCGGCGAGCTGATGCTCCACCGCGGTCTTGGCCGCCGTGAGTGAGATCTGCTCCGCCTGACTGAATGCATAGAAGACCGCCCCGAGCGCGGCCTTGATGGCTTCACCGATGCAGTCGGTGCCGCCCGCGAAGCCCACGACGAAGAGGCACGAAGTGGGCTCGATGAGCATCGTGGCCGTCTCGAAGACCGCCTCGGTAATGGCGATCGACTGGTCGATGGCCGTGGCCGTGGCCCGGAGCTTCCGTTCGATGGCGCCGAAGTCGTCGTTCAGTCCCTCCATCTGCTGGATTCGGTCCGCGATGGAATTGAGGCGGACCATGAGCACGCGGAGCTCGGCGATAACGCCCATTCGTTGCCGGTCGACGAGCGCTTTGTCCTGGAGCAGAGCGCCCATGGCGCCTCCAACACACGCGCGCGGCGATCCGTTCACCTGCACCTGCTGCTGCGCTTTGTCTAGCACACACGTCGGCGCTACACCGCCGTTTGTGGCGTCTGTGAACACAGCGGCGACCTGTGCGCAGCTGCCGGCCTCAGAGTCCACGTGGTTCTCGAAGTCCGCACATTCGACGGTCGAACCCGTTGGGCAGCCTTCGCCGCCTTCCAGGACGCAGTCCCGTGCCGCCAGCCAGCTCGCGGTGTCCACATATTGCTTCATCAGGTATTGGCAGTAGTCTTCGGTCTCACCAGTCGGGTCGGAGGGGTCGGGATCGCCGCAGATCTCCACAAGCGAGTCGGCGAGTGCGTCCTCGGCGTCGTCAAGGGACGCCTCGAGCGTGTCGAGGTCTGTGAGTGCGCCCTGCAGGTTCTGCACGGCGCCGACCACGCTGGTCTGCGCGGCGCCGATGAGTCCACCTGGGACTTGGGCCGGCCCTGGCCCGACGAGTCGGTCCCGGTACGAGAGCCAGTTGGCACGGCTCGGGTCCGAGCTCTCGAAGAAGACCACATCGCCCTGGACCCCCAGCGCATTCCGCGACGGGCTGAGCTGCTGCAGCACCGCCTGCCCTTGCTCCAGGACGGCCCCGGCCTGACCGGCGTAGGCGAATTGCTGACCCTGCCACCGCCTTTGGGTCGCCATCAGGTAGACCTGGATGAGGAACTCCTGTTGCATCAAGTGGTCGGCGTAGACGAAATCGGTCGCGCCGGTGTTGGCGAAGACGCGGCGCTCGAGGTCGACGAGCTCCGCGAGGGCCCCCATCCGGTCGGATGCGATGGTGTTTAGCAACGTCGTCCAGTCGGCCCCACTGGACTTGAACCCCGCCGCCGGCCAGTCGTAGAGCACGCGCGTGGTCGTTCGCCCGACGATCTGTTCGATGAGCGCGTCGTAGAGCCGGATGGCCTTCCGGAGCTGGTCGCCCTTGAACGAGAGCGCTGCTCCTGCAGCGAACGGGTTGACGGCGTTCCGGAAGAGCACCAAGAACGCGTCGGAGCGCGCGCGGTCTCCACCGAACTTGAGCACTTGGGCGAGGCCCTGCCAGAAGCGGTTGTGCTCCTGCAGCATGAACGCCGTCTCGTTGCCCAGAGCGGCGTCCTTGCATGACGCGGTGGGGATGGTGTCGACGCAGAAGAGGTCGTTGCCGGACTTGGGCGACCCGTCGAGCCCGGCCGTGAGCCCCGAGGGGTTGACCCAGCCCTTCAGGATCGCCTTCTGATGCAGAGCCAGACCGCACCGGAGCTGGTGCTCGTCGACGCACGCCGGGGGTGGCGTCGGGTCCGAGGGGTCGCAGGCGAGCAGGCGGCTCGAGACGAAGTCGTAGACGTTCAGGTACGACTGCGCGCCGTCCGCACTCTGGCCGAGCGAGGCGAGCGCGCCGTCGATCGCGTCCGAGAAGTCGAGGAGGGCTGGGAAGATGGTGGTGCGGCCGATCGGGCTGTACGCAGTGGGCTCCCCGCGGCGTCGCGACTGCTGGATGTAGGCCTCTGTCGCGAGGCCCGAGGCGAACTGAGCGCGGGCCCACGCCGAGCTCGCTGGGCTCGGCGCGTCGCCGGCCGCCGCGTCGGCGTCGGTACAGTGCGCTTCTATCGCGGCCTCGACCTCCTCGAGGAGCTCGAGATCACTCGGGAACGCTGCTACGGGTGTCGCGGGCGAGAGCGGGACCGGGACGGTGAGCGCGCTCCCGTCGGACAGCGACTGCGTCAGGATGAAGCCGCCTTCGAGTGTCACGTCCGTCTTGACCAGGCCGGAGATCTTCTCGCGGTACATGCCGTGGAAGCGCGCGGTGCTGGCGTCGAAGGGACCGATGAGCTCGATGCGACGACGTACGGTGCGTCCGAACAGATTGCGCACGACTAGGTCTTCAGCGGACGCGTCGTCACAGGCGCCGCCTTCCGCGATGCAGAACGACGCCGGGACTTCGATGAGCCCCATGAGGCGGATCCGGGCGAGGTCGGGCGAGTAGAGCCCGACGAAGGGGATCTGGTTCTCGGCCACGCTCGTAGCTGCGGGCCAGGCGTACGGGAGACCCTGGTTACCATCGAGGAGTCCGCGGACGAGATAGCCCTGAGTGACGTCGACGAGGTCGTCGCCCTGATCCAGGTTGTTCGCTTGGGCGAGCGCATCCCAGCTCGTCCAGTTGGACGTGACCTCGAGCCTCATCGCGATCGCCAGCGGGCGCGACCCATTGAGGGCGTTCTTGGTGCCGCCAAGCGTAATCGTGAGCTGGCCCGAGTACTGCCCAGACGGCGACGCCTTGACGAAGGTGACCGGGATCGAGTCGGAGTCCCCGTTGTCGAAGATCACGCGGACGCGGGCCGTGTAGGTCCCGGGCGTCAGCGCGTCGGCGACGGCCGGCTCGAGCTCCAAGCGGATGTCCGTCCGCTTCGACGCGTTCACGGTGCCGAAGGGGCTGAGCGCACGGATCCATTGCTCGCTCGGGTCGATGAGGCAGTCTTTCTGGCGGGCCTCGCATTGCGTCTGGCTCTCGCCCACCGGGGGTGTGGCGCAATCCACGAACGGCCGCAGGCAGGCACCATCCTGCTTTACGTCGTATATGATCTCCATCCGGTAGCCGAACCCGACGGCAGGGTTGCCGAGGACCTGCTTCTTGGTGAGGAGATCCATGATGACCATGGGGGAGCTGTCAGACGGCTGGAGAGCCGTGAGGTTCAGGCGTTCCCGCGAGAACCGGATCGCATAGCTCTTGGGATCGAACTCGAAGGTCTCGTCCGAACCGGCGGCGCTCGGGAGCGCACGGCAGTGATTGTCGACGCCGCAGTACCACTCGGTGTCCGGGCAATCGACGCTGCGGTAACACATGGGTGCGCAGCGGCCGAGTAGGCAATAGGCGCCCGACGGGCATTCGGAGTCGGCACCGCAGGTCGTCTTCGTGACGTCGACCGTGGTGCACCGGCCACGGCCGTAGTCACAGACCTTCAGGGGCCCGGAGCACGTGACGTCGAGCGCCTCGATCGCCGGTTCGCGCGAGGCGATCACGCCGCAATCACGCTGGCAGGTGTGGCGCGACGCGTCGCAGTAGAGCCCATCGCCACACTCGTCGTCGGTCATGCAAGGCACGAGGTCTGGCGACTCGCACACCATCCCCACGCCATCACCGCTGGGCGCGCATCCCGGCTGTTCGAGAAACGCGAGGACGCAGAGATCCAGGTCGTAGATGTCGAAGCGGCCGTTGCCGTCTTGGTCGAGGAAACGGTTGAGGTTCGCTTCGAGGGAGCACGCGTTACTCGAGAAGGCTGGCTGGAGGCCGCCGAGGTAGTGCGCGATGCACTTATCGAGGATGTCGAGGCTCATCCGGAACTTGGCCGGTCTACACCAGAACGCCTTGCGCCCTGGCAGCGCCTTGCCTTCCACGCAGATCTCGCCCGCGGCGCACGCGGCGCGGTTCATGACCACGCCACTAGGCGTCTCGGTCTCGCAGGGGATCTCGCATTCCGGGCTCGCGCCGCTCCCGGGCGCGTGGTCGACGCAGACGGTCGCGTAGGCGTTCAGCGCGCAGGCGCCTTCGTCGCTGCAGGGTTGGTCCTGACCGCCGGCGCCGACACACTCGCTTGGGACCTCGGCGATTGGGCCCGCGGCGCCTGCGAGCCGTGCGAGGAACAACATCGTGAGCAAGGGCAGGTGCGCGGCCCGCATCTCAGCGCCCTCCGGTAGGGGTGAGCCCGGGCAGCGTCAGCGCCGGTCCGAATCGCACCCCAAGATCGGCGTCGGCGGGCGCAAAGACGGGCCGTTCGGGGCGAAGCGACAGCGTGGCTGCGTTCGCGTCCGTCCGCTTGAAGGTGAGCTGGGCGAGTGGCCCCCCGGCGATCCGCTCGAGTGAGCCGGTGCCGAAGGCCACGAGACGTACGCGCCCGGCGTCGGGCTGCACGACGAGCTGCTTGCCTGCGCGGGTCAATGCGGCGCCTGCGACGCTGCGCACGAGCGCCACGTTGCCGGAGAGCTCGAGTTGAACCTCGATGGCACGAGGGCCCGGCTCGTCGGGCAGTTGTGTGTAGTAGAGTTCCACGGTGACGTCAGGACCCATCGGATCGCCGACGACCGCCAGTCGGAGGGACTCCGCGGGGGCGGTCTCGATCGCCGGGACGGGGCTCTCGGGCGCCGACGACGTGCCCAATGGGGGCGCTGAGGGCACGGGCGAAGCGCACGAGATCAGCGCCATGGTTACGCCCAGAAGGCCGCGGCAGCTCATTGAGTGCATACGCTGGGGTCCCCCGTGCACGTGTAGCCCGCTTCGACGATGCAGCTTTTGGCACAGCCGTCGCCGTCGTCGGCGTCGCCGTCGTCGCAGTCCTCGCCCAGCTCGACCTTCCCATCGCCGCAGACGGTCATCGCCAGCGGCTTGAAGCTATCCCCGGAGCACACCATGACCGCGGCCGCGCCGGTGTCGAGGTAGAGGTAGCCCTGGTGAGCGGCGTCACAGGCGACTGGCGCGGCGGCGGCCCGTTCCAGGCGACCGCCGGTGAGCGCACGCCCGCCGAAGCTCGACGCAGCTTCGACGATCAGAGGGCCACTGAAGGTCGTGGTGCCCGACAGCGTCAGGGGCCGGTTCTCTCCGCCGTATTGCAAATACCGGAGGTCCGGGGCGTTGCTCGTCGTATAGCCCTGCTCGAAGGTGGCGACGCCCGCGATGGTCGCGAGCCCCTTCACGACGAGGCCACCGCCGACGGTGAGGTGGCTGGCGACGGTCGCCGCACCGGAGACCTGCGCGACGCCAGTGGACGCGAGCCCACCGGCGGAGACGGTCGTGGCGCCGCCAACGGTCAGCGGGCCCTCGACGCTCACGTTGCCCGCGACCGAGGCCCCGCCGCTCAACACGGAGAGCCGGCCGGTGGCGTCGAAGGCGCCGTCGACCGTGGCGTCTCCGGTCACCGTGAGGCCGCCGGCCAGGATGGTGAGGCCGCCCGACGAGATGGTGACGGCGCCGCTCACGGCGAGCCCGTCCACCGTCGAGTCGCCCGTGACCTTCGCGGGGCCCTCGACGGCGAGGGTGAGACCTTGGGCGCCGGGGCGAAGATGCAGCTCGCCTCGGGCCGTGACCTTGGGGGCGAAGACGTTGACGCGCGATAGCGGCCGGAGGGCGCCGGTCGCATGGTCGCGGCCCACGAGGTGCAGCGACCGTCCAGAAGGCGTCACGGCGGCCCACTGGAGAAAGCCGGACTGGGCCAGCGGAGCGTACGCCGCCGCGTCATAGAGCGCCGTCACGTCCGCCGCGGGGTGCGTGTAGAAATCGAAGTAGCCCTTCCCGAGGGCCGTGGGAGCCGTGAGCTGAGCGTCCGCGGTGAGTCGGTGCGCCCACTCGGATCGGGCAGCGACCTGGGCTCGGCGCGCCTGCTCCACCACCGCAGCGAAGGTAGTCTTGACGGCGTAGGGCACCGAGCCGAGGCGCACCGGCGGCAGGCAGCTCCCGGAGCCGCCGAGGCAGATCTGAAATGCCAGCCCGCTGTTCTCGGCGATGACCTCCTCGAGAGCGCAGTTCATGCCGCGTCCGATCTCGAGGTTGAGCACGCCGGCGACGACCTGCACCTTCGGGATCGACTCTCGGCAGAGCACCGACGTCCCACGCAGCAGGTTCACGAGGACGCTCTGGAACACGCCTGAGCCGCCGGGGAGCTTGGCGGGCGAGACCTTGGCCTGAAACCGGAACACCGGCGGACCCCGCTGGAGGCGTACGGCGTCGATCGCGTACGTGCACGGCGCGCTGCTAGTGCCGGCGCACGGGATCGGCTGCGCCCGACCGGGATGCGGTAGGACGCCGAGAAGAAGGGCGAGGAGTGAGGCGAGGCGCATCGGACTACTCCAGCTCACACGCGGCGTTGCAGCCGTCGCCCGGGTTCACGTTGCCGTCGTCGCACGCCTCACCAGGGACCGCGAGGCCGTCGCCGCAGACTCGGTACGTCAGCGGGCGGTACTCGCCGCCGACGCACAATTGGAGACCACCGGACTCGGTGCTCAAGTACACGGCACCCTCGCTCGACGCCTCGCAGGTGATGGGTGGAAGCAACGCTGAGGGGATCTGCCAACCGCTCACAGTGCCGCCGTTCAGCGATAGGCTCCCTGGGCTGAGGATGAGGGCCGCTGCGGCGGTGAATGCGCCTCCGAAGCTCTGGTCCCGACTCTCGGTCGGTCCCCGCGCGTAGCGGTCCTCGGGGCCGAGATCGGGCTCCGCGTGGCCCACTTGGAAGGTTACGGGCCCCTTGAACGTGACCGATCCGAGCACGTCGAGCGTGCCGCCGAGCGTGGTGGCTCCGGACGTCGCGAGCGTCGTGTGGAAGTCCGCGTCTCCAGTGATGTTCAGGCCGCCGCTGGAGAGGCCGGCCGCGCCAGCGACGCCGAGCGTCCCCGAGAACGCGCTGTCCGCGCCAGCGCCAAGGCCCCCGTCGGTGATGGTCAGCGGACCGCCCGCGGTGACGGCGCCCGTGATCGTCGCGCCGCCGGTGACGGACAGGCTGCCTGCGGTGATGGAGAGGCCGCCGGACGCGATCGTCACGTTCTGACTCACCAGGAGCGTGCCGCCCAACGACGCCGCGCTTGCGACGTGGAGTCCACCACCGGTCACGGTGAGCGTGGGCCCAGCCGCGCCGGCCGGCGGTGTCACAGTGAGGACGCCGAGGAGGCGCGTGCTGGCGCTGGCCAGGACCAGCGCGTCGAGCGGCTGGAGCGCGCCGTCGTGCTCGCGCGCGGCGATGGTGAGCACCTGGGCGCTCGGGTGGCGAGTCGGTGTCCACTGGATGAAACCACCGCGCTCGTAGGGCGCGAATCCGGCCGCGTCGTACAGCGCCGACGCGTCGGCGGCGGTGGGGGTCGTGAACTCGGTGTAGCCGGTGCCGATGACGCGCCGCTCGGCGACGCTGTCATCGGCCGCGACACGGTGTGCGTAGTTGGCCTGCGCCGCGCGCTCGACCCGCCAAGCGCGGTCGGCGAGGTGAGCCCAGCTCGCCTTCACGGCGTAGCCTGTGGTGGCGAGGTCGATTGCCGGCAGGCACGTCGACGGGCTCCCGGGGCAGACGACCAGGCTGAGCTCGCTGGTTCGCCCGATCTTGTCGTTCAGGTTGCAGCTCATCTGCGCGCCGATCTCGAGGTTCATGACGCCACCGACGACGCGCACGTCCTTGAACCCCTCGGCGCAGACCTCGTCGTTGCCGCGCATGACGCGCACGAGCACGTCTTTGAAGAGGCCCTCGCCGACCGGGAGCTTGGCCTGCGAGATGCGTGCTTGCAGATGGAAGGTGGACGGGACCTCGGTGAGCCCGACCGTCTCCATCTGGATGCCGCACGGCCAGTCCTCGCCGGGGAGGCACGCGCTGTCCTGGGCGGAAGCGGGCGCTGCGGCGAGGCACGCGGTGGCGAGGCAAGCGGCGAGGGCACTCGACGCTCTTGACGCATTCGTGAGATTGAGTGACTTCAGTTCCGCGGCTGACATATTACACCATACTTTTGGCCAAATTGCTCGGCGGAACTATAGGCCTGCGTCCAGCTCGTGGACCCATCGCCATAGATCACGAAGCGCACCAAGGCGGCGTACTGCCCGAATGTGTCGGAGCCGAGCCAGATCTGTCCGGCTGGGAAGTCGTTGGTCGACGAACCGTCAGCCCAGACCCCCGGCGTGTTGTACGTGCTGTATCCAAGCCACGCGAGGTGGCAAGGGTCGCCGAAGTCGTTGAAGTTCTGGCAACTACTTCCGTAGTTGGCGGATTGGTAGAAGGCCATCCCCGCCAGCCGGTAACCCGTCGCTTGGTCGTGGATCGAAGGCAATACTTGGTTCATCGAGGCGCCGCAGACGTCGACAGCCTCCCAATAGGTCTTGAGCCCAAGCCCCGGGTATCCCGTGTACACTTGGCACTGCTTGCCAGGATTGGTCGTGTACGAGGCCGTGAACGTGTAGTTTGCGCCCGAGGAAATGCGCATACACTTCGACGGGTAGTTCCAGCATTCCGCGCAGCCCCAGTTCGTCTCTACGCGACACTCCGACGAACAACCGTCGCCGGGGTTCAGGTTCCCGTCGTCGCAGTCCTCCGGGCTGGCCGTGTGGAAGCGCGTCACCACGCCGTCGCCGCACTTGTAACACTGGCTCGCGCAGGCCGCGTAGCCTGCGGTCACCGTGCAAGGCTGAGAGCAGAAATACGTCGGATCCGGCGCCGTGCAGCTCGCACAGCCGACCGCACCGCCGGTATCGCACACCTCGCCGGGCTCGAGCTTGCCGTTACCGCAGTTCTTGCACACGCTCGGCGCGCCGGAACACGTCCACCCGCCGGACTCCACCTGGCATGTGGGGTCACACCCGTCGCCGGCCGCATACCCGCCGTCGTCGCACCCTTCACCCGGATCTACTACGCCGTCGCCACACTCGTAGCAGACGCTCGGCTGACCGGCGCACGCGTAGTGGTTCTCGACCGCGCACGCGTCCGAACAGCCGTCCCCGGCGACGCGGTTCTTGTCGTCGCACTGCTCTTTGCCGCTGGTGCGCCCGTCGCCGCACGCCGCCATCACGACGCGTCGCCAAACGGTGCCGATGCACACCTCGAAGACGCCGGGCGACGAGTTCACGGTGAACGCGCCCTCGTGGGCCACGTCGCACGGGAACGGCGCGCCCGGCGACACGGGCATCCGCGCACCGCTGACTGGAAGGGAGTTGAAGCGCAGGCCCCCGCTGGCGACCACCGGGCCGGCGAGCGTCACCGAGGCCAGCGGCCGGAAGGCGCGCGCTTCGGCGGGCGACGCGACGTAGCGCGAGTCGGCCGCTTGGGGGCCGGACGCGCTCCCGGCGTTGAGCTCCACGAAGGACTCGAACACGGCTGGACCCGTGACCACGAGGTCACCGCCCACGTTGGTGGCGCCGAGGGCCGTGAGGGGACCCGTCGAGGCGGCGCCGGAGACGGTGAGACCGCCGCTCGAGACTGTGATCGGACCCGAGACAGCGAGGCCACCGCCGACCGCGACATTTCCAGTGATGGAGGCGCCGCCTTGGGCGAAGAGCCCGCCGCTGGTGCTGGAGAGGGCCCCGCCGACGGCCAGCGCGCCGGTGGACACGAGGCCACCGCCGAGAACCGTGAGATCGCCCGTCTCCACGACCGCCGTGCCGCTCGACGTGAGCGTCCCCAGAACCTCGACGCTCCCGGAGATAGACGCCTCGCCCTCGTGTACGACGAGCCCGGCGCTGCCCGGCGGCGCCTCCACACGCAGCATCGCGCCGAGGGGCATCTCTTTAGCGGCGATGACCAACTCCAGGAGCGGGACGAGCCGGTCGGCCCGCGGGTCTTTCGCGCTCACGTGGAGGGTCCGTGCTGAGGGATCTTTGACGGGCGTCCAGAGCAGGAAACCCGCGTCCGCTGCGGCGGCGAAGGCCTGACTGGAGCCGAAGAGCGCGAGAGCATCTGCCGCGGCCGGTGTGCCGAAGTCGAAGAGGCCCGTCGTGATCTGGGGACGCACGAGCATGTCGCGATCCGCCGTGATCCAGCGCGTCCAGAGGGCCTCGACCGCCTCGTCGGCCCGCACCGCCTGCCGGGCGATGGACGCGTACGAAGCGCTGATCGCGTAGGGGCTAGATCCAATCGGCAAGGGTTTCAAACAGTTGCCCGGGCCGACACAGACCTGAAAGGCCAGATCGCCGTTTTCGGCGAGGATCCGGCCAAGCGGGCAGCTCATGCCGGCGCCGATGGTGAGGTTCAGCACCGACTCGACGACGGGGATCGCTTGGAACGCCTCTTGACAGAGGATCTCCTGTCCGCGGAGGACGTTCACCAGGACGTTCTGAAGCGTGGTGTCGGCGACGGGTAGCTGCGCTTGCGAGAGACGCGCCTGGAGCTCGAAACGCAGGGGTATTGGGGCGACCCCGGGCGACGTCAGATCGAAGGAGCAGCGCTGGCCCGCGGCGGCGCGACACGGCACCTCTTGGCCTGCTGCTGCGCTAGCGAACATCAGAGCCGCGAGCGTCACTCGCAGAGACCACTTCATGGGCTCACCACACTCAGGCTGACGCCGTTGAGCAGCGCCCATGGGTTCCAGATGGGCGACGATCCGAAGAGGTCTCCGGGGCTCATCTGTCCGTTCTCGTCGACGTCGGACCAGCACGACACCGTGTAGGGCCACAGCGCCTGGGCCACGCCCGCGACGGTCATCGGCCAGACGGCGCCTTGTTTGCGTGTGATGCCGCCGTTCTCGCAGGTGGTCTCGTCAGTCGGCGGGGCGCAGGTCAGCGTGGTCGTCGCGATGACCGGCGCGGTCAACGTGACCGGTGTCGCGAGCACGGGACCGACGTGCCAGAAGCAGCGGGCGCCCGCCGGGCCGAGTGGCTCGCCCAGGAGCGTGACCGAGGCGACCGAGGCCAGTTCGAGCGCGTCGAAGACGACGGGGGCCGTGGAGGTAGACGAGGCGGTGACCACCCGGTACGCGCCCGGGTCGCCGGGGTTGAAGCGTGGCAGACCCGTGGACGTGTCGTTGTCACCGTCGGCGTTCACCATGACGACGAGCGCGTAGCTACCCGGCGGCACGTGTGCGGTGACCGGCTGCTCGTTGTCATCGGGCACCAGCTCCGCCATCAGGAACGTGGCCATACCCTTCTTGATCTTCGCGCTCTTGGGGGCGACCGCGAGGAGCCTGGACGGCGCGGTCCCGGGTAGCGAGTAGAGCCGCGCGGCGACGGCGGCGCCCTCTGCCCCGTCGAGCTGGGCCTGGACTGCGACGATGGCCGCGTCTACGCAGTCGACCGCGATCCCCGAGACACCCGCGCCTGCGACGACGCCGGCGCCGTTATGAACCTCGCAGTACTGGGTGGGAGCGCTAGGCTGCCGGTCGACAACCACCTCGAAGGTCGCGCCGTCAGGCTGTTTGGCGGGCATGGTCCACGGGCTTGCGCCCGAGGCCGTGGGGGCCACGTCCGCAACCACGCTGCTGCCGGCGAATTTGAGCCGCAGACCGTTGCCCTTGAGGCCACTCG
Source organism: Myxococcales bacterium (assembly GCA_018780435.1). Lineage (GTDB taxonomy): Bacteria > Myxococcota_A > UBA9042 > SXOO01. The sequence continues at coordinate 33,893 of JADMJS010000164.1, forward strand.
TGGTGCCGGAGATAGCGTACGACTCCGCCGAGAGTGCGCCCTGACAGATCACCGCGACCGGCTCCGGTGCCTCGCCGCTCACGACGCCGGTGCCGTTCGCCACGACGCACGTCGTCGGTGGTCCCTGTGGCAGAGCCTCGAGGGTGACTTCGTAGGACTCACCCTCGGTCAGCCGCGCCTCGAACGCGAACTCGACGGGCGTGAGCGCCCCGGGGACGTAGGACACCGTAATCGGCATGCCGCCGTTGAGCGCGAGCTGGAGGCCCGGCCCCGTGAGACCGACGGCGAGGCCGCCAATGGTGTACGTTTCAAGTTCGGTGCATGTGATTACAGCCGCGATGAACGGCTCGCCAGGGACCGTCCCCTTGCCGCCAGCCGTCACGTTGCACGCCACGGCCTCGGGCACGGCGTCGATGCGCACGTCGTAGTCGGTGCCTTCGAGAACCGGGTCGGGGAACTCGACGTCCCCGTCGGCGCCGATGTTGAGCGGCGCCCCGCCGGGCGTGGAGCGGACGACGAGCGGGGGCGTGGCCGCTGCCGGGAGCCCGCTCACCGAGACGCGCATCGCCACGGCTGCGGCCGCCTTGCACGTGATGGCGAGCGGCGGGGGTGCGCTGTCGCCCACGGTGCCGGTGGCGCCGACGATCACGCAGACCGCGCCGCTCGGCGCGCTTCGGACCGACAGCCGATACTCGCCGCCGGGGGGCAGCGCCGTGAGGGCGAAGGGACCGTTGTCGGTCCGCACGTAGTCGAGGACAGCGGACGTGCTCTTGCCGTCGTCACTGAACACGCCGCGGAGGGTCAGCGTTCCACCGGGTTCTAGCCCGGCGACCGTGGCCCCAATGAGCGACCGAGTGCTGCACTGGATCGTGGCCGTGGACCCCTCCTTGCCGAGGTAGCCCGATGTCTCGAGAGCGCCGAGGTCGAAGGTGCAGACCGTCCCGATCGACGGCTGGCCGATGATCGCGAGCGACCAGGACGACCCGATCGAGCTGGTGCCGGGGCAGGCGAAGGTCTGTGAGGCGCTCGTGCCCGGCGGGGAGACGACGCCGCCGGGACAGCGGATTTGGAGCGGCGCGGTGCCGGCGGCGTAGCCGTCGACCTGGAGCGTGATGCCCACCTGTGGGATCGGGACTGCTTGGAAACCATCGCCGTGGCCGAAGGAGCGAAGCCACGTGACGTCGAGGAGGCCGTAGGTCACGCCGGAGCCGAGGAAGGTGGCCGGGTGCGAGACGGGGTCGAACGAGGCGTCGCCCCCCGCCCAGGCGTGGCACGGGACGTCGAGCTCGGGCGTGACCTCCACGCGGCACGCGTCGCCCGTGTCGAGCACGATGGCGCCAGCGCGGGCGGGCCACTCGGTGACGATCGGGATGTTCGCGAAGGTGACGCTCGCGGTCTCGCCCTGGTGGCTGGGGTCGACGACGTTGCAGTTGAGGAGCGCGAAGCCCTTGGTGTCCGTGGGGAAGTCGATGAGACCGTAGGTCCCCGGCGACGTGCAGTCAGCGCCCGGCTGGGCGCAAAACGCATCGCGCTCCGGCGAGCGCTCGGTGGCGATGTCGCCGTAGAAGAGCTTCTTGACGCCGTCAGTGTCGGTTGGGAGCAACCGGTCCTGCCCGTAACCGCCGTAGGCGCAGACGGTGTTGGCGCTGATCGCGTTCATGACCGACGCACCGCGCACCTGCACGTCGGCGATGACCGCGGCCGGCGCGCCGCCCCGGAGGTAGTCGAGCTCGCCGTTGCCGGCGAATGGACAGCCCGGTCCGCCACCCTTCTGGCAGGCCCGGATCGCATCGGTAGGCGCGATCTCGAGCTCGTACCCGAGGGCCGAGCGGCTGCCGGGCGGTCGACGGTCGCACACGGTGGTATCCACGGCGCCGCCCCCCGACGCAGCGGCGAGATCGGCCGGACAGAAGTCCTTGTCCTTGGCGCCGAGCCCAGTCGCGCCCGCGATGGCGTTATCGTACGGCGAGGTGACGAGGCGCAGCCGGAGGTCGGTGAAGGGGTGCGGCGCCACGATGACAGCCGGGGCCTGGCGCGCGGCCAGCTCGGTCTCGGCGTGGACCGTGACGACCCCGATGTGCTGCCACTCGGCGTAGAAGGGCCCGCCCTTGACCTCGACCACCACCTCGGGCGGCGCGCCGAGGTCGCCGGCACCGAACGCCGTGACAGCGATGGGGATCCGCTGATCGACTGCCTGAGTGTAGCCGCGCCATGCGCCGAGTCCGGTCTCGGCCGGGATCGCCTGACGCATCTCGCCGCTGCCCGCCAGCGATCCGGGCGCGAGATCCCACCACGTCCAGTCATGGAGAACACAGCTACCTTCCTGGCAGAATTCGGTCGTCGAATCGCAGAGATAGACCGACTCACCATCCTCGAAGGCGTAGCAGTCGGAGATGCAGGCACCCGCATCGCAGCGGAAGCTCCGTTGGTCAGGGCACCCCTCGACGCTTTCGATGCTCAGCGCCCCGAGCTGCTTCACGGAGTCACGGCACTCGATACAGGTCAGGCTCGCGTCGTCACAGAAGCGACACGGGCCGTTCAGGCATTGCTCAGTGAAGCACTGCGCGTCGAGGTCGCAGTCCGCCGCGCAGACCCAACTGAAGAGGTCTTTGCCCTTGGGGCCGCTGAACTCCTGCTCGACGCCGAGGGGTCGCAGCGTGCACCGTCCGCCCGTGGCGGAGCACGAGTAGGGATCGAGTGGGTCACAGGGCACGAGCCGGCACTGCTTCTCGACGCAGAGGTGGTAGTCAGGGCAGTCCTGGTGGCTCTCCGAACACGTCGGCAGCTTGGACGCGAGGGTGCCGTCTTGCCCGGTCGCGGCGAGGAACTCATGGCCACGCTCCGCCTCGGAGCGGAAGGCGTCGGGATCACGGAGACCGCGCCACGTCTTGAGCTCGTCCAGCCCGCCACGGAAGCCCGAGAGCATGGCTTTGGTGATGGGGTGCTGCACACCGCCGACCCAGTTGCACGCCATGAAGCGGTCGCGTTGCTCCCAGTCGAGACCGCGCACCCGGGTGGGTGTCGAGAGGAGCTTCGAGGTGCCCGTGGCGCTCACGAGACCGTCCGTACGGAGGAGAGTGGGGCGGGTGTGGCTGATGGCAGCGAGGAGAAGGCGATCACCGGCGGGGGCAAAGGCGGCGTCCTCCACTCGCTCGAAGAGCCCGGCGGCTTCAAAGACCACCGGTGGCGCGGCGCCGGTGAGGTCCTTGACGAGCAGCTCGTCGAGGCCGACTTGCTGGACCGCCGCGAATGGGACTTGGGGCGCAAGGCCACTGGGGCGCGCGAACGACAGTACGGCGAGCTCGCCTGCAGGGAGCGGGCGATCGCTAAGAGGGCTCGTGACCGCCACACGGACGAAGGCGCGCCCGTCGACGTAGCGCACGTCGAGCTGCAACTCCTTGGAGAGCGCGGTGAGCAGGCCGCCGGGGCTCATCGGGTTGCCGTCACCGTCTTCGAGCTGTGGCACCAGCGCGAGCCCGTCGAACTCGATGAACAAGTCGTCGATGGACGACGGGTGGCAGTCGAGCGTATCCCAGGCCCCGTCCTGGTTTCTGTCCTCGTCCGAGTCCGTGATCGCGTTCACGTTGCGGTCCCAACACGAGGCCGCGTAACCGCCGGGCGTGTGCGTGACGACCACGGAGTCCCCGGCGCCGGGCACCGCGGCGAACTGGTCCGTATCGACGTAGAGCGTGGAGGAGCGCACGGCGACGGCGCGCTCGAGCACGATAGGCTGTGGCGCGGCGGCTTTCTCGCTGTGGTGGGCGGCGAGGAGGCGGATGTCATCGCCCGCCTCACCGAGGCCCGTTACGGGCTCGATGGTCGAGAGCGCCGCAGTGGCGCGGAGGGTGAGTCGCAGGACGGTGTGGCCGGATGGGCTGAGCGCGTCGACGCCGTCGACGAGGACCACGCCGCGGTTGCCGGGGCCGTCAGCGCCCCGAATGAAATGCGGGTTCGAATGGTGTCGTAGGGGGGCGCTGCCCGTCACTCGCGCGAGATCGATGGCGCCCGCGCCGACGAGGGCCGAGTAGTCGAGCTGCGCAGACGTGCCGCCGCCGGGCGTTTCGATCGCCGGCTGATTCTGCTCGCGGTCCCAAGGGATGTAGTAGATGTGCTTTGCCCGGGTGACGGCGTTGTCGTCCTGTAGGACGTCGAAGGCCCCCGACTCGAACACGAGCCCGGACCCATCAGGCGCCCAGCGCGGGTGACGCGCCGCGAAGCCGAGCGACGCGTCGCCGAAGCCCGTCGTCAGTTGCCGCCGGGCCCCGCCTGCCGCATCCGAGACCCAGATTTCATAGGAGCCGCTCACGTTGGCGCTGTAGAGCACCATGCCGAGGAGCGGGCTGAAGTCCGGGTCCTTGTAGTTGAACTCGGCGTCGTCGATCACCGGCGTCCGCCCCGTGCCGGCCGGCGAGACGCGAGAGAGGCCCCAAGTCCCTGAATCGTAGGCGGCGACGAAGAGATCCTCGGGCGGCTTCCCCCCGACGACGTCGCCCTCGTCGTGGAGTACGACATCGGTCGCGGCGAAGAACTGCGGGCACGCCGTCACGGCGGGCGGCTGCGTCATTGCGATGGTCTTCACTCGAGCGCCATCGAAGTAGAGCTCGGCTTTTCCTTGCGCCGCGTCGACGACGAGCCCGAGGTGGTGCCACGTGCGGAGCGCGATTCCCGTCACGATGGTCGTCTCTGCCGGCGCGGGGACCGTCTGGAGCAGGTCGCCGTCCAGGAACGTGAGCCTCATCTTGCCGCCCGGCTCGGGCCGTAGCAGCAGCGCGAAGCGCGTGCGCTCGCCGTAGCCCATGTGGGCGAACACGACCTGCGGCGTGGTCTTCAGCTCGGCGCTCGATGCACCTTCAGCGAAGAACCAGCCGGCGGCCGACACACTCTGCGCGATGGGTGCAAGCGGATCGCGAAAGTCGATCGGTAGCTGCAGGTGATTGGAGCTCCCGTCCAGCCACACCGCAGCGCCGCTGATGCCGGCGATAGGCGCGCCACCGACGAGAGGACCTGATTGCAGCGCGGTCAGCCTCGCGACGAGCCGCGCCTTTCGGACCGGGTCGGTCTCGAGCGCGCACTCCGACACTCGGCCACAGAGCGCCGTCGCCGAGGGCGCGGACGTGAGCGCGATCGGGGTGGCGAGGCTCTCGAAGTCGTACCAGACGCTGAGCTGCGTCGTCGCGTCTGACGCCGCCTTCAGCTCGATGGGGCTCCCCCAGAGCGCGTCGTCCGCGAGCGCCGCTTCGGAGCCGTGGAGAGGCGCGACGGCCTCGGTCTGCAGTGCGTCGTCCTCAGCAAACGCGATCGTGGCTGGAGCCGTCGACTGCCGGCGGAACACGAGCTCGACGATGGGGCCGACCGGGATGGGCTCGGTGCCGGCCGGGTCGAAGACGGTCAGTCGTAGCGTCCCACTGGAGAGGTGCGTCGTCGCGAGCTGCTTGCCGAAGAGGCGGAGCGGCTCGAGCGCCCGCGCGTCCTGAAGCGTCAGTGCGCTTTGGGGGTAGGTCAGATAGAGGTTCAGCACGCGCGCCGGGACGGGTGTGTAGTCGTAGTGGAGGTGAACGATGACCTCCCGGTCGTCCTGCGCCACGAGTTCGAGGTGAAAGGCCGTGCAGGTGCCATTACAGACCCGGGGCTTGCAGAGGCCTGTGCCGAGCTCGGGGGAGTACACGCACTGGTCCGTGATCGCGCAGGGTCTCGCCGTACTGCACACGGCGTTGGCGGCGCCGGCGTCGAAGCCGGGGACGACGGCCTCGAGCCACGCCGGCAGCCCGTCGCCGTCGTCGTCGAGGCAGTCTCCGATGGTGCGGGTCGGCTGGGCGGTACACACGATGTCCGGGCAGGCCGCGGGGCGGGCTCCGTCGGGCCACCAGCACACGGGCCCAAGGACCGGATCGTCGGTGCACTCGAGCGCGTCGGAGACGCTCTTGGCACAGTCGCTTGGCGTGCACTCCGCTTGCTGTTGACATACGGGTCCGCTGCAGAGCGCACCAGGCACGACGACCGTTTGTTCAACGTCTGCGTAGCATATTAGAGGTCGCGTTGGATCCTGGGTTTGAACATACTCGAGCAACGCGAGTTCGTGGTCGGAACGCGTGATGGGCGGGACACCGTCCTTCTCCCACAGGCGAGGGGCCTCACCGCAGCCCGCGAGGCAGCGGACTCGGGCGAGGTGTAGATCGTAGCTCCCGGAGGGCGCCGCTGCCGGGCAAAGATCCGTGCACGCGACGTGGTCGCCGAGCGCCTTGATCTCGTTCAGCTTGAGGGGGCGAGCGCCAGCGGCAGGGCTCGCAGCCATCGCGAGAGACCCCGCGACGAGCTGGAAGACGTGTAGATACGTGGTGAGCGCTCGCGTCGAAGTGAGAGCTCCAGAGCGGAGCGCCGTGCCTGCACCCCGGGTCATCGATCACCCCGATGAACCGGCTGGGCCCACACGACCAGCGGCTTGCCCAACGCAGTGCCCCAGAGCGCCGCATCGGCGGCCTGTGGTGCGAAGGTCTCCTCCCGCGGGACCAGCGCAATGACGAAGGGCACCGCCGCCTCGGGGCGGTCAGGCGGGTCCAGCTCGTAACGCAGGAACAACCACGGACCCGGCTCGATGGGGCTACTCGCTCCGGGCGTGATCATGAGCTGCCAAGTGCCGTCACCGAGGCGCCGGTACGGCAGGCCGGAGTCTGGGTCCGCGACCAGTGTCTTCCCCGCGTTCATGAGGGAGGGCGCCATGCCGATCCGAGTGAGTCGAGCGGGGCCCGAGACCTGAAAGCGCAGATCGGCGAGCACCGGCAACGCCTCCGGTGCGCCACGGAAGGAGAGCGCCACCACCACGCTCTCGGGCTGCCCCAGCAGCGCACTCTCGCGCGCGACGACTTCCAGCGACAACGGGCAATCGGGGCACGTCACGCTCACGGGGCACGGGCCGCAGCTCCCGCCACAGCCGTCCGGCTCGCCGCAGGTCTCGACTGAACACGAAGGGCGACACTCGCAGCGATGCTCCGTGCACAGGTTTCCATCGCTACAAGAACCGCAGATTATCCCACAGTGATCGCCACACTCGTAGCCGAGGTCCGCGCAGGTCGAGTCACAGGGCCCGACAGCGCCCTCGCAGACGCCGCTTTGGCTGCAAGTCGCCGGGACTGCGCATGTGCCGCACGTCCCACCACAGCCATCGGGTCCGCACACTCGGCCCTCACATGCCGACGTGCAGGGCGCCGTGTCCAGGGCGGCGGGAGGCGCCGAACTCGAACACGCCACACAGCAAATCAGCGCTGCGGCAACTCGGATGCCCACGACCCCTCCGATGGGATGACTGATCCACGGTCGTCCACTTCGAATCAGGCTCTGCTCTTTCTGGATCCCTGTCAACACTGGATCGTAGCGAACTGTGCGAAATTCTCTACGGCGTCGGCTGCACCCGCACCAGATACTCCCCCGAGCCAGCACCGTATGCCGAGACATCGAGCCGAAGTGCCGTCGCTTGCGGAAGTACGAAGCCACGAATTTGTGCCAAAAACGTTCCGTCACCATCTAGATTCGTGGCGAGCAGATCGCCGTCGGCGTCGTGGAGGTTGAGCTCCGTGTCGACCTCGACGCCACAGTAGCCCAGCGTATCGAAGTCCCAGGCGCCGGGGCCGAGATAGAGCACGAATGAGTCGACGTCATATGGAGTATCGATCGCCCCGTACATCCGCTGGCCCACGGCGAGGGGCGTCGCCGCCCCCGGCGTCGCTGGTTCGGTGGACGCGAGCAGCGGAACGCACATGCCGGGGCTCGCGGGGCTGCCGTCACAGGTGGCGTCCACGCAAGCGCAGTCGGTGTTCGACTTGCACCGTCCATCCGTCACCGCGAGCACATAGGCCCCGGTCCTGCCGAGCTCCTCGGCAACGCGGATGAGGTAATCCCCGCTCGTGGGAGGCAGGAAGGACGTGATGGCCGCGTGACCTCCATCGGCCCCCACCGACGCACTCGCCAGCACGGTATTGCCGACGGCGTCCAGGATCTGGAGCGTGGTGTCGAGATCGTCTGCGCAGAAGCGACGCGTCTCGACGTTCACGGGCGAGTCCTTCTCGAGCGGGACCCTGAACCAGTCGGTCGCCTCCGCGGTCTCGAAGTGTCCCTTGACCTCTCCCCCAAGCGTCAGCGCCGATGCCGTGGCCGGCGTCGCGTTCCCCTCCGGCGCGACCGCCATCTTGGCGAGGCACTGACCCACCTTCGGCCCGGAGGTCATGCACGTCAGCTCGTCGCAGGCGCAGTCGACGTCGTTCGTACACGGGGGCGGGAAATGGGCCTCGACGTCGAGGAGGTACCGCCCCGCGCCGGAGCTCGTGTAAGCGCTGACGCCGACAGCATGCGGCCCCGTGACCAGGACGGGGACCTCGAAGAGGCCGGACCAGGCACCTCCACCACCATCATCGGCGCTGGCCAGCGGGCTCCCATTCGGCTGGACGACACCGAGGAGAGTGTCGAGCGCGGAGCCGCAGTGGCTCCCCAAGACGACGGTGAGGAGCTGACCGGCTGTGAGATCGACGGTGTACCAGTCGCTCTCGCCGGCCGAGTCGATGGCGCCCATGACGATGACTCGGCCCGCGTCGAACTCGAGAGGAAGGGCGTCCGCGAGCACCTCGTTCGGTACTGCCGGCTCGCAGGCGTCGGGTTCGGCACCACACATGGGGATCGCGCCGCCCGAACAGGTCCCACCGGTACACTCGTCATCGCTCGAGCAGGCGTCGCCGTCGTCGCAGGAGAGCCCGTCTGGCCTTGGGACCGGCACGCAGTCGCCCGTCGCGACATCGCATACACCGACCGTGCACGCCCCATCGGCCACCGAGCAGGCCTTCTGGACGCCGCTACAGGCCGTCACGTCGCCAAACGGCGTGCAGACCGTGTCGACGGTACACGGATCGGCGTCGTCGCACGGTGTCCCGGCGAGCTGGCCTGCGCAGGTGCCACATAGATCGAGTGATCCGGTACAGGCACCCGAGCCACAGATGTCCGAGCCCGTACAGGCGTTGCCGTCACTGCACGGGGACCCGTCCGGCTTCGGCTCGTGCCCGCAGGCGCCGGTGAGGGGCGTGCAGGACCCGATGCCACAGTCGTCGTCGAGGCTTGAGCAGTCTTTGGGGGCGCCGGCGCAAGACGTGCCGACGCAGGTGTCGTTCTCGGTGCAGGGATCGTCGTCGCTGCATGTCGTGCCGACATCGCGTGGGACCACGATGCAGTCGCCACTTTGAGGATCGCATCCGCCAATGCCGCACCCCGTGTCGAGTCCCGAGCAGTCCGCCGGTAGGCCTCCACAGGCGCCACCGGTACACACATCGTCTTTGGTACATGCCAGCCCGTCGTCGCACGGGGTCGCGTCCGGCTGGCTCTTGCAGAAGCAGATGTCGGTCCCGATGCAGAGGCCAGAAGAGCACGCATCCCCCGCCGTGCAGGTGTCGTCGTCGCTGCAAGCGGTGCCGTCCTCCACCGCCACGCCGCAGATACCGGTCTCCGTATCGCACACGCCGTGGACGCATTCATTCGCGACGCCCGCGCAGTCTTTCGGCACGCCCCCGCACAGGTTCTCGCTACAGGCGTCGTCGCTCGTGCAGGGGTCACCGTCATCACATGGTGTTCCGTTGGCCTTGAGGAAACACTGGCACCCGGCGCCCACTTGTAGCTGTGCGACGCACGCCCCGGTCTGAGCATCACAGAGACCAATGGCACAGCCATCGGGAGTCGACTTCTCCGAGCAGTCCTTTGCCGCGCCGACGCACAAGTTGCTCTCGCACTGCGATTCGACGGTGCAGGGGTCCTTGTCGTTGCAGGGCGCGCCGTCCGGCCGACCTTGGCAGACGCACAAGTCCGCCCCTTTGCAGAGCCCCGCCGAGCACGCGTCACCCTCCGTGCACGTGTCGCCGTCGTCGCACGACGTCCCCTCGGCGACCGATACCCCGCACAGCCCGGTGCCCGGGTCGCAAAGGTCCTCGACGCACGGGTTGCCCAGTGAGGCGCACGACTTCTCTGCTCCGCCGACGCAGGCGCCGCCGCTGCAGGCGTCGCCCTCCGTGCAGGGGTTACCGTCGTTGCATGGGGTCTCGTCCGCCTCGAGGAAACACGCACAACCGGGGGCCACGACGGGCTGCTGCTGACACTCACCCGTAGTCGGCTCGCAGATCCCAACGGCACACCCATCGCTCGAGCCGGACGGCGAGCAATCCTTCGCCGTCGAGACACAGGTGCCAGCAACACACTGCTCCGCCACCGTGCACGGATCGTCGTCGGCGCACGCCGTCCCGCTCGCGGCCTCGATCGCACCGCCGCATTTCGATGCCGAGCAGGTTTCACCGACCGTGCATGGATTTCCATCGTCACAGCTCGAACCCGGCGGCACGGCGATGCTCACGCACGAGCCTGAGTTGGGGTCGCAGGCGCCCAGAACGCACTCGCCGCTCGCACCCGAGCAATCGACCGGGAGCCCGAGGCAGGCGCCAGTGACACAACCATCCGAGCTCGTGCACGGGTCACCGTCGTCACAAAGTGCCCCTTCGGCAGCCGCCGCGACGGAAGTGCAAGCGCCTGTCGCCGAGTCACACGTGCGAATCTGGCACTCGTTCTCGAGAGGTTCACAGACGAGCGCGACGCCGGCGCAAAGGCCGTCTCGGCACGCGTCACCGCTCGTGCAGAGATCATCGTCACTGCACGACATACCATTCGGGGAAGCCGTCGCCATACAATCGCCAGACGTCGCGTCACAGGCAACACTGACGCATGCCGACTCGAGCCCTGAGCAATCCTTCATGGTCCCGATACAGAGACCATTCGAGCACGTATCGACGCTCGTACATTCGCTGCCATCGTCACAGGGAAGCGCCTCTGTGACAGGTCTGCCCTTACATGACCCAAGCCCGCACCGGTCGTCCGTGGTGCACACGCTGCCGTCATCACAAAGGGTCCCATCTGGAGCGCCGTGGCAGAACCCGTCGATCACCTCGAGTGGGGACTGGCCATGGGTGTCGTCCTCCTTCGAGCAGCTCGCGACGACGAATAGGCTCACACCCAAAGCCGCGAGTAGACGCTTCGAGCGGCTTGTCGCGGATCCCGCGAGCGTTCGACCCCGTGCGAGTGTCGCTGGGCGCCGCGCCAGTCGGCTTGTGCTCGTCACAGCCTGCTCCGAGCGCAACCGGCCGCGGCGAATCGGCTCGACATAAATCACCACCTTCTCCCAGGCGCCATCGAGCCCTCTCGTCGACGCCGTTTGGGGGCATCAGTGGGCCTACCGAGTCTCGTATCTCCGACGACGCTAGGTGACTCGGCGGTAACCTGTCAAGTGTCTACATCCGACCGGGGAAGGATGTGCCAGCCGGCTTTCTCTCAGAGCTTCTGACAGGTCGCCTGGTTGTCGAACGAACAGGTCCCTTCGCCACAAGCGCTGCTGCATTGGAGCGATTTGGTGTAGTAGCCGCCCGGACACGAGGTCCCGCACTTCGTGATGGTGCTGCCGCCCAGCGGCGCGCACGTGGCCTGGTTGTCGAAGGAGCAGGTGCCTTCGCCGCACGCGGTGCTGCACTGGTAGGAGACCGGGTAGTAGCCCGAGGGGCACGAGGTACCGCACTTCGTGAACTGCGCAGCTGGAAGGAGCTTGCAGGTCGCCTGGTTGTCGAAGGAGCAGGTGCCTTCGCCACACGCGCTGCTGCACTGGTAGGAGGCCGCGTAGTAGCCCGAGGGGCACGAGGTCCCGCACTTGGTGAGGGTGTCGCCGCAGATCGGCTTGCAGGTCGCCTGGTTGTCGAACGAACACGAGCCGCTGCCGCAGGCGCTGCTGCACTGGTAGGAGACGGGGTAGTAGTCGGACGGGCAGCTCGTCCCGCACTTCGTAATGCTGCTCGTGCAGCCCGAGCATCCGCCGCAGGACGCCGGCCACGTGCAGCTCGACGAGCATACGTTTTGCATACAGCTTCCAGCGCAACCCGAAGACGACGTCGATCCGGGCGAGCAGACGCCCTCACCGGAACAACCGCTCCAGCCGCCCCACTGGCAGGAGCCGCCGCAACTACGCGACATCGTGCCGCAGTTGCCGCAGGCCTGTTGTTCCGTCGCGCCGGCGCTACAGACGCCTTCATTGACGCAGCCCTGCGAGACCCACTGACAGCTCGAGTTGCACTGGTATCGGACCTGGCCACACTTGCCGCACGAGCCTTCGTACTTGATCTCATTGGGGAAACACGCGCCTTCACCCTGGCACGTGCCGTAGCCGCCCCAGTTGCAGGTGCCGGAGCAGGTCCGACTCTGAGTGCCGCACTTGCCGCAGGTGATGGACTCCGCCGCTCCCGCCGAGCACTGTCCTTGGTTGCTGCACGTGGTGAAGTCGCCCCACTGACAGCTCGCCGTACACGTCCGGCTGCGCATCCCGCAGCTGCCGCAGCTCTCGTTCTGTACGGCCCCGACGGCGCAAGCGCCTTCGTTCGTACAGGTTGACCAATCCGACCAACCGCAGGTGTCGGTGCACGTCCTCGTCTGCTGCCCACAGTTCCCGCACGGCCGCGTCTCAGCCGCGCCCTGGGCGCAGATGCCTTCACCCGTACACTGGCCGTAGTTTCCCCAACCGCACTCGGCCGAGCAGGTACGGGCTCGCTTTCCGCAATTGCCGCAATTGGCCTCCTCGACGGTCCCGGCGGGGCACTCACCCTCGCCGGAACACGGCGTCCAGTCATTCCAACCGCACGTCGCCGAACAGCTCCGCGTGCTCTCGCCGCAGAGCCCACATGCTTTGGTCTCCGGCACACCGGCGGCGCACTCGCCCTGCCCTTCGCACGCCGTCACCGTCCACTGGCAATTGTCGCCGCAGCTCTGGGCCTCCGTGCCGCAGAAGCCACAGGCGCCGCCGGACTTCGTCTCGCCGGGCGAACACACGCCACCGCCGCAGTCACTCCATGCGCCCCATTCGCAGCCCATCGTGCAGAGCCGGGTGCGCGTGCCGCACGGGCCGCAGGCTTCGCTGTCCACCTCGCCCGGCGTACACGTGAAGGTCTCGTCGAGCTCGCCGTCGCAGTCGTCGTCTTCGCCGTTGCACTGCTCGGGCGGCTTCGGCGGACAAGTCGGTACACACGTCGTCTCGATGCCGCAGGAGTCGAAGTTCTGGCAGGAGATTGGCGATGGCGCGTCGCAGGCGAGCCACTTGCCATTCAGGCAAAGCGTCTCGCCGATACCGCAGGTCGTCTCGCAGAGATCGGTGAAGCCGTCCGGGAACTGGTCGCAGTTGTTGTCGATTCCGTCGCACACTTCTTCGTTTCCGGGGAAGCGCTGGGGGTCGTTCGGCGCGCAGTCCGCGCCGTCGGGGACCCCGTCGCCATCGTCGTCGGCGTCGCACGGATCGCCCTCATCGTCGCCGTCGAGATCCGTTTGGTCGTCGTTCGCGACGAGCGCGCAGTTGTCATCCGTATCAGGCACACCGTCACCGTCGTCGTCACTGTCCTGACAATCCGCGACGCCGTCCTCGTCCGTGTCGAGCAGATCTTCGTCCGTCTCCCCGTCGCAGTCCTGGTCGACACCGTCGCAGTCCTCGACGGCGCCAGGGTGAATCAACCCGTCGAAGGGTGCACAATCGCCCGCGACGGCGGCCGTGAAGGGTCCGTCGGCCGCGCACGCGCACGTGGAATAGGCCGCGTCGCCCGCACCATCACCGTCGACGTCGAGGTACCACGTGAGGCAGCCCTCGGCCTTGCCGTCGTCTGTGTTGCCGTCACAGTCGTCGTCCTTGCCGTTGCAGGCTTCGGACTCGAAGTGACCGACCTCGCCGTCGGTGGGCGCGCAGTCCTTGTCGTCCGGATCGCCGTCGCCATCGTCGTCGGTGTCAAGGCAATCGGCCACGCCGTCCCCGTCGGTGTCGGTGAAGCCGTCGTCCACGACACCATCGCAATCGTCGTCACTGCCGTCGCAGGTCTCCGGCTTGCCGCCGAGGTACGGGTTGCACAGGGCCGGCTGGCCATCGACGCAGGGGAAGTGCTCGTGTTGACAGACGCCCAGCCCGCACGAGACAGCGACGAAGGACTCGTCCGTCGCCGAGTCACAGTCGTCGTCCTTGCCGTTGCAGCTCTCGGTCTTGCCCGGAGCAACATCGGAGTTCGTGGGTCCGCAGTCGTCGCCATCGGGGGTGCCGTCGCCGTCGTCGTCGTCGTCGCAGGCGTCACCGAAACCTTCTTCATCCGTGTCGAGCTGGTCCGGGTTGGCGATCCCGGGGCAGTTGTCGGACACATCCGGGGCGCCGTCCCCGTCGTCGTCCGTCGTGGCGCAGTCCGCGATCCCGTCGCCGCTGTCGTCGGCGAAGCCCTCGTCGGTCTCGCCATCGCAGTCGTCGTCGAGGAGATTGCAGAGCTCCTCCTGAGCGCCGGCGAAGGGGTCGCACTCGTGAGACTGTCCCCCCTGACACGCGGCGACCGTCCGAGCGCAGATGCCCTGCCCACACGTGAGGTCGCCCAGTCCGTCATCGGTCTCACCATCGCAGTCGTCATCCTGCCCATTGCATTGTTCGGGGCCCGGGACCCGCGCATCACAGGTGGACGGCCCTGCCGTCAGGCAGGTTCTGGCGCCGAGACAGGTGCCGTGCTCGTTCTCCACCCGGCATGGGGTCGATAGGCCGAGCTCGGCCCAAGCCGCCGTGCAGTCGCACATGCCGACGTCCGCGACGCACTGCCACGACGGGGCGCCGCCCGCGCTGACCTCGAGGCACGTGAAACCGACTGGGCACTCGCGGTCGAGCGCCTCACCCGGGACCGGCGAACAACGGCCGCCGCAGAAGCTCCCGCCTTCGCCGTAGGGGACGCAGACCTCGTCCTGACCGGAGCTCTGGCAGTCTCCGCTGTCAGCGCACGGTCGGCAGAGACTCGCGAAGCTCGAGAGGCAGATGAAGACCGCATCGGGCTCGACGCCGGCGACCTGCTTGCAGCCCCAGCCAGCCGGACAATCATCGACGCAGCTCTGGCTGCAAACACTCTCGCCGAGGTGCTGAACGCACCAGTTGGACAGGCAGTCGGCGTTCTCGGAGCACGGCGCCATGAAGCAGCCCGGACAAGGCGTCTCGCTGGTCGCGTCGCCCGTGGGGAGGTCGGCGCTCGGGAGATCGGGCAGGGCCGAGAGATCCTCCCGCACGATGTCCTTCGTGCCTCCGCCGCCCGTATCGAGCGTGAACCCGTTCACCACGGGCGCGCTTCCCGGTGCTTCGGAGCCACATGCGGTCGCCAGCGCGAGGATCGCGATCAGCCGGGAGAACCGCCGAAAACCAGTATGAAGTCGAACCATTATCGCAGGCTACTCGCCCGGGCGGCGGCGCTCAATAGCAGACTGCGCAAGTGAGGGTGGAGGAATCCTGAAGCTGGACGCGGCTATTACCCGAGGAACCGATGGCCCGAATGACCATCAGGAGCGTCCAGTTCGTCCACGTGCCGCCCGACGTCGCGTTGGTCATGCAGACCGGACCGCCCGCGTGCCACCCGCCGTTCCAGGCACCGCCCATTCCGCCGATGTAGCCCGAATAGAGCGAGGTGTAGGTGGCAGGGCACGTCACGGAGCCCCATCGAACGAAGGACGACCCTTCACATACGGCGCAGCGGACCTGCACGGCTCCATTGGCGACCTGCGTCCGGAAGCTGTTCACACCCGCCGACACGGCCCGCCAAACGGCGCCCCCGTCCCAGGTCTGCCAGCCGACGCTCGTTACGGCGTCGTCGAGGCAGAAAGGTGACGAGACACCGCCCCCATCGCCGATGGCCGCCGCCATCGAGCCGGTGTAGAGCTGCGTGTGGTTGGCTCCGCACGTCGTCGTGTTCCAAACCGTGTACGTCAATCGACTCCCTCCAGCCGGGCCTTCGGGGCCCATCGGGCCGGTCGGACCAGGAGGGCCCGTGTCACCCTTGTCTCCCTTGGTCCCCGGCAGGCCGGAGTCGCCGCGATCGCCCTTGGATCCGGGAAGCCCGGGGGCACCCGTCTCTCCAGGAGACCCCATCGGGCCGACGTCGCCGGGTGGACCCGGCTCGCCGTCCTGGCCCGGGAGCCCGGGATCTCCGGGGAGACCGGGTTCGCCGGGGTCTCCTTTGGCACCCGGCGGCCCGACGGCGCCGACCTCGCCCGGAGGACCGGGTGGGCCCATGTCGCCGCGGGGGCCTTCAGGCCCTTGGTAGATCTGCCAACCCGTGGGCGTGCAGTAGTGCAAACGACCGTCGGTCAGGTCGAGGTAGGCTCGCCCGAGACTGGTCGCTGTACAGGCCTCCGGTGGCCCGGCGAAGACCTCGACCGACCTCGCCTTATCCGCCACCCGAGCCCGCAACGAATACGCGACGCTCGCCATCGGCATCGGAGCCCCGATCGGGACACCGTCGACCGCGACCTGTACCCAGGCCGAGTCACTCTCGGCGAGGACGTCGATATCGAGCGGCGACGCGGTCCCGAGCCGGACTGAGAAGACCCCGCCGTCGAGCACGATGGCGGGGAAGGTCTCCTCGTGAAGTGGCACGAGGCCCTCGGCGTCTTCGAGGAGCGTGACGGTGAGCGAGTGAGGCCCGACGGTCTCCTCTCCCGCGAGACCCGTGAGGCGCCCCTGAACGTCGAGGTGTGGCGGTACGGCGAGCGCAGCGGGGGCGGCGAGGGCGAGAAGGGCGGCGAGGGGGAGGGTGCGCATGACTTCACCGTATCGATCCGATTCGACGGGGGTCAATTCAAGGAATGTCCGGGTCGACTTGGGGCTGGCCCGAGGGCGCGTGCGCACGCGACATACTCCCGTGCGCACACGGTACGCGATGGCCCGACCTGCACCTCGGTAGGGATGGTCAACGGCCCACCTCTTGCTTGCGCCTCGATTCAAAGCGCCCTCTGGGGCACGAAGACATCGGCATCTTGTGGGTTCAGGCGCATCAGCGCCTGCTTTCCTGCATTCTCGAGGAGGCCTAGCCACCTCGATGGACCCCAGGCGACTGGGGACTAAGTGCCCCACTAACGCTGGGGCGAAGCGGAGGAGTTCGATATGGCACAGCCGCAACAGCAAGTCGCCGCTCCGAAGGCAGCGGGTCAGCCGGCTCCGGCCGCACAGCCGGCCGATCGCACCGGTGCGCTCACCCGTGGAGTCCCGGGCTACGACGCTCAGGCCGCAGTATTGTCGCCCAAGTCGCCGCGTCCCGAACTTCAGCCGGCTCAGACCTCGCAGGAGCCCGCGCCGCCCGGCACGCCCGCCCCAGCGGGCGCGGAGACGCTCAGCCCGCTCCGTGAAGCGATGCTCGAACAGTTCCGGATCATGGACGGCAAAGGCGTGGGGGACGCCGAGTTCGAGGCGATCTGCGGCAAGAACTGGTGGGTTCAGCGCAAGCTCGACGAGAAGGCAGCCAAGGACTATAATACGAACGTTTACCCAATTCAGTACGCCGAGTGGAAGCGGCGCGCCGATACGGATCCGGAGTGGGCAAAGGTGATGAAGCCGCCCGCTCGCCAGGACGACGCGAACTTCACGACTTGTATCGCGACCCAAGGGAAGCTGCTCGAGGCCGCGTTCAAGCTCACGGGGCAGCAGGTCAAGACGGACGGCAAGTCCAAGATTCAGCTTCACACCTACGGGACGATGGGCCGCCTCGAGGCGAAGAAGCGCAATGCCTGGGTCCCGGCGTTCCCCGGCGTAACCACCCGGCCGAAGCCCGGCGACGTGCTCATGCTCGAAGCCCGCGGCGAACCCGACAAGGTGCAGGAGAAGATCGACGGCGAGAATTCGCCCTATTCGATGGCCAGCATGAACGCCCAAACGATTCAGAAGCAGATCGACCAAGCGCAGATGGCGTCTCGCGGCGCGAACCGGGCAATGGCCGAGGCCGCCACTGCGAAGATCCCCGCGCTCGAGGCGCGCCTCGCCGCCCTCAAGGCGCAGCACGACGCGCGCATCGCGGAGCTCACGGTGCAGCTCGACAAGGC
>JADMJS010000394.1 GCA_018780435.1 Myxococcales bacterium
TGTGTTCGCTCGCGGAGAGCCTCGGCGCGGTCGAGACGATGGTCACGCACCCGGCCACCATGACGCACGCGGGCGTCCCGAAGGCCGACCGCCTCGCGCGCGGCCTCACCGACGGTCTCGTGCGCATCTCGGTCGGCATCGAAGATCCGGCCGACATTCTGGCCGACCTCACGATGGCGCTCGGGAAGGTCTGAGACGGCTCCAGGCCGAAGTTCCGGCCGGAAGGGTCGCGCAAAGGCGCAAAGGCGCAAAGTGGGCTATCGGCTCGTACAAGTCGGCGCGGAGCTGCCTGCTGCGCTCGAGTTAGACCGGGAGCCCATCGTCGTCGTACAGGTCATCGTGGAGGCTCGTGGCCTGTCCTCGGGATCGTGCTTGGTCACGCCCTTCGGCCATCTCCGACTCGAGCTCGTCCCAGACGGTGTCGCGTGATGTCGCCTTCGACACCGGCGTGGTCCGGTTCGACTCGACGGTCGTTGGGCTAGGACGCGTGCGTGCGGGTCTCCGGCTAGGCTTGGGCATGTGACCAGCATATCAGCCTCGTGTGCTCGGAACGAAACACCGACGCCGACCTCCACCGTGGTCGTCCGCCAGTCGAGCGTCTAGTCAGGACGGGCTCGCCCACACGCACCCTCCAGGACCAAAATGCGACACATCACGTCGCAGGGGCGGTCGAGTCGGCGATCACGACGAGCCGGCTCTTGGACTACTCCGAGAGCTCGATCTTCCAGCTTGCAACGGTGCTGATTGGCAAACGACCATCTGCACTGAAGATTCGCCTCTCTCTTTCTCACCCCCTTCGCGCCTTGGCGCCTTTGCGCGAGATCATGCAGTGTCGACGGAGCGCTCAGCCAGTCTCGGTCAGAACGCCACGCCAAAGCCGACCTCCATGGTGGGCGTCCACTCGTCGACGAGGGGCGAGTTCTCGCTGTCCGTCGCCGACCAGGGGAGCGAGACCGACGCGAAGGCGTCGACGCGGAAGTCCGCCGTGCGGAGGAACTCCGTGCCGATCCGTACCGTCGAGTGGACGCCGAAGTCGACGAGGCGCTGCTCCTCGTCGCCCACGAAGCCATCGAAGCGGATGACGCTGATGCCGATGGCGGCGGCGAGGTAGAACGAGATCGCCGCGTCGGGCGATACGAACCACGCGAACTCCGGTTCGAGCGCCACGTTGACGGTCGGGACCGGGTCGCCGCCACGAACGGGCTCCACCGGCAAGAAGGCGGCCCTTAGCCGAGCGCCGATGTGGAAAGGGCCAAGGCCTCGCCGTACCCGCACGGCCAGTGACGGCGAGAAGCTCGCGCCCGACGCGAGGAACGCCGTCGCTTGGCCCACCTCGACCCCGTAGAGCATCTCGCCGGCCATCGGGCGGTTCTCGACGAGCGCGATCGTGTCCTCGAGCGCCACGTCGTCGGCCATGAGGCGCCTCGGATCGGTCCCGAGAGCCGCCGAGACGAGATACTCGAGGTGCTCCGAGAAGGTCTCGGCGCTCCCGAGCTCACGCCGGTGGGGCGTCTGTCCGTCGAGATAGGCGGTGGCGACGCGCTTCTTGCCTCCGTCGAGTGCGACCTCGACGAGCTCGACCACCAAGGTGGCCTCGCACTCGTCCCCGGTCGCGAGGGTATGTGTGGCCAGACGGCGGACCTCACTCTCGACGAGGGCCGTCATCCCTTCGGCGTCGGCGCTCGAAATACCTCGCGCGTGGACGTCGACGCAGACGGGAATGGCGGCGAGCGCGTCGACCGTCACGAGGGTCATGGCGCACACCAGAACGACGCGCCTCGCCGTGTGGAGGTTCACGGTGGACCTCAGAAGAGCCCACCGAGGACCACGGAGATCCCCGGCATCCACGCGTCGATCCCGCCATCGCGATTCTCGGTGTCGACCACATAGGCCGGAAGGGTCAGCTCGAGCTGCGCGAAAGGCCGCACGTTCGTGGTGCGGAGGAACTCGACCCCAAAGACGCCCACGACGGCGAGTCCGGCACCGATGAGGTTGTCCGAATCACCTCGATTGTCGGGTTCCACGACGTCGAAGGCGGTGAGCTCGAAGCGGGCACCCGGCCCGGCGTAGAAGGACCAGACCGCGTCGGGTGAGATGTGCCAGAGGAAGTTCATCCCGATCTCGAAGTCGGCGAGGTGGTCGACGTG
>JADMJS010000170.1:0-48944 GCA_018780435.1 Myxococcales bacterium
AGCTCCGCGGTCTCGAGCCAGACTCCGGAGCGCAGCGCCAGCTCCGACAACGTCACGGCACGGACGAATCCAGGCTGACGCCCGAGTTGGACGATCCGACGTGGTTGCCGGCGCTGAGGTCACGCACCCGCCCCGCCACGATCGGCGTGTCGAAACCATAGAGCAGCTCCGTGTTCTGATCGGGGATGGGCGACTTCGCGGGCGTGAAGAGCGAGGCGTAGCGCAAGTTACGGCTCACGCGGAGTCCGTCGATTCGTCCGGCGAAGGGGTTCCCGTCGACGCCACAGCCGATGCGCATCCCCGCCGCATTGCCGAGCGGCTCCATCCCCGCCACCGTCTGGGTCTCGGACGGAACACCGTCGGTGAACCACTTGAGCTTCGACCCCGCGAAGTAGATGACGGCCAGATGGTGCCAGCTCCCGTCGTTGACGGACGCGGAGCCCGCGACGGCACCCGCGGATGCCGCCGAGACGCCCGTCGTGAAGACCGGCCGACCGAGGTTGTCGAGCGAAATGACCCAGCCGAGTGGGTCGGCCCCGCCCGTCACGCGCTTGTCGATCAGGATGACCTCGCTCGCGGTGGTGCGGACCCAGAACTCGACCGTCATGTTGGCGACGGCGTTCAAGAGGTTCGTCCCGGAGAGCTGAATACACCCGCCGCTCCCATCGAAGAGCGCCGACCGCTTCAGCGGCGTCGCAGGTTCACAGGCGGCGAGACAACCCGAGACCTCGGGTGGGTCGCAAGCTTCCCCCTCCTCGACAAAACCATCTCCGCAACAGGTGTCCGCGAGGGGCGCGGCATCGGGGCTCGGCTCCACTGCGCCCGACAACGACGCGACGACGCTGTTGACGGTCTCGAGCCCCAAGCCGCCAGCGTCGTCGAAGCGCATCAGCGCGACCACGCCGGGGGTGACGTCGTGACGGCCGGGCGGTTCGAAGCCGATCCGGAAGCGCGGGTAGGTGTAGATGACGAGCTCGTCGAGCTTACCGATGAAGGACTCTCCCCCGAAGCGACTGCATCCGACGGTGAGCGGTGCGCTGTTCGTCAGGGGCAGGACGTTCGTGGCGCTCCCGACGGGGAGCCCCTCGCCGTCCACCCACCAACGGAGATCTTGGCCGTCACGCACCAGCGCGACGTGGTGCCACGCGCCGTCGTTCAACGCCACCCCGCTCATCCCGATCAGCGAGTCAGTCCCGGACGTGTTGCCGTACTGAAAGCGGAGCTGCCCCTTTCCGCCGGGCGCTTCGTAGAGGATGGACCAGTCCGCCTCGCCTGCTGCCGTCGAGACGCGGTTGTCGATGAGACGGGCGCCCGCCACGCTGGTGGTCTGAATCCAAAACTCGATGGTGAAGCCGGCGACGGGGTCGAGGTCCGGCACCGTCGCCAGCTCGAAGCAGCCACCGAGGAACTCGCCCGACGTGGCCGGATCTTGGCAGGGGCAATCGACCGGTGCGCCGGGCTGGCAAACGCCGGCCGCGCACTGATCACCTTGCGTGCACTCCACCGAGTCCGAACAGAAGGAACCGTCCGGCACTGGGACGGGGTTGCAGAGCCCGGTCGCTTCATTGCACTTGCCGACCGCGCAGTCCGTCGTGAGCCCGGCGCAGTCGACGTTCACACCGACGCACTCGCCGTTCATGCACAGGTCATTGTCAGTGCACTTCTTGGCATCGTTGCAAGGCGCCGCGTTGGGCGCCGCGATGGAGACGCAGCCGCCAGCGCCCTCGTCGCATTGCCCGGTCGCGCAGGGGCCGTCGAAGGCCGAGCAGGTCGCCGGCTGGCCCGCAATGCACGCGCCTGCGAGACACTGATCGCCGACCGTACACGCGAGCCCGTCGGAACATGGGGCCTCGTCGGGCGCTTCGGCCGTCACGCAGCCTTGGGCCTCGTCACACGAGGCAACTTCACATTCGCCCGCTGCACCGGAGCAATCCCGGGGGGAGAGGATACAGGTCCCGCCGAGGCAAGAACCGTCGACGGTGCAGAAGAGCCCATCGTCACAGGGCTGTGCGTTGGTGCTGGGATCGGGCGCGAAGCCACACGCGCCGGTCTGTGCGTCACACGTGGCCGCATTACACGGCGGCGTGTCACCTTCGCATGACTTCGAGACCCCGAGGCACGTGCCGTCGCTACAGACCGTGTCGGCGGTGCACGCGTCGCCGTCGTCGCAGCTGACGCCGTCGGTGACGGCTTCGAACGCGCAGCTCCCACCCGCCGCCTCGAGACAGACGCCGAAGCGGCACGGGCCATCGAGAGGGGAACAATCGACGATGGTCACGGCCGAACAGACGCCGGTCTTACAGGTGGACGTGATCGAGCAGGCTTTGCCGTCGTCGCAAGTCTCGCCTTCCGCGATGGGGGTGCCGATGCAGAGCCCCGTCGCCTCCTGGCAGCTCCCGCTGGTGCAGGTCGAGTCGAGGTCCGAACAGTCTCGGAACGTCCCGGCGCAGGTACCTGCATCGCAGGCGTCGAGCTCGGTGCAAGGGACACCGTCGTCGCAAGGAACGCCGGTCTGCGCCTCGAGCACACACTGGCCGAGCGCTTCGGAGCACGTGCCAACCCGGCAGACTTCGTCGATCCCCGAACAGTCACGGGACGTTCCGCCACAGGTCCCCGAGGTACAGGTGTCGTCAGTCGTGCAGTAGGTGCCATCGTCGCATGGCGCGCCATCGTCGGCGGTCTTGGACACGCAGCCGAGTAGTGGATCACAGACGACCACCTCGCAGGAGCCGGTCGTGCCGCCGTCGCACGGGATGGCCGCGCCCGGGCTGCACTCACCTGACGCGCATTGCCCGTCGACAGTACAAGGATCGCCGTCATCGCACGCATCGCCATCGGCCTTGGGCGTGGCATCGCAGCGGTCCGCCTCTTCGTTGCACACGCCCGCGCTGCAAGGTGTCCCGTCACCGGGGCAGGCTGTTGGGGCCCCAACGCAAGCGCCCGCGGCGCACGCATCTTTGGCCGTGCAGAAGAGGCCGTCGTCGCACGTGGCGCCGTCGGGCACCGGCGAGTGGCTGCACGCCCCGGTCGAGGGTTCGCAGCGATCCGACGTACAGGGGTCGTCGTCGTCGCAGACGATGCCGACACAGGGGTTCGGGGTCGAAGTGTCCGCGTCGGCAGCCGTCGTGTCCGCCGTAACGCGGTCGACGAACTCGCTGCAGGACGACAGGAGCAGTCCCAGGACCAAGGACGAGAAGGCCGACGCGATGAATTTCACGGAGGCAGCATACTCGCGCGGAGACGATGCCGAAACCGAGATCGTGAGTTCGGCGGCGCGCGTCAGGCGGGCCCCTGCACCAGCTCCGTGTGGAGCGCCGACAGCACGCGGTCAGCCTCCTCGTCTTTCACCACGAAGGTGATGTTGATGGCGCTCGCGCCCATCGAGATCATCTCGACGTTGGCGCCGGCGAGGCCGACGGCCGCGAAGATACGGCCCGCGGTGCCCGGGCGCTCGCGCATGCCGAGCCCGACGCAGCAGAGGATCGAGCGCCCCGTGGTGAGCTTCGCCCGTGCGACCCGCTCAAGCTCGGGCAAGGCCCGCGCGAGCGCGGCCTCGTAGCGTGCTTCCGCGGTCATGCACACCGACACCTCCGACGTGGCGATGGTGTCGACCGAGATTCGGTGCGCCTTCAGGATGTCGAAGACGGTCGCGAGCCAGCCCTCGGCTGCGAGCATGCGCGTCGACTCGAGGGAGAGGACAAGGTTCTTCTTCTTGGACGTAATGGCCGCGACGGCGCGGCCTTCGGCGCCCCCAGCGGGCGTTCGCGTCCGCACGATGCGGGTGCCCGGATGGTCGGGCTCGAAGGTGTTGAGGACGCGGACCGGGATCCCCGCGATGACGGCCGGTTCGATGGTCTTCGGGTGGATGACCTTGGCGCCGAAGTAGGCGAGCTCGGCCGCCTCTTCGAAGGTCAGCTCGGGCAGCACCACGGCGGACTTCACCAGCCGCGGATCGGCGCTGAGGATGCCGCTGACGTCCGTCCATATCTGGATCTCGGATGCCGAGAGGCCACGACCGAGGATGGCGGCCGAGTAGTCCGACCCGCCTCTGCCGAGGGTGGTGCGTTCCCCGTCTTCGGTGCCGCCGAGAAAGCCGGTCACGACGGGAACCACCGAGTCGATCCCCGTGACGGAAACGGGAATACGACGCCAGGTCTCGGGGAGGACCGCGGCGGCGCCGTGACTCTCGTCGGTCACGATGCCCGCGTCCCAGCCGTCGATCGCCCTCGCGGGCAAGCCTCGCGCCGTGAGGAGCGCCGCCATGATGCGGGCCGACAACATCTCGCCGTGGCTGACGATGTAGTCGCGGCTGCGGCCCGTGAGCTCCCGCAGCAGGGCGACGCCCCGGAGGACGTCGCGCAGATCGTCGATGGGCGCGAGCAGGTCGTCGACCTCATCGAGTTCGAGCCCTCGGCACGCGGCCTCGTGGTGGGCTCGCAGGGCGTCTACGAGGGACAGGGGGTCTTCGGAGCGCGTGCGGGCGGCTTCGGCGATAGCGAGGAGCTTGTCGGTGATGCCGCTCATGGCGGAGACGACGACGACGACCGGCCCCGTACGACGCGCGCGCTCGATGAGCTCGGCAGTGCGGCGCATCGCGTCGGCGTTACCGACCGAGGTGCCGCCAAACTTCATGACGATCATGGGTACGCCCTCCCGGGATCAGCGACGAAAGCCGCCCCGCAGACGAGGAGTGGGGTGGCGCTGAGCGCGCTCCGATGGCGGCTCAGGCGAGCGCGAGCGCGGCACCCGCGGCGGTCAAGATCGCCCCGGCGGCCCGGGTGGCCTTGTCGCGCAACGTGGAGCCGGCGCCGAAGCGAGTGGCCAGGAGGGCCACGGAGACCGCGACGGCGGTCGTGGTGAACGCGATCCCGCTCGTGTAGAGGCCGACCTCGGCCGAGGCAGGCATCTCCACGCCGTGGGCGTGTCCGTGCAGCAGGCCGAAGGCGATCGTCGCCGACGCAGCGGCCGGCCCAAGCCCGAGCCGGGGTGACGCGATGAGCAGCCCGAGGAGCGACACGGACGCCGCGAGGAGCACCTCGACCGGAGACCCACCGAACACGAGGCCGAGCCCGAGCCCGAACGCGACGGCACCGCCGAACGCGGCCGCCTTCAGCACCGGGACGGCCGTGCTGCGCGACGCGAGCACCCCGGCCGCGACGGCGGCGAGTAGGTGATCGACGCCGAGCAGCGGGTGTGCAAGCCCGTCGAAGAGCCCGTGGACATGGTCGCCGCCGCCATGCGCGAAGGCGGTGCCAGCGAGGAAGAGTGGGCTGAGAGCGGCGGTGCCGAGCAGCCACTTCGTAGAGGTCGTGTTGGACGGGCGCATGAGATCTCCGGGTGAGGTTCCAGGGATGAAGGAGCCGGGCTGACCAAGTCGGCGCGGACTAGACTACCGGGTCACTTCGCCCGACGCATTCGATATCTGCTTGGCGAGGACGGCGCCTTTGTCTTGAGGACGGGCCCCGGACTTCAGAAGAGCTTCTCGATGAAGGCTTTCAGCTCAGGGACCTCGTCCGACTTGAAGCCGACGATGCGGCGGCGGATGACGCCTTCTTTGTCGACGATGAAGGAGG
Organism: Myxococcales bacterium; assembly: GCA_018780435.1. GTDB lineage: Bacteria > Myxococcota_A > UBA9042 > SXOO01. Next base: position 5,574 of record JADMJS010000170.1, read on the forward strand.
TCGGCATCGCGGCGATGTCGAACTGCGTCATCGCCGTGGCATCTGGGTCGAGCGCGACCTTGAACGTCGCGTCCGGCGCGTGTTGCTTCACGAAGTTCTCACTCTGAGCCTGAGCCTGGTCGACGCCGATGGCCACGACTTGAAAGCCCTTGGCTTCGAGCTCGGTCTGCCACTTGGCGACCTCCGGGAGCTCCCGCTTGCAGCTGCCACACCAGGACGCGAAGAAGGTGATGTAGCTGACCTTGCCCTTCCAAGTGCCGGCGTTTACGTCCGTGCCGTCGGAAGCCTTGATCGAGAACTCCGGCACCGGCTTGCCGAGCAAGTCCCCCGGCGCCGCCGCGAGGGCGGCTGAGTCCGAGCTGGCGTTCGGCACCATCGTGTCCGCGCAGCAGCGGAACCCCGTGGTGTTGTTTCGGAGGCCCGGTCCGAACATGGTGCCGCGTTGATTACACGCCGCACCTTCGCCCGTACCGAAGTTGCCGCCGACGAGCGACGCCCGCTCTTGGTCGTTCTCGATCCACTCGGAGAGGTTCCCCGCGAGGTCGAAGATGCCAGCCTTGGTCACGCACTGAGTCTTGGAGCCGGTGTTCACCGGGCCCCCGGTCAGGGTCTCCTGATCGTCGTGGCAGAACCCGGCCTCGTAGAAGGCTCCGTAGGGGTAGCGGTTGCCCTCGATCGTATCGTCGTTGAACCAACCATTGGCGTTGTCGTCGACCGCGGCGGTCCCGGTACACGCCGACGCCCACTCCTCTTCGGAGCAGAGGCGCTTTCCGGCCTTCTCGCAGGCCGCTTTGGCTTCGAACCAGCTCGTCTGGCCCGAACGTACGTTCGGCAGACTGACTGCCTTGCCGGCCTGATCGATCGACGCTTCGTAGCGGTCGACGAAGACCTTGCCCTTGGTGGTGCTGACTTCCACCATCGGAGACGCGTCCGTGGGTACGGCGGCGACTGGGGCGGCGGCCACACCGGCAGCGGCCGGAGGCGCTTCGAGCGCCTTCTGGATGTAGTACTCGATGATCGAGACGGACGACGCGCCGCTGACGAGGCGGTTGTTGATGTACATGCGCGGCGTGCCGTTGATGCCGGCCATCGCGGCGACCCGGATGTCGTTGGTGATGCGCTGCAGTGGCGCGGGCGAGTTGAAGCAGGTCTTCCAAGCGTCCGGCTCGACGCCGAGCTCGGTCATGTACCCGAGTAACTTCTCTTCCTGATTGGACTTCTGCATCGTGAAGAGCTTGTCGTGGGCCTCCCAGAACTTGCCCTGCTTACCGGCGCAGTACGCGGCGCGCGCAGCGATGCACGCCTCCGGGTGCATACGCTCCCCGCCCATACGCGGGTTGCAGGAGCCGTCCATCGGGTAGAACTTGAAGACAAAACGAACTTGGTCGTGCCACTTGGTGCGGACGGTCTTCAGATTCTCCGAGAGCATCTTGCAGTAACCGCACTCGAAGTCGGCGAACTCGATGATCGTGACGGGGGCGTCGGGGTTTCCGTGCACGAAGTCGTCCACGGTAATCGGCGATTCGAAGACGCTCCAGCCGAGGTCGGTCAGCTTGCCACTCGCTTTGCCGACCGCCGGGTTTCCGGACGGGGGGCGCGGGGACGGCGCCGCGACGACGGCGGCCGCGGGTGCGGCGGCGGGTGCCACTGCATTCGCTGCGGCGGGCGACACGGCGGTTCCTCCGTTGCCCACGGGTGCGGCCTCGACGGGCGCGGCGGCGGCCGCCACGGCCGGGACCGAACCGAAGTCCACGCCGTCACTCGCGAGCTGCGCGGAGAACGCGGTGTCGAGGAGACGGCGCGCCTTCTGGCCGTAGTCGTCGCGACGGTCGGTCAGCTTGCCGAGCGCTTCGATGGCCTCGGTGTACTTCTTCTCGTCCATCAGGTCGCGGACGCTGCTGATGGCCTGCTCGGACCCCTGGTGGTAGAGGCGCACCTCCTCGCGGACGTACCAAAGGAGAGCGCCGCCGGTGCCAACGGCGAACGCGACGAGCGCGGGGAACACGACCTTCGGAGCCGAGATCGCGCTCAGACCGGAGGCGAGCCCGCGGAGACGGTTCGGTGACGCGAAGAATGCGGCGACGAAGACGCCCGCTTGGGCCGCGTACATGCCGTAGCAGAACGGGCAGCTAGCGCCGATCTTCGTCTTCTGGATCCACACGAGATAGACCGAGAAGAGAGTCGTGAGCCCCGAGACCAAGAGCAGCAGATCGGTGGCAAGCACCGCATGGCCGGGGTTCTCCGGGTCTTCCTTGGGATCGTTCCGAAGGCCGAGCCAGCCGAGCGCGATCATGGCGAGGTAAGTGCCGATGGCCCAAATGGACAGCGGCACGCCCAGGACCGTCGAGTAGTCGCTCTTCTGGACGGCGGTGCAGTCGACGGTCTGGCTCTGGGTGCACGAGGACTTGAAGTCCACGATATACAGGTCGCTCAGCTTCACGATTGCGAGATAGGCGGCTAGCCCGATCCCGATGGCCATGAACACGGGGACCGCATAGAGCGGTCCGCGGCGGGTGGTCGGCTGGATCTCACCGGGACGCATTCGCTCATCCTCCACAGCTGGGCCGCGCGCGGCGCGGCGGGGTCAGTCGTGCGGGGGGTTATAGGGGTCGCGGATCGGCGGCGTCAAGGTGCGGCCCCGTCGGAACTCGTCGAGGTGGATGGGGTACTCAGCCGGCAGGCGTACTCGGCCGGACGTGGCCGGTGGTCCGACCGTCGGAGTCGCGAGTGGCGCAGTCCTGCTCCAGGTGGAGTAGCGGCGCCGCAATCGCCAGAGCGACAGCGAATCAGGGCTGGGCGATGGGGCGCGAACGTGCCGCGGCTCGCCGATCGTAGACCGTGCGCTCGCCGACGGCGACCCCGTCGTCACGCGGACCCGCAGGGTAGTCGAAGACTTGGACGGGGTTCACGAGCACGAGCATGTCGAGATAACCCTGGTCGCCGCTAAATTCCGTCGCGGCGATCGGCTTCCCGGGGACCGCACGGAGCGCCTTCAACATGGCCTCCCGGCTCGGGTACGTGGTCGCCCGGCCCGGCCCCGACGTGAGCTGTACCTTGCCTTCGCCGAGCAGCGTGACCTCGAGGCGATGGTGTTGCTTCAGCCGCACCGCCTGCCCGGCGTCGACGACGCTGACCTGGATCAGAATCTCGGAATACCCGTTGTCTTCGAGCACCTTCCAGAGGGCCGCGTCGAAGATGGGCGCCAGATCGTAGGTGTAGGTGAGTACGTCGCCTTTGGCGTGCAGCTCGATGGCGGGTTCGGCGGCGTCGGCACGCGCCGGATCGCGACGAGTCTCTTCCGCGGGCGGAGCCGCGGCGAAGGCGGGGACGGCAGAGAGGAGGGTCAAGAGCAGGAGTCGTCGCATCGGGACCTCGCCCTGGCGGTCGTTTTCGTGGTCGAACTCGACGGCCGGCCTTACAAGCGCCGTGCCACCCCCGGCCCCTCCGGTGAATTTCGGGGCGCCGGGGGCGTCGAAGCCTCACGGACCGCGCTCGACGCACACCGCTACGGAGTCAATTACCTTTTGTTTCGGACCCTTGAGACCCAACGTGGTCAGGTCTTTCCCGGCTCACCACCCGCGCCCGCTGACGTCACCCGCGACGCGGGTCGCCGGTCGCCTGTGACCGTCGGCCACGCCACCTGTGAACTCACGTCACGGTGACAGCGCGTAGAGCACGGCCGCCCCGGCCGGTATCACCGCGACCGTCAGCGCTTCCGATTCGAGCCCTGCCGCTGGGGAACCGAGGAGCGGCGTAGGGGCCGGGGCATTCGCCCCATCCTGGGCGCCCACGGCGACGACGACGTCCTGGGCCTCCGCGGTCCCGAAGTTCGCGACGATGACCGTCGTTTCGTCGCCGCGGCGACGCTCGAAGGCCAGCACCGACGCTCCCGTGCTCGACACGTCGAGGCGACGGAAGGCCCCTTCCCGCAAGGACGGCCGTTCGCGGCGAAGGGTCAGCAGCTCGCGATAATGAGCGAGGAGCGAGGCCTCATCGGCCAACTGTGCCGCTACGTCACGCACCGACGGATCCGCGGTGTCCGCCATCCACGCGCTCGATGCCGTCGTGAAGCCGTGAGTCGGGCCGTCGTCCCACCGCATCGGGAGGCGCTTGCCGAGGTCGCCGGACGCCGAGCCGTTCGGGAGCCCGAGCTCTTCGCCGTAGTAGAGCGTCGGGCTGCCGGGGAGCATCAGGAGGAGCGTCGCAGCGAGCCTGAGCCTTGCGTCGCGGGCGGCCGGAGTAAGGCCGCTGAGCACGGTGGGGAGCCGATCGAGGTCGTGGTTCTGGACGAAGCTGGCAAATCCGCCGGGTGATGGCACGGAGACCTCGTCGCAGAGGCTCGTGGTGAACGCGCCCGCCGAGCCGAGTCGGAGCCCGTCACGCAAGGCGATCGCCCGGTCGAAGGCGAAGACCTGCTGGAGCTCGTCACCGGCCCCGAAGTAGGTCCGGGTGACAGGGAGCGCGGTCCAGGCCTCCCCGAGGAGGAGTACGTCCTCGCCGAGCTCGCTCCGGAGGCGACGCCAGAAGGCGTGGGTCTCCGGCTGGTCGGCCTGCGCGTCACCGGGCCCGTTCTCGACGAGGTACCGAGCCGCGTCGAGACGGAACCCTCGGACGCCGCGCGCGGCCCAAGCCCGGGCGTAGCCGATCATGTCATCGGCGACGGCCGCGCTGCCGTAGTTGAGGTCGGGCATGCCCTCCCAGAAGAGTCCGTAGTAGTAGCGGTCGCCGAGCGCGTGCCACACGTTGGCGGCGGGCTCCCACGGCTGCCCCCAGCCGGTGGGGTGCTCCGTGCGCCAGACGTAGCGCTCTTCGAAGGGGTCCCCCCGTTTGCCTTTTACGAACCACGGGTGCTTGGTTGATGTGTGGTTGAGCACGAGGTCGAGCACGATCTCGATGCCGCGTTTACCTGCCTCGTCGACCAAGACGTCGAAGTCGGCCTCGGTGCCGTACTCGGGGTTCACGGTCCCATAATCGGTGACGTCGTAGCCGTGGTAGCTCGGGCTCGGGCTGATGGGCATGAGCCAGAGGCGGTCGACGCCGAGATCGGAGCCCGAAGCTGGATCGCCGTCGTTCAGGTAGTCGAGCCGGCTCGTGAGGCCCTGCAGGTCGCCGATTCCATCGCCGTTCGAGTCCTGAAAGCTCCGGACGAAGACTTCATAGGTGACGCCGCGAGCGAAGCCGGCCGTGGTGCCCGAAGGCTCGACCGCGGTGCAGGCCGGCCCGCTCGGGACGTCGGTGGCGTCAGGAATGTCAGGGGTGTCAGGGGTGTCCGGGAGAGCCTCGACGTCCGCGGGCGGAGTGACCTCGGCCACATCGAAAGGTGTCGTTACGTCCGAGAGAACGCTAGCGACGTCCGGGCCGGCCGCCTCTGGGAAGCGGGTGCGAGTCGCAGAACATCCATTGAGGCTCGCCGCCCAGAAGACGCCGAGGAGGCCGATGACGGGTGAGGTGACGTGACGCATGGACCGGCCCCCGAGGTAGAGAAGGCGCAGCATAACGCGGTCACGCTGTCGCGCGAATCGGGGCGTGCTCGGCACGCGACGGACGGGTTGACGAGGGAGCGAGGGGCGGGAGATCGCCGGTCACGGAGTCCCGTGACCGGCGCTGGCAGATTAGTCGTCGTCGCGCTGGACGTGGAAGTCCGGGACGACGATCGGCTCAGAGCGCTTGCCAGAGGGCAGCGCGGCCACATCGAGCTTCTCGCGGATGAGGTCGCCGATCGTGGTCTTGCGTGCGCCCTGCTTCTGGACGAACTCGTTGTAGTCGGCCGTGGCCTCGTACTCCTGGAGACGCTTGATCGAGAGACCGATCTTGCGCTCGTCCGGGATGAGGCTGATGACCTTGGCGCGCACGTTCTGGCCCTCGCGGAGCACCTTCGTGACCGCGTCGACCTTCTCCTGGCTGATCTCGGAGATGTGCACGAGGCCCTCGACGTCCTCTTCGATCTCGACGATGGCGCCGAAGTCGAGGATCTTCGTGACCTTGCCCTCGATGACCTGGCCGATCGGGTAGCGGTGCTCGACGTGATCCCACGGGTCGGCGCCGAGCTGCTTGACACCGAGGCTGAAGCGCTCGTTCTCGACGTCGATGTTGAGCACGACGGCGTCGATCTCGTCGCCCTTCTGGTAGACCTCGCGCGGGTCCTTGATCTTGCCCGACCAGGTGAGGTCGGAGACGTGGATGAGGCCGTCGATGCCCTCTTCGATGCCGACGAAGACACCGAAGTTGGTGACGTTGCGGACGCGCGCCCGGATGTGCGAGCCGACCGGGTAACGGTCCGCCAGCAGCGTCCAGGGGTTGACCTCGATCTGCTTCATGCCGAGGCTGATGCGCTTGTTCTTGAGATCGATGTCGAGGATGATCGCTTCGATCTTGTCGTCGATGCTGAGGACCTTGGACGGGTGCTTGACCCGCTTGGTCCACGACATCTCGCTGACGTGGATGAGGCCCTCGACGCCCTCTTCGATCTCCACGAACGCGCCGTATTCGGCGATGCTGACGACCTTGCCCTCGACGCGCTGGCCGGGCTGGTACTTGCGGTCGACGGTCGCCCACGGGTCATCGGTGATGTGCTTGAGGCTGAGGGAGACGCGCTCGGAATCCGGGTCGTACTTGAGGACCTTGACCTTGAGCTCGTCGCCGACCTCGAACATCTCGCTCGGGTGGTTGACGCGACCCCAGCTCATGTCCGTGATGTGGAGGAGGCCGTCGATGCCACCGAGGTCGACGAAGCAGCCGTACTCGGTGATGTTCTTGACGATACCGTCCACGATCATGCCGACCTTGAGCTTGTCCAGGGTCTGGCGCTTCAGGTCTTCGCGCTCCTTCTCGAGGAGGGCGCGGCGCGACAGGACGATGTTGCCGCGCTTCTTGTTGAACTTGATGACCTTGAACTTGAAGGTCTTGCCGATGTACTGGTCCAGGTTCCGGACCGGGCGCAGGTCGACCTGCGAGCCGGGGAGGAACGCCTTGACGCCGATGTCGACCGTGAGGCCGCCCTTGACGCGACCCGTGATGGCACCTTCGACGAGGTCGTCGCGCTCGCAAGCTTCGGAGATCTGGTCCCAGATCTTCAGCTTGTCGGCCTTCTCCTTGCTCAGCTCGACGAGGCCGTTGTCGTTCTCGCGGCGCTCGAGGTAGACGTCTATCTTGTCGCCGACGTTGACGCCGACCTGCCCGTCTGCACCGATGAACTCGTCGAGGGGGATCTGGCCTTCGGACTTGTAACCGATGTCGACGGTCACGAAATCCTTGCCGACTTCGAGCACCTTGCCGGTGTAGATCTCGCCTTCGCGGATCGCATCGGATTGGAGGAAGTCCTCGAGGAGCTTGCCGAAGTCTTCGGCGTCGAGGTCGGGCAGTTGCTTGAGCTGGTTGGGGTTTCGAGTCACTGAGCGGGAACCTTTGCGGCCATCTCGGCGGAGCCGGAATGGACGGCTGTTGTAGTCGCGGTCGCGCATTGACGAGCGCGAGAACCGCGTGTGATCACGCAGCGCCCACCACGGGCGCCCGCAATCAGGCGCGGGACCTTACGCGCAGACGCGGGGGGTGTCAAAGCAGAAACGACGTCGCAATCGGCAATCCAGGCGAATTTGACGGCGATGCCCCGACCTCTCGGCGGGCGCGCGACCGGGAGGCGTCGCGTGGCGCTTGCATGACGGCCCGGATGGGACGAAAACCGGCGCTCACCTGCGGGGCGAGCCGGACACGGCGAAGCCGGCGGGGCGAACCCTGGAGACACTGGAGAGCACCTTGAAGAGTTACGAGATCGCGGTCCTGCCCGGCGACGGCGTCGGTCCCGAGGTCACTGGCGAAGCGCTCCGCGTGCTCGCCCGCGTCGAGTCGTTCGGACTGGTTCGGCTGAACACGACCGTCATCCCGTGTGCCGGTTCCTACTATGTCGCCCACGGTCAGGAGTGGCCGGACGGCTCCTTCGAGCGCTGCAAAGCGGCCGACGCGATCCTGCTCGGGGCCATCGGCCACGTCCTGCCGAACGGCCAGCCGGTGAGACGGGCCGATGGGGAGCTCGCTGGCTACGAACAGGTCATCGGGTTGCGGACCAAGCTCGACCTCTACGCCAACATGCGCCCGGTCAAGCTCTTCCCCGGGGTCACCCACAACATCTCGGGCCGCTTTCGGGCGGTGTGGACCCCCGAGACCGTCGACAGCGTGTTCTTCCGCGAGAACACGGAAGGCGCCTACGCCCCCGGCGAGTTTCGGCTCGAACGCGGTGGCGAGGTCGAGCTGGTCGTATCGCCGACCATCGTCACGCGGCGCGGCGCCGAACGGATCGTGCGCCGGGCGTTCGAGCTCGCGATGCGCCGAAACGGGGCCCCTTCCGATGGCAAACGCCGAGTGACCTGCGTGGACAAGAGCAACGTCATCCGGGCTCATCGCTTCTTCCGCGACGTCTTCCGGGAGGTCTCGCGCGACTTCCCGGAGATCGAGTGCGACTACGGGTACGTCGACGCGTTCACGGTCGCGCTCGTGAGCCGCCCGGAGCGCTTCGATGTGGTGGTCGCCCCGAATCTCCCGGGCGACATCGTGACCGACCTCGCGGCCTTCCTGCAGGGCGGCATGGGGATGGCCGCGAGCGGCAACATCGGGGACCATCACGCGATGTTCGAGCCCATCCACGGGTCGGCCCCGGACATCGCCGGGAAGAACGCCGCCAACCCCGCCGCCGCCATCATGTCGGCGGCGATGTTGCTTCGATGGCTCGGGGATCGGCACGGCGACGAGAGCGCCAAAGTGGCCGCGGACCGTATCGATCACGCGGTACAAGCGGCCATCGGCTCAGGGGCCGCGCTCACGCGTGACCTCGGGGGTCAGGCCACGACGACCGAAGCCGCCGACGCGATCCTCGCTCTCGTCACCGCGTGAGCGGGCGCCGCGTCCTCGTCGCGATCACATGACCGCGAGGGGGACGAGCATCACCTTCTCGCCCCGCGTCTCCGTTCGGAAACGAACGTGGCGGCACGCGAGGCTCTGCTTCAAGCGGCGCTCCGTGCGCACGAGCTGCTCCACGAAGCGGACGTAGGGCATCACCTCGGCCTTCGCCACGCGACGCCACTCCTCGTAGAGGCGCTTCAGGTACTGCTCGGTTGGCTCACTCAGGATGTCCGCACTGACCGCTTCGGGCTCGCGCACGATCTCGAAGTCGGCGATGCCCCCCGCCGTGAGCGCCATCGCCGCGACGGGAGCGCCTGCGGTCGAGGACGCTGCGCCGCGCCCTGACGAGCCTGCTGACGCTCCGGTACCGGGCGACGCGGGCGGGGTCCGGGCGCTGCCGAGCGCCGCGTCGTCCGCCAGTGGGCGCCCCGTCATGACGGCCAGCATCAAGTTCAGGTTCTGCGCCATCTGGTTCGGGAGATCCTCGCTGTAGTCCACCGGGAACTGGAAGTCGAAGTTCCCGGAGATGACCTCGTGGATCCCAGCGTCGATCTGCTCGTAGGACCGGGTGTGATTACGAATGAGCGCCCAGAAGAGGAAGACGCCGAGGACGAAGAGGCCGCCGCCGACCAGGGGCACGAGGCGCTGGAGGACCGCGAAGTGGCCTTCCCAGCGCTCGCGCGGAGTCGCGAGGACGATTCGCACCTTCCCGTACCCAGGGCCATAGGCGATGGCGCTCGCAGCGTCATTGGCGCGGAAGGGGACGCTGACGGCGAGCCAGTCGGGGCTGCTGATGAGGTGGCGCACGGCGTCGTCGCCGCCGAGCCCATTGGCCCCGCTCGCTACGACGATACGGTGGTCGGCGCCAGCCAGAGTGGAGGCCACGACGCGCTGATCATGGACGTAGGTCACGTCGCGATCGAAGAGCACTCGGTCTGACGCGGCGAGATCGGCGTCGATCCGGCGTCCGACGAGGAGGGTGCCCGCCTCGGCGCCGGGAGACGCCTCGTTGCCTGCGACCGAGATGACGGCCGCGAGCCAGGTCGCCTTGTCCGCATCGGCGGCCCCGTGGGCGCCGGTGTAGACATCGAGCGTAACGCCCTCCTCCGGGGACCGCACTCGCCGGGAGTCGGCCGTCGCTGAGTCCGGCGCCCCTGCGGAGGCGGCGAGCGCCTTGCCACTCGCCCCATAGAGGACGACGAAGTCGGGCTGATGACGCGCGAACTCCGGATCGACGTCGGCCTCGGCGCGCTTCAAAGCGTCCGTCAGGACCGCCGACGCCCCTTTCGTGTCGCCGGCACGCACCTTCGCGAGCGCGTTCGAGACGGCAGACGCAGCGAGGGTCCGTGCGACCTCGACGAGCCGCTGCTCCCGGAGCCGCTGATTGGCGGAGACCATCGGGGGCATGGCCTCAAGTGACGCCTCGGCGAGCCGCCCGGCTTCGTCGCGACCTTGGCCGACGTGGTGGCTGACGGCGACGACACCGAGCACGATGAGCAGAAAATACAGAAGGCTCACTTTGACGTTGAACATGACCATCCCCTGTCGTCGAGCGCGTCGGAGCTCCCTCCCACCCGGCACCCCCACTCGAGTGCGTCCGGTGTGCCCGCCAAGTCGGCCGGGAGACACGATACTTCGGAGAGGACTTTCGAAGCGCCGCGCCGCGCCTTAAGGACTTTGGTTCGAGGCCGGGCTCATCACCGGTGCACCCCAAGGTGCGTGCGCTTGGGGCTTCCGGCGCCCCGAATCAGCGCCGAAATCGATGACACCGAAGGTCACCGTTGACGGGATCGCGTCTGCCCCCTATGTTCCGCCCGCTCCGGCGTCCGTCGGAGCCGGTATCTGGTTGGGGTACCGGTGTTCTCGTCGACCTTGCGTCGGCGCGATCACGGAAGACCCACCACCCGACTGGTCGCGCGAGACCTTCCCGCGACCTTTCTGATCGGTTTTCTTGACCGACGACGAAATCGAGCGTGAGCTAGGGCGTTAGGTCCATGTTCAAGCCTCCTTCCGGAACGCACGAATTTTCGTGCCGGAGGTGGCGGCAGACGAAGGCTGTATCTGCTATGACGGATGCGGTCCGGAGTCACCAGCTCGGGCCCCTTCGATGGGGTCGGGGGATCGGGGAGGTTCGGGGAGATGAAAGCGGTGGCACGACAGCGCTCTTCCGAGGGAGGTCCGACGGAGTCACGCGACGGCGCGGCGGCGCGCGAGCTTCCGCACGACGCCCGGTCCGGTGAAGCTGCCGTGCCGGTCGCCGATGTCGAAGACGATGGGGACCGCCGAAAGGGCCGCCGCCGGTCGAAGACGATCGCGCTCAAGCGTCTGACTCGGCAGGAGATTCAGGACGGGATCGAGCTCGCCGACATGATCGGCTACGATCGTCCGAAGTCTCGCGTCGAGTGCATCAGCGGACCGCGGCCGTGTCCTTTCGTCGCCTGCAAACATCACCTCTATCTGGACGTGAATCCCGACACGGGCAGCATCAAGCTGAATTTTCCGGACGTCCCGGTCTGGGAGATGCGGGAGACGTGCGCGCTCGACATCGCTGACCGCGGTGGCGTGACCCTCGAAGAGGTCGGTGAGATCCTGAACCTCACGCGCGAGCGCATTCGCCAGGTTGAGGTCATGGGGCTCGAGAAGCTCCGTGAGACCACGCTCGCCGAGGACCTCGGCGGCGACCTAGTCTTCGACGACCGCGGCGAGTAATCCAGGGGGCGCCGTCCGCCCTCTTCTCTCAATATGAAATCAGTGCTGGGCCCGCGTCGCGGGACCTTTCTCGTCGAGCCGGGGCGTCACGTCGTCTCGACGGGCCCTCCCCCTTGGCGCGTTGGCGTCTTGGCGCGAGGCTCTGCCGGAGAGCGGTCACACGCCACCGTCGACCGCCACGCAATGGCGTGCGGCGGACGCGACCGGCGCGTTGGACGCGACTAGATGTAGAGGGGAGAAGGAAGAGAGGGAGCGGAGAGCGGGGCCAGCAGGAGCGGCCCCTGCCCTGTCATCACATGCGGGTGCCGACGAGCTCGAACACGGCGTCGGTGTAGCCCTGGACCATCAGATGAATGGCCGCCGGCGAGCCGAGGTTGACTTCGCAGGTCTCGTCGCTGCCGTCGGCGTACGGGCGGCAGTCGTAGTCGGCGTCGGTCGGGGCCGAGCCGATGCGGGCGTAGAGGTCGCCGTCGCCGGTGCCCGTCATCACGAACTCGTAGCGGCCAGCCTCAAGAACCGGGGTCTCGAAGTGGACCGACTCGCCCTTCTTGACCGAGCCCTTCTCGTCGAGGCCGCTCCACGCGACCGGCGTCACCGGCGGCGCGTCCTCGGTGTAGCCCGGGACGAAGACGTTGTCGTGTTCGCCCGTCACGAGGACGACCTCGGAGTCATCGACGTTCTGGAAGATCTGCTCAAAGGTCTTCGGGCGCTCCCACTCGAGCAGCCCGTTCACGATAGCCATGGTGGCCGACGACATGCTGGAGAAGAACGACGGCATCGCGTTGGCGACGAGGTCGAGGTGAAGAGTGCCCTCGGGATCGTTCGGGTTCACGGCGGCGTGGGCCTGAGCGAGAGCGTCGTCGACGTAGGCGTAGGTGTCACAGCCGTTCATGAACACGATGGCATACTGACCGGTCACCCACTTGCCCTTCGCGGCGAGCTTGCGCACGTTGGCGCCGAGCCCGGCGTGGCCGTTGTAGACGATGAAGTCGGCCGACGGCGTGAGGGCCTCGTACTGGTCCCAGAAGGACTCCGGCGCTTGCTGCACGTTGTCGACCAGGAAGGCCTTGACCTGCAGGACGCGGTTACCCGGGAGGTTGGCCGTGATCGAGAAGGCGGGGCTCTGGACGCCCGGCTTGAAGGGGAGGTTCGCCGGCTCCATCGAGAAGGCCGGATCGAACTTGGTCGCGACCTGCTTGACCAGCTGCGAGAAGCGGTCGTACGCGTCGATGCCGGCGTCGCCGCTGGTGGCCCCGTCTTCGTACTTGCCGAAGATCGCGACGACCTCGAAGCGACCGTCCTCCCAGACCTGGTGGAACTCCGGGTACTTGCCGGTCGTCTGAATGGCGCTCGGGAAGACCTTCGCCTCAGCGCGGACGACGTCGGCGTCCTCGAGCTTGCAGCCGCTCTCATTCGGCCGGTAGTAGTACCAGTAGCTACCGGTCGTCACGTCGTGGGCGTGCGGGTCGAGGCAGCGCGTGTACTTCTTGGCGAAGGCGTCCTTGGCCGCATAGGTCATGTCGCTCGGCAGGTTGAGCACGTAGGTCTTCGGAACGGCGCGGCTCTTCGGCCACGCGACCGGCATGCGGCCGTGGTAGCTGATGCGGCATCCACCCGATTCCGATTTGGCATCCACGTTCGTGAGCGAGAGGCGGTCGATGCGGCCGACCCCACCTTCCCCGTTGAAGTGCCCGATCGTGAAGAGCAGATGGTCTTCGATCTGCCCTTCCGGGTTCCAGCATCCGGACGCCAGGAATGAGGCGTCGAACTCGAAGTCGAGGAATACGGCCTCGGCGCTCGAGTCGGCCTTGCCGGTGACCGGCGTGCCCCCTTCGGGTTCGGTGGTCGAGGTGACGACGGAGGGGTCGGCGGCGCCACAGGCCGTGGCGAGAGCGGCGAGCGCGGGAGCGAAGAGGCGACGCATGGGCTTCTCCTGAGCGTGGCGTCCGGGGACCCACGGTTGAGGTGCGGGGCGCCTTAGCAATAATCTTGCCAGGTCTATTGACCCCACCTGTGCGAGGGAAGGACGGCTCGGCAGTGGCTGGGGTCTGGCGTTACCGGCGGTGTGCGGCTGCTGGGCCGCCTTCGGGACCGGCCATCGCGGGCCCGTCCTGAGCGGCGCGGCGTGCCCGACGGCCCGCCGCGCCCATCGGCCTATTGCTTCGGGAAGAGGTATCCCTCGGCCTCGACGGCGAAGGGCTCCTCGAACTCGAGCTCACCGACGGCGTCTTCGCCTTCGGACTCGTCGGGATCGGTGAGGACGTAGGGCATGAGGACGTCGATGGTCTCGCCGCCCTTGAGCTCGAGGTGAGCGCAGATGGCGTCGCTGACGGCGTCGGGCTCATCGGGGCGGCCCTCGAGGGCCACGTCGGTGCAGAGCGCCGCCGCGCGAACGGGGGGCTCGGCAGCGAGGCGCTCGCGCACGCGGCGGGTGAGCACTTCGACGGCTTCATCAACACTGTTCACGTCGTCGCCGTCTTCGAGTTCGACGATCTCGATCTCGTCGTCCTCCGCCTGCACGAGCGCGAAGGGCGGAAACTCCCCCTCTTCTTCGAGCGCCTGTTGCGCGAGTTCGAGGGCCGCGCTGTACAGCGCTTCGAGTTGTTCGTTCACTGGAGTCTCCTCGGAGTCTGAGAGTTCGCGGCACGGTGCCGGCTGCGCGGAATCGAGTCAAGCCCGAAGCCGGAAGTGCACGTCAGAGCAGATAACGCTCGCCGGTATCACACGCGAAGGTCACGACGCGGGCGTCCGGGCCGAGACGACGGGCCTCCGCGAGCGCGACGTAGAGGTTGGCGCCTGAGCTGGGGCCGCCCAGGATGCCTTCAGTTCGAGCGAGGAGGGCCGCGTGTTCGAGGGCGTCGTCGTCCTCCACGGTCACGGCTTCGTCGATGAGCGTGAGGTCGACGAGCGAGGAGACGAAGCCCGCGCCGATGCCCTGAATCGCGTGGGGGGCGAAGGGCCGCCCCGCGAGCGCGGCGGCTTTGGCAGGCTCGACCGCGACGACACGCAGCGTCGGGAGGCGCTTCCGGAGCGCGCGCGCGGTGCCCGTGATCGTGCCACCCGTCCCGACGCCGGCGACGAGGACGTCGATGCGGCCGTCCGTCTGCTCCCAGAGCTCGTCCGCGGTCGTGGTCGCGTGGGCGTCGAGGTTGTCGGGGTTCTCGAACTGCCGCACGAGCATGGCCTTGGGGAGCGCCGCGTGGAGCTGTTGAGCACGCTCGACCGCGCCGCGCATCCCGCGGCTCTTGGGCGTGAGCTCGACCTCGGCCCCATAAGCCCGGAGGAGGTAGCGGCGCTCGAGGCTCATGTCCTCCGGCATGACCACGATACAGCGGTATCCCCGCACGGCGGCCAGCATGGCGAGCGAGACCCCGGTGTTGCCCGATGTGGCTTCGATGATGACCGAGCCGGGGACGAGCTCGCCGCGGGCTTCGGCGCCGAGAATCATCGCGCGGGCTGGCCGGTCCTTGATCGACCCGCCGGGGTTCTTCATCTCCAGCTTCATGCAGACTTCGGCGCGGGGCGACTCGGTGCCGACGCGCGAGAGTCGGACGAGCGGCGTGGCGCCGACGCAGTCGAAGACGCTTGGTGAGATGTGGCCCATGGATTTCCTGCTCCCTGAATGACCGTGGCGCTGGTGACGTGGCTGGCCTTGCGGCTCAGCTTCGGTCGAGGCCCCAGCGTGCGCGGACCTGACTTTCGATGCGACCGAGGATGAGACGGTCGAAGGCGAGCCCGAGCGCGATGATGGAGACCATCGCGGCCAGGACTTGCGCCATGTCGTTGAGCTCCCGACCGGTGTGGAGATATTGCCCAATCCCCCCGGCGACGAAGAGCAGTTCGCCCGCCATCAGCGCGCGCCAGGCGAAGATCCAGCCGAGCTTCAGCCCGGTGAGGATGCCCGGAAAGGCCGCCGGCAACAGGACGCGGAAGTAGAGGACGTGCCCACGGGCGCCCATCATGCGAGCCGCGCGGAGCGTGTTCGGCGGTACGGTTCGGATCGCGTCTTCGGTCGCGGTGACGATGCTCATCAGCGCGCCCAGGAGCACGACGAAGAGGATGGCGTTCTCCGAGAGGCCGAACCAGAGAAGCGCGAGCGGCAACCAGCAGATCGACGGCAGGGCCTGGAGGCCGACGATGAGCGTCCCGACACTCCAGGAGAGCGCCGGGATACGCCCGAGCGCGATCCCCAGCGGGACGCCCGCGAGCACCGAGAGGCCATAGCCGATGAAGAGCCGCTTCATGGAGATGAGGATGGCGAGCGGCAACGAACCGCTGGCGAGGTTCGTCCAGAGGTTCTTTCCGACCTCGAGAGGCGACGGGAAGACGTAGGTCGGAATCTCGCCGAGTCGGACTACGAGGTCCCACGCGACGATGAGCGCCGCGATGAACGCGACTCGTTTCAAGAAGAGCGCCATCAGATGTGCCCTCCCGCGCCGCGAGGCGGAATGCCCGGTCCGGTCTTGTCCGGGTCGCGTTCGAGGGCCATGACTTTGTCGATCTCGTCCTTGAGCGCGCGGTTCACGCGGGCGCTCAAGATGTTGACGTCGCGATCGTTGGGATCGCGCGGACGCGGCAGACGGACCTCGATGACCTCCTTCAGGCGGCCGGGCAAGGTCTCGAGGATAGCGACCCGGTCACCGAGCTCGACGGCCTCGCGCACGTTGTGGGTCACGAAGAGCACGGTGGGCTTGAACTCGAGCCAGAGGCGCTGCACTTCGATGTGCATGGCGTCACGGGTCTGGGCGTCGAGGGCCGCGAAGGGCTCGTCCATGAGCAACACGCCGGGCCGGCCGACCAGCGCCCGGGCGAGCGCCACTCGTTGACGCATGCCGCCCGAGAGCTCGTGCGGCCGAGAGCTCGCGAATCGCGACAAATGAACGAGCCGGAGCATGTCCATAGCCCGGGCCCGAGCGTCCAGGGCCGAGACCCCGGAGAGCGTGAGCGGGAAGCAGACGTTCTCGAGGACCGTGAGCCACGGGAAGAGCGTCGCCTCCTGAAACATCACCGTGCGGTCGGGTCCAGGCCCTGTCACGGGCTGACCATCGACCAATACACGCCCGGAGCTCGCGGACTCGAGCCCGGCCACGACGTTCAGAAGGGTCGACTTGCCGCAGCCGGACGGACCGACGATGCAGACGAACTCACCGGGCGTAATCGTGAGATCGATGGCGTCGAGAACGAGCCTCTCGCCAAAGCGCTTCTCGACGCCTTCGATGGTGATGGGCTTCATGGGTGGTGGAGCTCGGCGTCGCGCGTCACGGGGTGAGGACCATGCCAGAAATCTCGGCTTTCGGCAGATAACCGATGTCGAACGCGGCGCGGGCGAGTCGCTGCAGCTCGTCCAAGTGGAGCTCCGCGGTCGGCACGACGTGAGCGAAGGCGTCGGCGAGGACGGGCGACGGGAGCCGCTTACCCACCAGCTCGAAGACGGCGTCCCCGACGGCCTGCCTCGCGGCGTCCGGATGAGTCTGATGCCATGTCGTCTCGCTTCGATGCGCAGCGACGAAGGCCCGGACGAGGTCGGGCTGGGCCGCGGCGAAGGCGCGTCGCGCCGCGAGCACCGTGACGGGGCGCTTTGGACTCTCGACGGACTCGTCGAGGAGGGTGTGACAGTCGGCCTCGGCGATGAGGCGGGCCGCCCAGGGCTCGGGGACCCAGGCTCCATCGAGCTCCTTCCGCTGCACGAGGCCCAAGATGTCCGCGTTGGCGAGGGGGAAGACCGCGACGTCGCCGCCGCGATCGGCGGAGCCGAGGCCCTGCGTCACGAGCCACGCGCGCATCGCGACGTCTTGGGTGTTGCCGATCTGCGGGACGCCGATGCGCTTGCCACGGAGATCGGGGGGCGCCGAGATCCCCGAGTCCCGCCGGACCACGAAACGCGAGCCGCCGGTGGCGCTGCCGGCGAGGAGCTGGAGAGCGCGGCCATCCGAACGGACGAACGCGTTCATCGCCGGGCTCGGGCCGAGGTACGCGACGTCGACTTCGCCGGCGAAGAGCGCCTCGACGAGCTGCGGGCCGCTACCGAAGACCGCGGTCTCAAGGGAGATCCCTGGGAGCGCCGCGGCGTAACGACCGCTGGCGACGCCGGTGAGCGCCTGGCCGTGGGTGAGGTTCGGGAGGTAGCCCAGCCGAAGAACGCCGGGTTCGCCCGGGCTCTGGCTCCGGTCGCGACAGCCCGCGAACGCGACGACGGCGAGCATCGTGGCCAACGTCAGGAGTCGGGCTGAGTGGGTCGCAGGCACGCAGGCCGTATACCGGAAGCGCGGGGGTCCCGCGAGTCCAGCGACCCTACACGAAGAGCAAGACGCAGACGGTGACGACAATGGAGCCGAAGCAGTTCACCCAGAAGCCGCTTCGCGCCATGTCGGCGATGGAGAAGCGCCCGGTCGCGAAGACGATGGCATTCGGCGGCGTCCCCGCAGGCATCATGAAACCGAGGCTCCCTGCCAGCGTCGCCGGGAGCATGACCATGAGGGGGTCGAGGTGATGGGCCTTGGCGACCGCGGCGAGCACCGGCATGAGAATGGTGGTGGTGGCCGTGTTGCTCGTGACCTCGGAGAGGAAGGTGACGAGGACGGAGATGGTGAGGACGAGGAGCCAGGTCGGCCAGGACGCGACGCCGCCGAGAGAGTCACCCACCCAGCCGGAGAGCCCCGTTCGCTGAAATCCGTCGGCGACGGCGAGACCACCGCCGAAGAGGAGAAGGAGGCCCCACGGGATCTTCTGAGCGGTCTCCCAGTCGAGAAGCGGGAAGTTGCCCCGCGCCGCGGCGCCTTCGGGGCGGCCGTCGACGCGAATGAAGAAGAGGAGGAGCGCGACCAGGATAGCGACGGAGCTGTCGTCGACACGCGATCCGACGCCGACGACGTTGGCCCAACCCGGGATGGTGACGGTGCCGATCTCGATGGGCTGCCGGAAGATCCAGAGCAGTGACGCGAGCCCGAAGGCCGCGAGGACGAGCTTCTCGGGGCGGAGCATCGGGCCGAGGTGGTCGCGTTGGGCTCGGAGGTGAGCGACGTCGACGAGGCCCCGGCCGCGTTCCGGCCCGTCGAGGTGGGCGAACTTTCGAAGGGGACGGGTCAAGATCCACCAGGTCCCGAGGGTCATGACGACCACGATGGGGATAGCGAAGGTCATCCAGTGGAAGAAGGTCAGCGGTGCCGCGTCCGGATAGGCCTTCTGGTACTGCGCCATGAAGATGAGGTTCGGCGCCGTGCCGACCGGCGTGCCGAGCCCGCCGATGCTGGCGGCGTAAGCGACGCCGAGGAGGAGCCCCGCGGCCAAGGGGCGGAGGCGTGGATCACCGGGGCGATCGACTTCGAGGCGGGCGAGGACGGCCGTCGCGATGGGCAACATGATGAGCGTCGTCGCGGTGTTGGAGATCCACATCGAGAGCGCCGCGGTCACGATGAGGAAGGCCAGGATGAGCCGCTCGGGGGCCGTGCCGACCCGGACGATCACGTTGAGCGCGATGCGACGGTGTACGCCCCAACGTTCGAGGGAGAGCGCGATGAAGAAGCCGCCCATCAGCAGGAGGACGAAGGGGTTCGAATAGGCGACCGACACGCCCTGGTAGCCTTCGATGCCGAGGAAGGGGAAGAGCACCAGCGGCAGCAGCGACGTGGCCGCGAGCGGGACGCACTCGGAGAGCCACCAGCACGCCATGAGCCACGTGCACCCCGCCACGCGGAAGGCGCCGGGGAGCGGCGCGGTAGGCCAGGAGACGGCGAGCTCGGCGAGGACGAAGAGCGTGATGGCGCCGACGAGGCCGAGCCAGAGTCCGATGCGTTGGCCGACTGTCATGACGCTGGGTTCCTCGCGACGAGCGCTACCTGGCCCTCGAGATCCGCCAAATGGCCGGTCACGGCGCCTTCAGGAAGGTCTCGATGTTCTTCTTGTGTTCATCATAGCTGGATGTGAACACATGGCGACCACTCCCGTCGCGCCGCGCCACGAAGTAGAGCGCGTCGCTGTCGGCGGGCGAGAGCGCGGCTTCGAGGGCCCTCGCGCTGGGGCTGCAGATCGGTCCAGGCGGCAGGCCCTTGTTCGCGTAGGTGTTGTAGGGGTTCGTCCGGTCCTTACGGTGGCGCGGCGCGGGGACGTCCTTCCAGGTGTCCCGCCGGTAGACGAGCGTCGGGTCGGTGGCCAGCGCCTCGCCTCGACGCAGTCGGTTGTAGAAGACCGCGGCGATAAGCGGGCCTTCGTCGTTCACGGCGCTCTCCTTCTCGATGAGCGACGCGAGGATGACGACGTCGTGGTCGGTAAAGCCGAACTCGGCGGCGAGGCGATCGCGCGCCGCGGAATGCTTCGTTTTGATGGCCGTCCACGTCTTCTTGAACTGGGACGTCGCCGACTCGAGCGCTGTGAGGACGCGTGGGGAGCTTCGGCTCAGGTGGTAGGTCTCGGGCGCGAGGTACCCTTCGAGTCGGCTGAACGCGCCCTCCCGGCGCTCCGGGAGCGTGCCGAGCAGGCGTTCGACCACCGCGTCGTCACGATCGAGGGCCCAGAGGTCCCCCGACATGCCGAGCTCGTCGAGCCGCTCCTCGATGCGGAAGAGGTTGTCGCCCGGGATGATCTTGAACTTGAGAGGGCCGTCGGGGTCCGATGCGCCCGGACCGGCCGCCAGCACGTCCATGACGCGATCCGGGCTGAAGGACTTGTCGAGCTCGAGCCGCCCGGCGCGCGGCGGTACGATGCGGTGGCGCTGCCGAGCGCGCAGGCGGAAGAGCCACGGCGACTTCACGATCCCGGCGGCGTGGAGCTGAACGACGGCCTGATCCCAGGTCGCGCCTTTGGGCACCACGAGCGCGACGGCGCCCCCCGCCGCGTCGACCGGCGAGGTCATGTGCCAGACGAAGGCCCCGTAGGCGGCGCCGGCCAGGACGACGCCGAGAAGCAAGAGTCCGAGCAGAACGCGCCCGATGCGGCGTCCGCCCCGCGTCTTTGGGGACGACGCCGCGGTCATGACCGGGAGGGTTCCGGGAGGGGGCGCGCCGCGCTCGGGAGTATTCGTTCGCCACGCGCGCCATCGAGGAAAGCCCGGAGGAGGACGAGCGCCGAGATCGTGTCGCGCGCCTCCACGGCCTCCCGGCCGCGCCCGCCGCCTTGCGCGATGAGCTCGGCCGCTTCGACTGTACTGAGGCGCTCGTCGATGAGCGTCACCGGCTTCCCGCTGCGGTCGGCGAGCCGCTCCGCGAAGGCCCGGGCCGCGATCGCCGACTCGCCGACGGCGCCGGAGCTCTCGAGGGGCAGGCCGACGATGAACGCGCCGACGCCGCGCGCTTCGGCGAGCCGCGCGACGCGCCGGATGCGGTCCGAGGCTTTGCGATCGTCGGGGAGGGTCCCAACCGGGAGCGGCACGACGCCATCATCGTCGGTGACGGCGAGGCCGACGCGCCTCGCTCCGAGGTCGATAGCGAGGATCTTCTGTCCGAGGCTCTTGTGGGACACGGGGTTCACCTCGTTTGGGCCTGAAAGGGACGCTGGCTACCAGCCGAGCTCGACCGCCGCACGCACCTTGGACACGGTGTCCATGCTGGGCTTGCCATCCGGGGCGTCGAGCGCGCCGCCGGGGAAGAAGAAGCCGCCCTGAACGAGCAGCTTCACCCAGACCCGATCGGCGATCGGGTGTTCGTAGCGGAGCCCCACGTCGATCTCGGTCCCGAGGTAGCTCGAATCCGGAGTCGCGCCGAGGTGGTTCGCCGCAAAGCCCCCGTTCTTCGCGGTCTGCCACGCGTCCGCCAGCGGCGCGTCGGACCACGCGAAGATCCCCTGCAGATCGACGCCAAGCCCCACCGGGCTCATGTAGCGCACGGTGGGGCTAACGTAGATGGCGTTGGTGACGGCCCCGTCCGACGGGA
The DNA here is from genome assembly GCA_018780435.1 of Myxococcales bacterium. Taxonomy (GTDB): domain Bacteria; phylum Myxococcota_A; class UBA9042; genus SXOO01. Next base: position 27,038 of record JADMJS010000170.1, read on the forward strand.
GCAACTCGAGCCCCTTCGGTGCTTCGGCCAATAGCTCGGGGTTCCGGGCGTTCTCGACGGAGCGGGCGCTGATGCGGCTCATCACTTCGGAGAACAGGATCATGCCGACGTGATAGTCCGGGTCGAAGGAGAAGGCTCTCGACGTCCCGTCGTTTCGGTCTTCGTCGCCACTGGCGTAGCCAACGTCGAGCCGACCCTCGAGGCCGAGATCGACCGCCGTCACCTGGGCTTGGAAAGCGACTCCGAGGGCGAGCAGGTCGAGCCCGTCTTGGGCCTGCTCAAGCCGAGCCCGGTTCGTGCGGCCTTCGAGGAACGCGAGCTCTGCGCCCGCGACGAGCCTCAGAGCGGGCCCGGCCAAGAAGTGTTCGTAACGAAGATGGAGGTCGTACGCGCGCGCGCTCAGCGTGTCGCCGTCGTCGTCCTCTTGATCGCGGATGGCCACGTAGGCGCCCGCCGTGAACGACCAGGGCCGGGTCGAGCCGTCTTCGGGGACGTCACGCCAGAGCAAGCTCACGACGCCTTGGAGGGCGAGATCGCCAGCGACGAGATCGGCGTTCTCGTCGCGGAAGACGACGTCAAAGCCGCCGATGAGGAGGAGCTTCTTCGCCCACGCGTCCTTCTTCCAACCGAAGGGCGCGGTGGCGAACATCACGCGCTCGACGATGTCGCCGAAGTGCCCGTAATCGAAGAGATCGTGCTCTTCGTCGTTGCCATCGTTGGCGATGAGGCCGAGGCCCCAGCGCGAGGTCTGGTGGCCGAGGCGCAGGATGCCGGCGGACGAGCGCCACTCAAGGTAGAGCGAGCGGTAGTCGGACGTGTCGGGGCTCCCCCACGCGTCGAGGGTGTCGTCTGGATCGAGCAGGACGTCCGTCGCGACGCGGTTCAGGTCGCCGAAGGTGCGACCGCTGATGACGTCTACCTCACCGTGCAGGGTGAGGCCGGTATTCCCGAAGTTGACCATCGGGTGGATCCGGATGAGCTGCCTGCCCACGTCGAGCTGGTCGTGTTCGAGGCCGCTCGCGTCGAGCGAGAAGTTCGTATTGCGGTGGTACTGAAAAACCCAACGCCCCGGCATACACGCGATCGACGAGCCACACTGTTTGATCCGCTCATCGAGCCCCCGCGGGACGACGGTCGGGGGCGGGAGCGGCTCCGGCTGCATCTCCGGCGGCGCGAGAGGGTCGGGGTCACCCTGCACGTCCGGTGGTGGGGGCACGACGGCCCGCGCTGGGCCCGTGAGAACCGCGCTCGACAAGGACATCGCAAGGAGAAGGAAGCTGAAGCGCACGCGGGGGACTCCTGGCGATGCGACGCGACGACGGCGCCGTCATGTCGTGGGGGAACTTCGGTCAAGCCCGCGGTGTCGTCAAGTCGCGCTGCGGGACTCCGAAGCGCCATGGCCGCCCGGACCGTCGCCGTAGTCGACTTCGACGTCTTCATCGATGAGGTAGCCCCCATCCCGGCTGGCGAGCGCGTCGCGCAGGCCGAGCTTACGGAGGGTCGCGACGGCGACGTAGACGCGATTGGCGCCGGCGTCCGGGAGGACGCGCTCGCCAGGCCATCCCGCGTCGAGCAGGTCGTCGACCGAGAGCGGCTGGCGCGGCGCAGAGAGGCGCTGACTGACGAGGCCCACGAGGAGGCGAGCGAGGGTGCCGCGGCGCGTGAGGTCGACGCGCTCGCCACTGCCATCACGGCCGGCTACGTCGCGGCCGCCGACGATGGTGAAGGCGCGGCCGCCGGACTCGACTTGGAGCCGGAGACCAGGGCCCCGCTCCGCCTTGACGCCGTGCCCGCGCTGTCGTTCGAGGAGGCGACGGGCGAAGCGGACTTCGTCGGACTCGACGGCGTGGCGCGGGCTCTCGCCGGACGCCGCGCCGGGGACGTGGCGGGAGTGCAGCGCGAGTGCAGCCAAGAGGCTGGGATCGCCGACCGACGTGAGGGTCTCGGCGGCGGCGTCGAAGGCGGCCCGAGCGGCGTCGACGCGCCCGCGCATCGCTTCGGCGACGCCCAGGTACGCCCGGAAGATCCCTACGTGCCGCCGGTCGCGCGCCGCGGTGACGCGGTCGAGGGCGGCTTCGATGTGCGTGAGCGCGCTCCCCACTTCGCCGCGTTCGAGCTCGACGGCCGCGAGCCCACCCAGAAAGACGCCTTCGAGTCGACGATCGCCGACGTCGGCGAGGCAGCTCGCCGCCTGCCGCTTGTGTCGGGCGGCCTCGTCGAGCTCGCCCGCTTCTTGATGGAGCGCGCCGAGGTTGCCGAGGACGACCGCCCAAACGCGTCGGTCCCCGACCTGTTCGAGCGCGACGAGGGCCTTCTCATAACCCTCACGGGCCGCTTTGAGGCGTCCGGCCTCCCGGTGGAGCTCGGCCAGGTTCGTGAGCACGACCCCCACTGAACGGACGTCGCGGACGTCGTCGAGGATAGCGAGCGCCTGTTCGTAGTGGATCTGAGCGTCGTCGTGGCGGCCACGCTCTTGGTGGACGATCGCGAGGCTCTGGAGCGCCCTCCCGACGCCGCGCCGGTCGCCACACTCGCGGGCGAGCTCAAGGGCGCGTTCGTGGAGCCGCTCGGCCTCATCGAGGTCACCCGCTTCGTGCAGCACGATCCCGAGCTCCGCCGTGGCGCGCCCGAGATGGCGCTGATCCCCGAGCGCCGCGCTGGTCGCGATCGCGGCTTCGAGCGAGGCCCGCGCCGCGTCGGATTCCCCCGTCATGCGAAGGAGGGCGCCAAGGCCGAGCCTAAGCGCGCCTTCGGTGGGCAGATGCAGCGACGCCGATCGCTCGATGAACGCGCGCAATCGATCCGCGCCGGCCTCGTAGGGACCGCGCGTGAGATAGAGCGGCAGGAGGCCCTCGAACACGCGCGCGGCCTCCTCCAGAGCGCCCGCGCTGAGGAAGTCCGTGAGCGCCGCGTCCAGGGTCGAGCGTGCGAGTTCGAGAACCTGCACATCGCCGGGACGACCGGCCGCCGCCCCCGGCCCCGCGCGCTCGGCGAGGCGTATGGCCCAGGCAGAACGGGCCGCGAGGAAGAAGTCGCGATCGGGGTCGGCGTCGCGGCGAAGGGCCAAGTACTCGCGCTGGGTGTCGTAGAGCGTGAAGCGGGGCGACGTCGCCCGCGAGGGCGAGCGCCCGTCGCCGGCGGAGACGAGCCAGCTCTTGTCCCTCAGAGAGGCCACGAGGTCGGCCAGGTCATCGTCGAGGGAGAGACCTCGGTGCGACGCGCCGCGCTCGAAGAAGAGCTCGAGGTCAGCGACGGCGAAGTCACCGAGAATGAGCGACGCGGCGAGCGCGACGTGGCGCTCCGCGAGCGTCAGCGTCTCCCAGGCGCCGTCGAGCGCGGCCTGCAGAGATCGATGCCGCGGGACCGCGTCACGTCGTTCGGTCTTGAGGAGGCGAAAGCGATGTTCGAGGCGGGCGCGAAGCTCGCGGGCCGAGAGCACTCGCAGGCGGGCCGCCGCGAGCTCGATGGCCAGGGGCAAACCTTCGAGCATGGGGACGAGCTCACCGAGCGCGGCGCTCTCCCCCGAGTCGGCGCCACGGGCTTCGGAGGCCCGGAGTTCGAGGAGCGACCGAGCGGCGTCGTGGGCGAGCGGCGGGACGTCGACAACCCGCTCGCCGGCGATCTGAAGGCGTTCTCGGGACGTGACGAGGATAGGGAGGCGGCGCCCGAGCGAGGCAGGCCCCGAGAGCGCCGAGAGCGACCGTGCGATGAGCGTCGCGACGGACGTGATGGCCGACTCCGCGTTGTCGAACACGATGAGCGGGACGTCGCGTTCAGCCGCGGCGACGAGCGTTCGAACCAGGTCGGCGGCGCTCGGAACCACGTCGAGCCCGAAGGCGTCCGCGACTGCGGCAGCGAGAGCGACGTCACCGTCATGACCGGCGGCCGAGAGATCGACGAAGACCCCACCACGTCGAGCCAGGACCGCTCGCGCAACCGTGGTCTTGCCGATCCCCGGTGGCCCGAGCAGGACGACGCAACCTCCGTGGTCGAGTTGCGCGTCGACGGACGTAATGAGGTCGTCGCGGCCGACCGGGATGGATGAGGGCATCACGGCGGCCTCCCCGAGAGCCGGATGGTCACGCCTGCGGTGTAGACGCGGCGGAGATCACGGGTGATGTCGTAGCTGTCGAGCACGTCGGCCACGGTCTCCTTCAGAGGGTAGGTCCGAGCGCCGCGCCCCTTGATCTCCACGATGACGCTCTTCCGGCCCATGTCGACCAACTTTCGGTTCAAGTGGAGCCGCACCTCGGCCACGGCGCCGGGTGGGTCGAAGCTGAGCACGACGCGGCGGCGCTTCTCGATTCGCGCGTTGACCGTGACGACGCCCGACCCTCTCAGCTCGAGGAAGTGCACGATGCGCCGCTCCCCGCCGAGGCGGCCTCGGTAGCGAAAGGCCTTCCGCACGGGGCGTGTCTTGGTCAGCAGCCACTTGACGATGGACGTATTGAGTCGCCCGAAGAACTCGTGCCCACCGGGCTCCTCGCGATAGATGTGCTCGACGCCGAGCCGCTTCATGACCTCGGCGGCGCGTCGGGAGTTCGAGACGGGGATGGTCGGGTCGCCGCGCCCGTGGACGAGGTAGACCGGGAGGCCATTCAGGTTGGCCATGACGTCGTCGGCGCGCGGCGGAATCCCGGCGCGCGGGACGAGCGCTGCGAAGAAGTCAGGGTACTCAGGGCCGATCATCCAGGTGCCGATGCCGCCCCCCGAGAAGCCGCCGAGGGTGACGCGGTGCGTCGCGACGTTGTAGCGCTGCTGGACGTCCTTGTAGGTCGCAATGAGCAGGCGTTCGGCCCGCGGCGTCGTCCAGCGATCGCGCAGATCGGGGCACGCGAGCAACATGCCGGCCGCTGCCGGCTCGCCTTGCCAGTAGCGCTCGCAGGCCGTGTGCCCGGTCTGGGCGCTGCCGTGGCCGTGGAGCGCGATGTGGAGCGGGTAGCTCTTCCGTGGCGTGTAGCCCTTCGGGGCGATCACGAGGTAGGCGCCGTCGGGGGTCTCGAAGCGAGAGAGGCCGGCGGGCCGGGGGCCGAGGGGCTCGATGCCGCGCAAGAGGCCCAGGAGCTTCGAGACCGAGAGCCGCTTCAGGCGTTTGCCGAGGGCGGCGCGCTCGGGGCTGTCCGAGGGGAGCTGAAAGTACTTTCGGAGCTCGGCGCGGCCGGCGGGCGCCGGTGGTCGCGCGGCGGACGCGACCGCCGACCGGAGAAAGGCCGGGAGGAAGGCCGAGAGCACGAGCGCAAGCAGGATGAGGGTCGCCCTGCCCTGGCCCCGTGGAGCGCTCAGGCGCCTTCCAGATCCGCGCGGATCTGCTCGATGACGTCGCTGTAGGAGGTGTTCTTCACGAGCTGGCTCATGAGATCGGTGTACCGGATGATGAGGTCCTGCCGGTTCCGCTCGCGGGCATCCCGGAGGGCGCGGTAGGCGCGCTTGAAGGCCCGCTCGCTGTTCACGAAGTACTCGGTCGCGCGGAGCGTCGCTTCGATCCCGGAACGGGTCACCGAACGGGACTCGGAGACGAACTCGAAAGAGCGCCCGGCCGAGTTTCGGATGCCGACCGTGACGGACGCGAGCGCGTCGGATTGGCTGCCCCCGGGCGCGGTGCCGCCGCGGCCGCCGAGCTTGCCGATGACGGAGAACTTGTCGATGACGATGGAGTTCAGCGACGGGTACTCGGCGTGAAGGTAGTCGAGCAGGCCACGGAAGAACGCGTCGATGGGCCCGACGCCGTTGCCCACGATCTGGATGGGCCGATCGTCGCCACCCCGGATGAGCCCGGCGCCCCGTACGACGCAGGTGATCTGCGTGTGTTCCTTCTCGAAGTCCTCGTGGAGATCGTAGTGGACGACCGACAGCCGAACGAACTCGTCACCGAGCAAGTCGCGCATGAGGTCGAGCATTCGAGTTTGCTCATGAATCATGCCCGCGAGCCTACGGGGCGACTCGGAGAGGGTCAAATCCCCGGACACACCAATCTCATCCCTATTTCGGAGGCGCCACGATCGCCGGAGAAGTGTTGAGAGGGCTCGCGAGCGCTGGACATGGCGCCCACCCACCCGCAAGGTCTGCCTATGCACTTGAACCCCGAACGCGGCATGGTCGGTTGGGCCACGGAGCGCTCCCTCGACGGCGCTGATTCGACTAGCGACCTCGCGCCGACCGGCTGTGCGCTGGTCATGCTCCGAATCTCGCTGTCGCCGTACCGCGCCGTGTCCCTCCCCGATACCTTCCTCGCGCAGCTGACCTCGGGCTTTTCGCGGCTCCGCTCGGTAGGCCGAAAGGCGGTGCTGCGCTTCGTGTACGCCGACGAAGGCGACCCTACCGACGCGCCGATGCCTCGAATCCTGAATCACATCGAGGCCTTGAAGCCCATCCTCGCCACCAACGCGGACGTCATCGCGGTCCTCCAAGGCGGCTTCATCGGCATGTGGGGCGAGTGGCACACGAGCTCGAATGGCCTCGCCACCGAGAGCGCCATGAACCAGCTCGCTCGGGCGCTCCTGGTGGCGCTCCCCAGCACGCGCGCCATTCAGGTGCGCACAGCTCGCTACAAACGCGCCATCACCGGGGGCCTCGCGCTCCCAGAGGCACGCGCCTTCGACGGCACGCCCGCGTCGCGCATCGGCTTTCACAACGATTGTGTGCTCTCGGGCCCGGGTGACGCCGGGACCTTCGAGGCGAGCTGGGAGCGCGGCCTATGGACGAAGGACGCGCGTTTCGTACCGGTGGGCGGCGAGACGTGCCGTTGGCACGCACGAGCCGAACCCGCCCACGCGGGTCCCGAGCTGGCGGCGCAGGGCTTCTCCTTCCTGAACGGGGTCTACCATCCGGACGTCCTCACGCGTTGGCGGGAGCTCGGCTTCATGGCGACGCTCTTCCAGAAGCTCGGCTACGCCTTCGAGTTTGAACGGGTCGCCCCGGGCCCCGGACGCGGCGAGCTCTCGCTCAGCCTCTCGAACGTCGGCTTCGCCGCGCCGTTCAACCCTCGCAACGTCGTTCTCCACCTCGTCCCCGCCGTGTCGGACGCGCCCGCCCCACCCCGGCCACCGCCCGTGGTGCAGACGCTCGATCCACGTCGATGGCGCTCCGGAAAACATGACGTGACGCTCGCCCTCCCGCTCCACGTGGCCGGACGCTTCCATATTGGGCTGGCGCTCTCCGACCCTGCCCTCCCGGGCCGACCCGACTACGCGATCGCGTTCGGAAACGTGCCCTTCCAGGACGGGGTCAATTGGCTCGGGGTCCTCGACCTCCCGGCTCACGACGCGGTGGCCTGACCCGCCACCGTTCCTTCCCACTTGCACCTCCTCGCGCGGAACGTACACTCCGCGGCCCTGCCCTCGAACCCCACCGGCGCGTGGGCGTGAGGCCCCATCGCAGGAGTCCGACGCCGCTCCCGCGCGGCGGCGCGAAGGCCGGCGGCGGGAGTGACACATCGGCCGGCTAGGCCGTGGCCGAGAGGCCCACGCGAGGAGCGTCCCGTGCGGATCCGTACCGCCCAACCAGCCGATCTCGACACCATCGCCGGCATTTACAACGGCGAGGTCCTCGGTTCCGTCGCGACGATGGACACCGTCGCCCGCAGCGCGGCCGAGTTCGAAGCATGGCTCGAGGACCATCCCCCAGCGACCTACCCGGTCCTGGTGGCCGACGACGGCGCAGGGTCGGTGCTCGGCTGGGCGTCGCTCACCCCCTTCTCGCCCCGCCTCGGCTACCGGCGTTGCGCCGAGGTCTCGGTCTACGTTCACCGGGATCATCGGGCGACCGGCGTCGGGTCTAGCCTCCTCGGCGAGCTCGTGAGGCTCGCCCCGACCGTGGGGATCGTTCACTTGGTCGCCCGAATCGAGTCGAGCGGCGAGGCCTCGCTGCGCCTCCACAGTGGCCAGGGCTTCGAACGCGTCGGCACCTTGCACCAGGTGGCCGAGAAGTTCGGCCGCGTGCTCGACGTGGTCCTCATGGAGCGACGAGTCGGCGATGCATCCCAGCGCCCAGACTGACGAGGCGCTGCTCGCGGACTGCGAGTTTCGCCCCGGACGCGCGTCGGGGCCGGGCGGGCAACACCGCAACAAGACTGAGAGCGCGGTCACACTGATCCACCGTCCGACGGGCGGCATCGGCGCCGCCTCCGAACGACGCTCGCAACACGAGAACAAAGCCGTGGCTCTCGTCCGGCTACGGCTGACGCTCGCGCTCGACGTCCGCGGCGAGGGCGGCGCGCCGTCCGCGCTTTGGGTCCTTCGGCGTCGCGGCACGAAGATGGAATGCAGCCCGAATCACCGGGACTTCCCGTGCCTCCTGGCCGAAGCCTTCGACCAGCTCGACGCGTCGGGCTTCGACGTCGCGTCGGCCGCCACCGTCCTCGGAATCAGCAGCACCCAGCTCGTCCGCTTCATCGCGGGCCACCCGCCCGCCTTCACACGCCTCAACGCCGAGCGAGCCGCGCGTGGACTGCATCCCCTGAAAGGTTGAACGCGGGCGGCGTCACCGCGCCGCGGGAATGGCCCACACGGCGTCCGAACCCGTGCGCCCGCACTGGTCGCGGACCGTGACCCCGAGCCACCAGGCATCTGGCTGATAGGCCCCCACGAGGACCAGCCCGAACTCCTCGATCGCCGAGCCGTCTCGACGTAGTGGCGAGCGCACGCCGAGTACGACCCTACGGTCTTGTCCCACGGACGAGCAAACGGGCCCGTGCCCTGGGACGTCGACGGGGGACCGGTACGCGGTGGGTGGGGAGCACACGCCCGCGGGATCGAGGGATCGAAGCTCGAAGTGCGCTTCGAGCGCGGTGATGCCGTCCGCTTCGGGTGCTTCTACCCGAAGGGCAACGAAGGCATGAGTGCCGCCTTGAGGCCCACGGTACAAGGTCGGAAAGACGCCTTCCGGGAGCGGCGAGTAGTGCGAGTCACCTTGTCCGAGCTGCACGGTCAGCGGCCCGGTCAAGGTGCACGTGGGGTCGAGTCGAAAGGTGCCGGCCCCGTCATCGCAGGCGAGGTAGTCGGCGTCGCACGCACCCGCGGGCGCTTCGCACGCGGCGAAAAACCCGATGATGACGGACACGCCACACCCACGCACGGCAGGCCCCATCACTCGCCGGCGCCCTCGTACATCGCCTCGATTTCCTTCGCGTATTTCTGAGCGACGACCTTACGCTTGATCTTGAGGGTCGGCGTGAACTCGCCCCCGTCGATGGTGAAGTCGTTCTCGAGTACGGTGAACTTCCGGATCCACTCGACCTGCGCATACTCCTTGTTCACGTCGTCGACGACCTTCTGCACCGCCGCGAGCAGCTTCGGGTGAAGGTGAATCCCCGCGACGGGGATGCCGTTCGCTGCGGCGAAGGTCTTCGCCGCCTCGGGGCTCAGCGTCAGCACCGCGGACAGGAACTTACGTCGGTCGCCAATGACGACCGCCTGCGAGATGAGCTCGTGGTTTCGGAGAGAGCCTTCGATGTTCTTCGGGGCGATGTTCTTCCCGCCGGCCGTGATGATGATCTCCTTCTTGCGACCGGTGATCCAGAGGTGTCCGTCCGCGTCGAACTTGCCGAGGTCACCGGAGTGGAGCCAGCCGTCCACGAGGGTCTCGTTCGTCGCGGCTTCGTCCTTGTAGTAGCCGAGGAACACGTTCGGTCCCTTGACCAGGATCTCCTCGTCAGCCGCGATCTTCACCTCGACACCCGGGAGGGCCGGTCCGACGGAGCCGATCCGCGACTTGCCGGGCACGTTGAAGCTAGTCGGCCCCGTGTCTTCCGATTGCCCGTAGACCTCTCGGATCATGATGTCGAAGCCGCTGAAGAACTCGATGATCTCTTTGGAGATCGGGGCCGCGCCGCTGACGCAGACCCGGATTCGATCGAAGCCGAGCGCTGCCTTGACCTTCGAGAAGACGAGCTTGTTCGCGATCGCGTAGCGCACCTTGAGGAGCGCGCCCGGCGTGCGCCCGGCGTTCAAGGTCGCATGCCACTCCGTGCCCGTGGCACGCGCGAAGCCCATGATCGCCTTCTTGGCACCCGTCGCGGCAGCCGCCTTCTGGGCGACGCCTGAGTACATCTTCTCCCAGATGCGAGGCACCCCGAACATGACCGTCGGCTTCACCTCCTTGAGGTTGTCGACGACGCGCTCGATCGACTCGCAGAAGTACACCGGGAACCCGACGGTGATCGGGACGTGCAGTGTGAACATCTGCTCGGCGATGTGCGACAGCGGCAGGTAGGAGAGGCTGGCGTCGTCCGGTGTCACCTGAACGAGCCCGCGCGCGCAGTCCGCCGTCCACGTCAGGTTCTCCATCGAGAGCATGACGGCCTTCGGCGGGCCGGTGGTGCCCGAGGTGTAGATGAAGGTCGCGTGTTCGTGCTTCCCGATGGCGGCCGTTCGCCGGTCCAGCTCGCTCTCGGGCGTCGCGTCGGCCTTGGCGTTGAACTCCTCCCAGGAGAGGGCCATCGCGTCACCGGCGGGCTTCTCCGCCCCAGCCATGAGCACGATCCACTGCAACTGCGGCAGGTTGCCCTTGTCCCGTTCGGCCTGGACCTTCTTGTACTGGGCCAGGTTCTCGACCACCACGACCGTCGACTCCGCGTGGTGGATGATGTACTGGACCTCGGGCGGTGAGCTGGTGGTGTAGATGCCCGCTGGCGCTGCGCGAATGGCCATCGTAGCGACGTCGATGATGACCCACTCGGGCCGGTTGAAGCCCAGGATGCAGACGGAGCCGCGCTCCGGTACTCCGAGCGTGATGAGCGCACGGGCCGCGCGCCGGACCTGTGCGGCATAGGTCGCCCAGTCCGTCGGTGTCCACGTGCCGGAGGGTGCACGCGTGAAGTAAGCAGGCTGCCCGGGCCGAGTGCGAGCCTGGGCGAAGAGTCGGTGCGGGATCGTGTCGGCGGCCATCGGGGACCTCACTCGGGTATCGCGTCCGAAAGGACGCCGTGATGCTGATGCGCCGGCTCGGGCGCCTGGAGTCGAGCTGTTACGCGGGTATAGCGGACGGCACGATAGGCGACAAGCCGTCAGCCGCCCGCGAGCGAGGCGGCTCGGGTTGCTTTGAGTTGCGGCGCGGAGAGGATACCCTCCGGCCATGCGAATCTGCCCCGAATGTAAGAACCGAACGGAATCGAGGATCTGTGAGAAGGACGGGTCTCCGACGTTGCTGGAGTCGGCGCTTGGAGCGCCGAAGACGGATCCACTCGCGGGCCAGGTCTTCGACAACCGCTATCTGGTCATGGAGCGCCTCGGGAAAGGCGGCATGGGCAGTGTCTACAAGGCCCGTCAGATCAACGTCGGACGTGAAGTCGCGCTGAAGGTCCTGAACCCGGACCTCACGGAAGACGCCGACGCCGCCGGGCGCTTCGTCCGCGAAGCCAAGGTCGCGAGCCGCCTCCGGCACCCGAACACCATCGTCATCTTCGACTTCGGTCACTCGGAGCAGGGCCTCTACATCGCCATGGAGCTCCTGACGGGAGAGTCGCTGTATCAACGACTCCGTCGGGTCAAGGTGCTCCGGTACAAGGAGGTCGCCAAGATCGGCGCTGCCATGGCCCGCTCGCTCGACGAAGCGCATTCCATGGGGATCGTTCACCGGGACCTCAAGCCCGGCAATGTCTTCCTGTCGCGTGTTCATGGCGGCGGCGAGGTCGTAAAGGTCCTCGACTTTGGTGTCGCCCGCTTCTTCGCCGAGCACTCGACACGCTCCGGCGAGTCCATGTTTGAGACGAACCGCCCCATGATCGTCGGGACGCTGCAGTACATGGCGCCTGAGCAGATCCGTGGCGAGAACGTCGACGCTCGCTCGGACCTCTACGCGCTCGGCATCATGTTCTATGAAGCACTGACGGGGAGTCGGCCCTTTGAAGCCGACAACCCAGTCGCGATCATGCAGAAGCAGCTCGAGGAGACGGCGCCGGCGCTCCCGGCCGATATCCCAGAGGTCTTCCGAAACCTGGTTGCGAGTCTCTTGCAGAAGCGGCCCGACCGGCGCCCCTCCACGGCGGCCGAGGTCGCGACCATTCTCGAGTCGCTTTGTTCGCCGGACTCGGTCCCGTCCACCCCAGCCGTTGTCTCGTTGCCCTCGGACCTCTACACGGTCCCGGACTCGACCCAACGTGATCGCCCGTCGTCGTGGGAGAAGTTTGATACGCCGCCGCCACCGCCGCCAGACCCGGCCCTGACGCGTGCGGCCCCACCGTTGCCTCCGATCCGCACCCCGATCGCCATGCGCTCCGACGAAGGCGCCGCCGAAGAGGCCACGGCACCGACCCCGCGCTTCGACCATCGGGTTGGTCTGGACTCGACGGACAAGCCAGCCCGGCGCGGCTCTTGGCTCGTCGCCGCCCTGGCCGCGATCGGCGCCGCACTGGGGGTCTGGTGGTTCGTTGGCCGCTCCAGGGAGGTGGCCACGACGGGCTCAGGCACGGTCGAGATCATCACGGCACCCGCGGGTGCGACGATCATCGACGCCGAGACCAAGTTCGAGCTCGGCGTTGCCCCCCTGACGCTCGAAGGGGGCCCTCGTGCCACCAAGGCGATTACAGCGCGACTAGCCCGACACCGCTCGAAGACCGTCGACGTCCCCTATCCCGCGCCCGGCGCGGAGCGGAAGCTCGACGTGGAGCTGACCAAGTCGCCACTCATTCCGTTCGATTCGGACCCACCGGGAGCCGAGATCATCCTGCTCTCCACTGGGGAGACCATCGGGACGACGCCCTTCGAATGGTCCGTGCCGGACCACATCCTCGATGCCAAGGCCGGCGCTCGATTCCGCTACGTCCTCCCCGGCTACCAAGACCGAGACGAGTCCCTCGGTGACTACGAGCTCGCCGGCGGTCGCGGCCTCGCGAAGGTGCAGCTCGCCCCCGTGGCCGGCCCGTCCGCGCCGACGCGCCCGACGCGGCGCCCGCGATGATCTAGGAGGGCGCTGATTTTCTCCCGTCGCATGCCTTCGCGCTTCCCCACGGGTGCGGCGTCAGATGTCTGCGATACGTCCTCACGTAGCCAGGGCTACCCTCTGGGCGTCACTCGACATCCTCCTTGCTCCGCGGGGAATCGCTTCGGCCTGCTCGGTCCGAAAGTCAGCACCCTCCTACCCCAGGCGATTGAGGCGCCTCAGGTACGAGCTCGCGCCGCCTCGATCACCGCATCGATTTCAGCCCACCGCGCATACGCCGCTTCGGTCTTCTCGATGACGTCCTGGCGCTCAAGAAGCAGCCCTTTGGCGTCACCTTTCGCGTAGACCGCCGGGTCCGCGAGGAGCGCGTCGATCTCACCGAGACGCGCTTCGAGCGTCGGGATGGTGGTCTCGAGGCGGGCGACCTCCACTTTCAGGTGTTTGGTCTCGGCGTGGAGGCGCTGGCGGGACTCGGCTTCGCGTCGCTTGCGCGCCCGTTCGTCGTCGGTGTCTGCAGGCGCGGCGCCGGCTTTGGCCGCGATCGAGGTCGTCCCTGGCTTGGAAGGGGAGCCCCCTTCCGCGACGGCCTCCGCCTCCTTCTTAGCGAGGTATTCGTCGTAGGTCCCGAGATAGAATGACACTTTGCTCGCCGCAGACCGCCCGGGGATCGACGCGCTCGTATCGACCTCAAGGACGTGCGTGCACACGGCGTTCATGAAGTAGCGGTCGTGGCTGACGACCACGAGGGTGCCTTCGTAGCGCCGGAGCGCGTCTTCGAGGCTGCCGCGGCTGTCGAGATCGAGGTGGTTTGTCGGCTCGTCCATCAGCAGCAGCGTGACCGGACGTAAGAGGAGCCGCCCGAGGGCCACGCGGGCTTTCTCTCCGCCCGACAGGACTCGAATCGGCTTCTCGACGTCGTCTCCCGAGAACAAGAACCCACCGAGGATGCCGCGAATCATCGGGTAGGTCTCGATGTCGGCGACGTCGGCGAGCGCTTCGAGGACCGAGTGGTCAGGGTTCAGCGTGTCGAGCTGATGTTGAGCGTAGTAGCCGACGTTGACGTTGTGACCGAGGACACGTTCGCCCGCCTCGACGGGGAGGACGCCGGCGAGGATCTTGAGCAACGTCGACTTGCCGGCCCCATTGACGCCCACGAGGGCGATGCGCTGCCCGCGCTCGACAGCGAGGTTCAGCCCGTCGTAGACCACCTTCTCGGCGTAGGCTTTCCGCACGCCCTTCAGCTCGGCCACGGTGCGGCCGGAGCGCGGCGGCTGTGGGAAGCGGAAGCCTCGCATCTTCTTGGCGACCGGGCCGATCTCGATCCGTTCGATCTTCTCAAGCTGCTTGACTCGGCTCTGGACCGCGGCGGCCTTGGTGGCCTTGGACCGGAAGCGGTCGATGAAGCGCTCGATCCGCTCGATCTCCGCCGCCTGCTCGTCCGCCCGCTTCTCGATGAGCTCCCGCTCTCGCTCGCGGGCGACCAGCCAGTCCTCATAGTTTCCGACGTAGAGCTTGACGCCGAAGGGCCCTATCTCCGCGATCCGATTGACGGTTCGGTTCAGGAAGGTGCGGTCGTGGGAGACCGTGACCACGGTCCCGGGGTAGCTCGCGATGTAGCCTTCGAGCCAAGCGAGCGATTCGAGATCGAGGTGGTTGGTCGGCTCGTCGAGCATGAGGATGTCGGGCCGCGAGACCAGGAGACGGGCGAGCGCGATACGCATCCGCCAGCCACCGGAGAATCGGACGGCCGGATCCTGGAGTTGGTCGTCCCGGAAGCCGAGGCCGCCCAGGACCCGCTTCGCTTCCACCTCGATGGTGTCACCGCCGAGACGCTCGAAGCGGTCACGGAGGCGGGAGTACTCGTCGAGCGTGGCCTCGGTCGACGCGCCGTCGGCCCGTTCGAGCCGCTGCTCGGCATCCGCGATGGCGACGGAGAGCGCCTGTAGCTCCTCGCTCGCCCGGAGCACCTCCGCCAGCACCGTTCGGGTGAAGTCGAAAGAGAGGTCCTGCGCGAGGAGGCCCAGCCGGACGTTCTTCGGTACGATGACGCTGCCGGCGTCAGGCTCGAGCCGTCCGGCGAGGATGCTGAGGAGGGTGCTCTTGCCGGCGCCGTTCGGGCCGACGAGCCCGATCCGTTCTTTGAGTCCGATCTGCCAGACCAGCCCCTCGAACAGCAGCTTCTCGCCGTATCGCTTCTCGATGCCGACGGCTTGGAGCATGAGCGTGGAACCCCTAGCGCTTCTGGAAGGGAGCGAGGAGCGCGTCGAGGTCGGGGATGAGCACGATCTCGATGCGGCGGTTCAGCGTCTTGTTCTCGGGCGTGTCGTTCGGCGCGGTGGGCGCGAACTTGCCGTAGCCGGCGAAGCTGATGCGCTCCGCGGGCATGCCGTTCTCGAGCATGAACTGAAGGACGACGCGTGAGCGGTTGCCAGAGAGGCGCCAGTTGAAGTCGTCGCCGCCGTCGGAGTCGGTGTGACCCGAGACCTGCCACGAGCGGCCCTGGAGCCCGCCGAGGATCTTGGCGAGCTCGGTGAGGGTTTCCTGGCCGCCCTGCTTGAGCTCGTACTTTCCGGAATCAAAGAGGATCTTGTCGGCCATCTGCACGGTGAACTGGCCGCGCACGATCGACACCGTGAGCTTGCCGGCCTGAACCAGCCCGTCGAGCTGCTTGCGCAGGTTGTCGAAGACCGCGGATTGGGCCGCCGCGATGGCCTCGAGCTCCTCGATGCGCTTGATGGCGTTCGTCAGGTTCGCGTCGAGCTCCTTGCCTTGGCTCTTCATCGCGGTCAGCTCGGACTGGCATCGGTCGAGCTGCTGATTGCAGGTGCCCTTCTCCCCGTAGAGCGTCGCGTTCGTGCCTTCGAGCTCCTTGATCTGCTTCTTCAGCCCGGAGACATCGAGTTCGTATTTGTCGCGGCCCACGGTCGCGCACGCGCCCGACAGGAGGACCAGCCCAAGAGAGACAGAACGGAAAACGGACAGGTTCATCGTGCGTCCTTTGGGTCGGGGGGTTAGAGGCTACCGAGCTCGGCGACATGCGCCGCAGCTACCGTGCCTTGGACTTTGGCGAGCAACACGAGGTCGCTCGTGACGAGCGGCGCGCCGAGGCTCTCGGCCGTGGCGAGGAAGACGCCGTCCACGGGCATGATGCCGAGCTGGCGTGAGAGCTCGTAGGCGCGCCGCACGAGCGAGCCGCTGACGCCGACGAAGCGCACGAGGTTCGGGACCGCGTCGAGGATCGCGTAGGCCTGATCATCGCTTAACTCGCCTTTCGCTTGCTTGCGGCCGACGAGCCCTGCCAGCTCGACGAGGAGCGTGTCAGGCGCGACGAGGTCGCGGCCGGACACGAGGAGCGCCTTGGCGAGCGGCTGCCCGTCGCCAGCGACGAGGGCCTGAAGGACGACCGCAGTATCGACGAGGATGGGGCTGCTCATCGGTCTCGGGCCTCGCGCTGAAGGTCGGCGGCGCTTCGCTGCGGACCGCGGGTCATGTTCGCGACCTGGTCGACGAGGTTCTCCTTCTCGCCTTCGGAGAGGGACGACGCCTGAACCAGGATCGCGTGGACTTCTTCCTCAAGGGAACGCCCAGCGAGAACCGCCCGGGCGCGAAGGCGCGACAGGAGCGCTTCGTCGAGGTTCGAGATGACGATCTGGACCATGGAGCCTCCAAGGGGCGAGAGACGAGGCGCCGGCGTGACGAGAGAGCCGTCGGCGCTGGCCGGGAGCGGGTGCGCACCATACCCAATGACACGGACCGCGACAATGTCGGCGTGGGAGGTGATGTGCGCTCAGCCTCGTGGAGGCAACGACGCCGGAGCGAGCGGCATCCGAAGCTGCTGGCGCAGGGCCCTATAGTCGATCTTGGCGTTGTGGCGCCGGTCGGTGGGAATGCGCTTCACCGTGATCACCCGGCGGATGGCGGGGTGAACCCGCTCGAGGCCGTCGCTTGCCGCCACGCCTTCCACGACCAGCACGCCGTCGGCGCCGTCGAGTAAGAACGCCGCTTGGGTGGCGCCATGGGTGAGCCTCGCCGCGACTTCGATGGCCGTCGGGTAGACCCGCTCCCCTTCGATGACACACGCCTGCTCGACGCGCCCGAGTAGCCAGAGTTGGCCCTGATCATCGAGGCGGCAGGCGTCGCCCGTGCGGTGCCAGATTCGGCCGCTCTCGTCACGGACCTTGTGCTTCGCTTCGGCGGCCGGGTCGTCGAAGTAACGTTCGTTGACGTGGGCGCCGGCGACGAGGAGGTCGTCGTCATCGAGTCGAACTTGGATCGCCGGCACCGGCCGACCGACGAGCAGCCCGTGCCCCGCGGCGGACGTCGCTTCACTCGGCGCGACGTCGCGCTGCCCGGACGCGGCGCTGATCGGCTCCGCCTCGGTGGACCCGTAGACCACGACGGAGTCGCCATTCGGGAGCCACGGCGCGAGCCGGCGGTGAATGGACGGCAGGACCGGCGCGCCGCCCATGAACGCGCCACGCACCGACTCGAACGGGCCGCCGTGGCGCTGGCCCGCGAGGACGAGCGCCTCAAAGAGCACGGGTGACGCCTCGATGGTGGTCACGCGATGACGCCGGATGGTCTCGGCAAGCGCGGCCGGCGCGATGTCGGCGACGCGCCGCGGCAGTGGCGGGAGCACGCACGTGGTCCCGGCCGCGAGCGAGTTCAGGACGAAGATCGGGAGCGCGGGCATGTCGACGTCGTCCGGCCGCAGCGCCAAGACCTCTTGCAAAGCGAGGTGTTGCGCGACGAGGAAGGCGTGAGAGCGGACGGCACCCTTGGGGGCGCCCGTCGAGCCGCTCGTGAACGTGAGCAGCGCGGGCGCCTCGCCGGCGACGGGCGCGGGGGCGCCGCTCTCGACCGGGATGAGGTCGACCATGGCGCCGGGCCGAAGGGCGAAGACGACTGGGATCCGCCGCAGGGGCGCCGAGATCCAGCGGAGCCAGGCGATGGACCGTGGGGCGACCAAGGCGTCGCACGCGGCGCGGCGGGCGGCGGCCTCGACGCCGGCGAATCCCATGCCGGGGTCGATGACGACGACCGTGACGCCGAGGTGGAGGGCACCGAGGAAGACGACGTAGAGGTCGAGGCTCATCGGCACGAATACGAGGAGCCGGCTCCCCGCCTTGAGGCCGCGGCGTTCTAGGAGTCGGGCGAACGCGCGGACGCGGCCGTAGAGCCCGCGATAGTCGAGCGCGCGGGCGCCGTGAATGAGCGCGGCTTTGGTCGGGTGCTCGCGTGCGTGCCCTTCGAGGATGGAGACGAGGTTCACAGGGCCTTCCCGTAGACCGCGTAGCGACGCACGACCGGGCAGCCCCCGACCGACGAGAGGCTCGTCGCCGCCCCATCGACGACCATCAGCGTGTGCGCCATGGCGATTAGGCCGAGGGAGAGCCCCACGTCGTGAGCCACGGCCGCCAGCGCGCCGCCGAGGCCGCTCCCCGCGTGCTCCGGCACCACGGCCAGCGTCTTCAGGCTGCCGAGGCCCTGCCCTTCGAGCGTGACGTAGACGAAGCCGCAGACGTCCCCGGTGGGGGACTCGGCCAGCCGGACGCCAGCGAAGGGTTCCAGGAGCGGCGCGGCGTTCCCAGCGGCGGGCGGTAGGCCGAGGACCAGCAAGAACTCCTCGAGGTCGATAGGCGCGAAGAGGTGGTTCTCGGGCGCTTTGAAGCTGCGATTGACCACCGAGAGAATGGCGGCGAGGTCCGAGGCGAGACCGGCGGGCCCCGCCATCGGGCGGAAGTGGTAACCCGCGGCTTCGGCGCGACGCCGCTTCGGCGCGAGACCGGCGCTCATGACGTCGAGCGACTCCGACAGCGTCGTCACGGACTCCACAAGAGGGGCATAACCGGCCGTCACGAGAGCGCCGGGGAGCCAAGGCGCGTTCCAGGGCTCGCCCGAGAGGCGCGGCAGTGCGTCCCAGCCGTCCGTGACCGCGCGAAAGGGATACCACGTGTGGCGCGAAATCGGCCCCTGCACCTCGACGGCGCCCTGCTCCCGTAGCCAGCGCTCGGCGTCTCCGAGGAGACCGGGGACCTCGTCGGGACTCTCCACGGCGAGGTCACCGACGGTCCCGACCGCCGGGAAGGCCGGGTGAATCGCGGCGACGAGCGACGTCCCGTCACGCTCGAAGCGGCGGAGGCGGCCGTAGCGGAGGAACGCGGCGTCGCGCGCGAGCTCGATGGGGGCGAGGGCGATCATGGCCCCATTCCGCGGGAGCCGCGACGGCCCGTCAACCATGGAGGTGCAGCGCCGCCCACACCGCGGACGGTGCAGTGCCCGAGAGGACGCCCGCGAGCCGCGCGAGGCCCTTGGACTCGCCGTGCCTCAGCAGGACGCGAGCGACGACGGGCCCCAGGAGAGCGCCGGCGCCCACGACGATGGCGATGACCGACGACGCGCCCCCGAGCGCATCGAGCGGCGATGGCAGAACGAGGCTCGGCACGAATGCGACGGCGGCCCCGAGCGGCGCGCCGACCCCTTCGAGCACCCACGAGTCGAAGCGGCTTCGGAGGAACCCCGCGAGCCCGGTCGCGGAGATGGCGGCGATGGCGCCGAGGAAGGGGACGAAGAGCGCCGGATGTGGCAGGTGAGCGTGCAGCAGAAGGAGCGCAAGGGGCACGAGGAAGGCCGGGACCACGATCCCGAGATCGCCTTCGGTGCCCGAGAGCGTGACGGGCCTCGAGGCGGTAAAGCCGGCGTACGGCACGAGGAAGGTGGCGAGCCACACGGGACCGCCGAGGCCCCACGCGAGGAAGCCGGCGACGAACGCGGCCATGAACCCGGTCGTGGTCAGCCGGGCCTGACGGAAGGTCATGATGAGGAGGGCAAAGACGAGCGTCGCCCCGAGCACCCACTCGCCCAGTCCGTCGCGGGTGGCGCCGAGGGTGCGGTCGAGCACGAGCCAGGTTGCATAAGGGACGAGCAGGTTGTCGATGCCACGCACCGAGATCCCTTCGACCGCCGTCGCGACCATGGACGTCAAGAGTGCGACGAGGAGCACTGTGGGGAGGTGGCCGTGGGAGACGAGGGAGAGCCCCACGATGACGACGCCGAAGGTGAGCCCGAAGAAGGTGAGCGAACCACCGAGGGAGCGGAAATCCTCGACCACGCGGTAACGCACGATCGCGTGACGACGCCCGACGACGGCGGCGCCCGTGTCGGCGAGCGCCATGACCATCATGGGCACCATGTAGAAGAAGGGCCGCCCGTCCGCGAGGAGATAGGTGCCATAGACGGCGATCGGATAATACTGAGCGCCGCTGGTCTTCCGCGAGACGGCGTGGACCGAGGGTAGCCACCCGAGCCACTTCGTGAGCACGAGCACGGCGACGAAGCCCACTGAGAGCGCGAGGACGCTCCAGTGCGTCGAAACCACCCACGGCATCGACAGCACCACGACACCGGAGCCGAGGTGAGTCAGCTTGCGGGTGTACTCCACCTCGACGCGGCCCGTTCGATAGAGCACCTCCGCCACGGTGAAGAGCACCGCGACGGGGACGGCTATCCACAGCGCCCCGAGCACTTCCCCCATGAAGGTTACTTGCACGGCGCCAGTGTGGCTGTGGACGGAGCTTTTGAGAAGGAGGCCCCGGGATCAGTCGGCGAGGCGACCGAACTCGGCGAAGAGCTCGCCGGCGAGGTATTTCGTGAAGGGGCGATCGGACAGCGACCGCTCGCGGAGCGCGCTGTTCAAAGGCTCGCCGGCGCCGTCATCCACGGCAGACGGACGAGACAGATTCATCTGCATGCGCCTTACTTCACCCTGGAAGACCCCGATGAAGACGATGTCGCCATCGTCGACGGACTCGACGACGGCCGCCATCGTGAACCAGTCGTCGGCCCGACCGTCGGCGTCGCGATCGAAGGTGTTGGCGAAGAAGACCAAGTCACCCGGACGAGGAGTGCCGGCCGCCCCGAAGACGCGCCCCTGGGCGGCGAGCTGCTCCCGCACGCTGCGGATATAGGTCTCGCCGCTGTCTCCCGACGCGAGCGCCAAATCAGCGGCGCTCAGGAGGTGCGCGAGGAAACGCGCTTCGTCGAAAGGCGTGCGCACGCCTACGAGGCGCTGTGCGGCCGCCAGGACTTCCCCGGAGACGGTCCCGTCGCCGAGGCCGGCGACTCTGGAGGTCGAGACGGCGGCTGGAGCCGACGCGCGCGGCGCCGCGGGTCGAGGACGGCTGTCGCGAGTGGGGGCGTTCGGGCGCCGGTCGTCGTCTTTCACGGCTTTGGACGAGTCGGGCTGGCGCTCCGGGGCGACGGCCGCGGTCTCGTCGACTTGAAAGTCGGGCGCGACGAAGGCCGGATCGAAGTCCGGTACCGTCTCCGTGGTGTCTTGCGCGGCGACCGGCTCCGTCACGGCGTCGCCGGCGCCGGGATCGCCGAGCCCGCGGTCGCTGGTGGCCTTCGGAGCACGCGGTCGCTCGGGGGCGAGCCCGATGATGACGCCGCCGTCGGCGCCGTCGGACTCGGGGGCCTGCCCCGTGAATCCAAGTCCACCGACCTCTTCGATTCGAGCGGTCCCCGCGCCGCGGCTGCCATCAGCGCGGGTCGCTTCGGCGTCCGCGACGTCGCGCGTCATAGACGAGCGGTCCGCTCGAGAAGCGGATTCGCCCGCTCGGAGGGGCCGTGCCCCGGGGCTGGCAACCTGTTCGCCGTAGGCCACGTTGCCGCCGGTCGCCGTGGGCGCGGCAGGCGTGAGAGCCGGGTAGTAGGGGTTGCGATCGGCCAGGAGCGGATGCGAAAAGCCCTGCGACAGTGGGCTCGGCTGGGTGACCGACTTCTGGAACTGAGCACAGCCGGTCGTGAGCGCGGCGGCGCCGCCGATCAGCGCAACGCGCCATCCGGCTGCCGACAAGGACCGACGGGAGACTCGGGACATCTTCAACATCGACTTCATCTACTTCCTCACTTCGCGGCCTGTCGGCACGGGAGACGCCATGGACGCGCCTCGATGAGCCGAATTCAGCGCCGCTACGGGGCGATGCGCCGTAGGGAGCAAAGAAACTAGCGGTTCCAACGGGTTCGCGCA
>JADMJS010000170.1:48954-51591 GCA_018780435.1 Myxococcales bacterium
CCCCCGCCGCGGGTGGGGATCGCCGGGCTCGGCGCGGAAGGGGGCGTCTTCGTGGTACGGGGGCACCGTCGCACCGATCGCCGCGGCGCCGAGCCGCAGGCCCCACTACTAGGTCCTAGTGTCAGGTTCCACTGAGCGGCGGGATACGGTTGAATATGGTCCGGGAGGCCTCGTCGAAGGGGGGTCTCCACGACCTGAGAGGTTCTGGTCATGAAAGCGCGAAACACGAACGATTCCCCCACTTCTCAGCCCGTCGCCGGACTCGCACGCCGTCGTCTTGCCGCGCTCGGCGCCTCGCCCCTTCTCGCCTTGGCGGCCGCGGGTTGTGGCGGAGGTTCCTCGCTCGCTCCGACCGGTCAGCTGACCGTGAGCTGGCTCATCGGCGGATCGACCTGCGCCGGCTCCGGGCTCGCGACCGTCGAGATCACGCTCGTCGACGCCCGCGGTGCGGTCGACGCGGGGTCAGCCGCGTGCCAAGTCGGCAACTACGTCTTCCGTACCGTCCCCGAGGGCCAGTACCGCATCGAAGTCGACGGCTTCCCCGCCGACGACGCGATCGCCACGTACAGCGGCCTCGTGGAACCGGTGGTCGTGCGAGCCAACTTCCCGAACGCGGCCCCTGCGGTCGCATTGACTCAGAACCCCGGCGGAATCGACGCGATCTGGTCCTTCGACAACGGCCAGTTGTGCAGTTTTAACGGTGTCGACACGGTCGAGCTGACCCTCTGGAACCCGCAGACGGGTGTCCAGGTCGCGGCCCTCGACTACCCCTGTGACGTGAGCAAGGTCCCGACCGGGCCGGCCGGGGCGGCGCCGAATCCCATCCCAGAGTACCCGGCCAAGGGCGCGCTCATCGAAGAGGTCTACGCGGGGACCTATACCCTGTGGGCGCGGGGCAAAGGCACGTCGAGCGCCGCGGCGCTCGTGTGGGCCGAAGCCACCGTCGTGGTCAAGCAGGCGCGCGTGGAAGAGGTCATGCTCAAGCTGCAAAGCTGCGCGGAGAAGCCCAACAACTCTCTCTGCGGGATCTGAACTCAGGACTCGGTCGACCGAGCCCTAGGCGCCTCAACGCCCGAGCGCGTTACCCAAGAAAGTGGTGAGGTCGACGAGCGGCGCGCCGTCTTGGGTCTCGAAGTAGCGTGAGAGCGCCATCCCTCCCTTTGCACTCGTGAAGACCACGGCCGAAGCGCCGTCCGGTACGTCCTTGCGCGAGAGCTGCAGGTGGACGGTCACGTCGCTCGAGACGGGCCGGAACCGGAAGTAGTGGCTCGCGGCGAGCGGATCGGGTCGCGCCACGAAGGTCTTCTTGTCGAAGCTGCTGATGGAGAGGACCTTCCCGTTGCCAGTCCACTCCGCTCCGTACTCGACGCCGAGTGCCATGAAGGGCGCGTTGAGCACGGGGTGCTCGAGCCACGCCTGCGTCGTCTTGTCGAAGAAGGCACCATAGTCATTGAGGATGATGACGCGCCGCCCCGACTGAATCACGGCACGGAGCCACGCCGCGTAACCGGCCGCATCCTTCATCTCGGCGTCGTAGAAGCTCGTAATGACCGCTTGGCAGGATCGCAATGCGGGCTCGGGCGGGAGCCCGCCATCGACGTCGTGGAGTGACAGCGTGAGGCCTCGGGCTTCGAGGACCTTTCGGACGCGCTCCCCGAGAATGACGTCGCGGGCTCGGTCGCTCCCTTTCCAGCTCGGTGCGTCGGTCGAATCCCAGAGACCGAGAACGCAGGTCCCACCTTCGAAGCGCGGGAGGGAGACCAACGGGAGGGCGCCATCAGCACCGCATGCCGGGCTCAGGATCCCCGCGTCATCGCAGTGTTTGTCGTCTTGCGCGGCGGCCTGGGCCCACGCCACGCGGCAGCCGAGGGTGTCCTGTTGCAAGCTGCCGGACTTTCCCGGTCCCCAGCTCGCGTGGCGGCAGTCCGCCATGCAACGGTCCAGGGTCGTGAACACGCGCGGGCTTACAGCGCAATACTGGGCTAGCAGCTCGCAGTAGGTCTGACAGCTCGGGCGTGCATCGATGATCCCGTCGGTCTTCGCGCCCGTCACCGGAGGAACGGTAGAGGGGTTCGACGTGAGCTGGTTCGACGTGGGCTGGTTCGACCTGGGCTGGGTCGACGTGGGCTGGGTCGGCGTGGGCTGGGTCGGCGTGGGCTTCGTCGACCGTTCAGGCGTCACCTCGCTAGTGGGCTCCGCTCCCGGGAGGGGCGTCGCTGCCCGCCTGGGGGGCACGGCCTCGCGGCAGCCGGCAGCGAACACGCCGACGACGAGACTCACGTGAAGGCAGACGGCCGCCCGAACGAGGCCCAGGCGAAGGAAAGGACGTGTGCTCGAAGTCATCATGACCGCCTCCATTACTTCAGCTCTCGCTCCATCGAAAGTGGGTTCACCGAATTCGTCGGCTTCCGACGCGCGAAATCGCCCCGCGTGTTGGCTGTTCAGGCCAATACGCAGGCCTCGCCCGTCCACGTCGCGCCCGAGTCCTTGGCGCCGCAGAATGGCCCTGTAGGGCCAATCGGCGAGATGAGCCCGACAACGACGTCGATCACGCCGCCCGCCCAGGCGACGACTTCGGTGTCGGGGGGTGCGTTGACACCCCCCGGGGCGCGTGCTACCACGGCTCGCGCGAAAAGA
>JADMJS010000100.1 GCA_018780435.1 Myxococcales bacterium
GCATCACTCGGAGAAGTTCGGGTTCTGGTAGTTCGGGGTGATCTTGTACGCCCCGCCCGCGCCCTGCACGAAGGTGACCTTCGCGGACGGCCAATCAATGGTGGCCACGTCCCACATGTCGAGGTTCGACAGGCGAACGTCCTTCACCTCGGCGACGAGCTCCGAGTAGATGTAGATGCGGACGGTGGCGTAGGCGTCACCGAACTCGTGGTCCGACCAGTAGTGGACGCCGACGCCGTACACCGCGCCGTTCTGCGGCACGTTGAGGTTCAGGTTCTCCGGGCCGGCGCCATCGGTGTCGTCGCGGTCGAGAGACGGATCGTCATCGGCCGTCGGGTCGAGCGTGCCCCAGTTCGGCTGCGGCGTGAACCAGAAGCAGTCGAAGGGCTGGTTGAACCAGGGGTCGTCCGCACCGTCGCCGTCGCCGTCGTAGCCCGAACCGACCGCGTACTTCGTGTGTACGAAGTGGAGGTCGACGTCCGAGCCGGCTTCGGCGCCTTCGTCGGTCTCGTCCGAGTCGTTCGGCGTGCGCCAGACGAGCTCGACGTGGATGGCCTCGTCCGGAATGACGAGGACCGTCGACTCCCAGGGGACGCAGCTCTTGACGTTGTTGTTGTCCCAGACGTCGAGGCTGAACTTGTACGGGCCCGCGACGTTGGCTTCGAAGGTCGGGTTCGGGAACGCGTCCGACGGGACGAACACCGAGGCCGATCCGGGCGGCTGCTGGACCGTCCACTTGCGCTCGACGAGGCTGCTGCCGGCCGGGGCGAAGCTCTGGTCGCTGAAAAGGTGGAGGACCGTCTGCGGGATGACCTGCTCACCCTCGGCGATCTTGCCGACGGCGGTCGGGCACACGACGCTCGAGCCGATGCCCGTGATGGCGACGTTCACTTCGGCCTCGAACGAGTTCGAGGTGATGAGGATGTTGCCGGTGTCGAACTCGGGCTTGCCGTCGACGATCGGGTTCTCGCGGTTCGGGATGAACTGCACGTTGAAGGTCGCCTTCTGGTTCACCGGGATGATGAGCTTGGCTTCCGCCGTCGGCGCGACGCCGCCGGGGAGGCCGGCGAACTGGAGCGAGTAGTTGCCCGTCGGGTTCTCCTTGAGCTCGATGCCGGTGACTTCGAGGTCCTTGTTACCGCAAGACGAGATCTCGACCGGGAGCACCGCCGGCTGCCCGAGGAGCTTGGCCCCGAACTGAACGGTCTGCGGGGTCACGAGGATACACGGGCGGTTGGCGTTACCCGTGAGGTCGACCTGCTGCTGCGGCGTGGCCTCGTTCGTGTAGAAGATGATCGCGCCTTCGGCGGGATCCGGGCCCTGGGGCGAGAACGACACGTTGAACTTGATGTCGGCCTGCGGCTTCACCACGACCGGCGGGTCGAAGGTCACGGTCTCGCCGTCGGGTTCGTACGACACGGTCTCCGACGCGGCCGACGCCAGGAAGCGGAAGTCCGGGTGGCCCGTGAAGTTGAACTGGCGAATCTCAAGGTCCGCCGCGCCCGTGTTGGAGATGGTGATCTCGCGCGTCTTGGTCTCGCCGGCGGCGACTTGTTGGAAGTCGACGAGGCGCGGCGAGATGTTGGCGACCGGCAGGGCGCCGCCGACTTGGACCGGGATGTTCAGGACGCGGAAGTTCTCAAGGAGCGTGTCGCTCGCGACCACGATGGCGCCCACGCGGTCGGCGTCGTCGTCATAGCGCGTGTACTTCACGTAAAGCGTGAGCTCTTCGTCGGGCCCGAGCAGGACGCCCTCGAGCTCGCCGCCCGTCACGGTCACGTCACCGCTCGTCGCGGTCGCGCGGACGAACTGGAGCGCCGGATTGCCGCCGTCCTCAGTGGGGGCTTCATAGCCGAACTGGACCTTCTGAATGTTCAGAGCGCCCGTACCAACGTTGAGGATACGGACCTGCCCTTCGATCGAGTTGCCGACCGCGACGGCGCCCTTGTCGAAAGACAGCGGCGGGACGTCGTTCGGGTTGCTGAGCAGTGAGGTGCCGACGAAGACCTGGATGACGCCGTCGTCGGAGACATTGAAGCCACCGCCGCCGCCACCACCGCCGCCATCACTACCACCACCGCAAGCGGACAAGAGGAGCAGCCCCAAGCTCGCGGCGTATCGACTG
>JADMJS010000651.1 GCA_018780435.1 Myxococcales bacterium
GGCACCTGGACCGACCTCCTCACCGGCGCGGTCTACCCGGGCGGCAAAGAGACCGTGTTGCCCGCTCCCATGGACCACATCCCCGCGCTCCTCCGCGCTGGCGCCATCCTCCCGATGCTCAGGGACACCATCGACACGCTCGCCCCAGCCACCGAACCCAGCATCGAGTCCTTCGTCACGTCAGCCGGCCCACTCTGGGTCGCCGTCACCCGCTTCGGATCGGGCGCCACGCGCGACTTCACCCTCTACGACGGTACGATCCTCACGCTCACCGAAGAGTCCACCGCCGGCACGACCACCCTGACCCTCAGCGCCCAAGGCGGCACGGTCTACGACGTGGATCTCGTCGTCGAGCTCATTGGCCCGACGGCCGACGGCGCCGAGAGCGCAGGTAGCACCCTGCCCGCTCAGACCGCCGGCGCCACAGGCCCGGGGCTCTATGCGCTCCCGCAGGGCTCGCGGGCGGTGCTGCCCGCCGGCGCGCGAGCGGTGACCTTCTCCCTCCCCAAGTAGCCGCCCCCTGGGGCAGCTCAGCACCCATCGCCTACCAAAACACCACAGGGTGATGAATTTCTCTACACTCGCTCACCAGCCAGAGGTGGATGACGTTGGTTCAGAAATGCGTCGCTGACGCATAGGTGAGCCGTGGCATGGACGGTGCATAGCGGCGCGGCGATGCAACGCGCACTTCGACCTTCCCGAGACAGCCACTTCACCCGACGCCCCAGCGACCGGCCGCCCGGGTGGCCGCGTGGATGACGAATTACGCCACCGCCTCGCGCGGGCGCTGACGCCCAGCCTCTACGTGGCGCTGATCGCCGCCGTGACGACCACGCTCATCACGTGGCGATACGGCAAGGACCGGAGTGGCCTCGACTTCTACCAGCAGCCCTGGGCCGTCACATTCGTCCTGCGTCACGCCCCCGAGGCCAACCCGTGGGATGAGAGTGCGCGGGAACGGATGGGCCGTCGGCTGCTGGACGACGTCGGGGGCGGCTCCAAGGCCCTCATCCCCAAAGGGAAGGAGCGTCAGTATCGCGCGGCGATGGCAGCCCATCCGCCTGAGCGCCAGAAGGTCGCGGTTGCCGGAACCCCCTTCTTCTTCGCCGTGATGTCGCCGTGGAGCCTCACGAGCTTCGACACGGCGGGAAGGGCCTATCTAGCCCTCCTCTTCGCATCCCTCGCCGCTTCGCTGCTCCTCCTCGGACGCCTCGCGGGCCTCGGCGTGCCCGCCTCGCTAGTCCTCTACGCCGTCGTCATCGCGTGTTTCGAGCCCTTCCGCTCCGAGCTCCGGGTCTGGAACGTCAACTGTCTGCTGCTGGCGATCGCAGCGTGGGCGCTGTGGCAACTCGACCGCGGGCGCATCGTGGGGGCTGGAGCGACGCTGGCCTGCGGCGTCCTCTTCAAGCCGACCCTCGGCGCCACCGCCGTCACCGTCGTCATCGCGATGGTGGCGGCGCGCCGCTGGCGTTCGCTCGCGCAGCTCGCAACCGGTGCGGCGATCGGCTCGATCGCCGCGTTCCTCCTGGGCTGCTACTGGGCGGGGCGCTGGGACGCGTGGTCGTCGTTCCTGCAGAGCCTCGGTCAGCTCTCGAACGACGCCTACGCGATGGCGGGCGGAAACGTCAGCGTCGGACGGTGGCTCCTTGAGCGGACGGGCTCCGCCCAGACGGGCTTCCTCTCCTTCATGGGCGTGCTCCTGGTAGCGTTCTTCGCGCGGGCGGTCGCCCGCAGCCGTCTAGATTCAGCGAACTTCAACCACCACCACGCCGCCGCCGTCGGCCTCGGCGCCATCCTTCCGCTGCTCACGGCGCCGCTGGCCTGGCTTCACTACTACGTCCTCCTACTCCTCCCCGCCGTCCTCCTCCTTCGGCCTCCCGCGGCCTTCGGCTCGCGGTCCGGGGCGGCGCTCGTGCTTCCGGCCCTGGGTGCCGTCTCGCTCCTCATCTGCTGCGCCTGGCCCGTCTGGATCCCGATCCCCGTCGAAGCAGCGCTCGCCAAACCCTTCACTGTGAACGTGGCCGCGGCGTTGCTCGCGGTCGGCATGGTGACCCTCGCTGGCGTCCCCGCCGCAGCACGAAGCGCGACGACGCTACCCGCCACCGACGCGTCTAACGCCGAGCCCACCGGGGCACGCACCGTCACGTCCAGTCGACGCCGCCGAGACCCCTCGCTCAGCCGAGCACAGCGCGCTCGACGAGCTTAGGGCTCGGTCGTAAGTAAGTGGTTCGATTTGCCTCGCGCCGCATCCCCGCCCGGCCCCTTCCAAGTCCTCGAAATACGGGGAGTATGTCTTCGGACTTGAAAGGGGCCGGGCGCGGCGCGGCGCGGTCAAATCTCCCACTTATTTTCGACCGAGCCCCTAACGGGCCTTCTCAAGCACGCACGACCTCTGGCCCGGACTCGCTGCCGACCAGCACGTCCGCTGAGATTCCGAGCCCCGACCGCAATCGCCGGATCATGGGCAGGGTGAGCGGCCGCCGGCCACTCAGGACCTCCGAGACCCGCGCTCGGCTCCCAAGGTACGGTTCCAGATCGCGTCTACTCAGTCCCATCTGCTCCATCCGAAATCGAATCGCCTCTAGCGGCTCCGGCGGCGACACGGCGTGACGCGAGGCCTCATAGGCATCTACCAGGGTGACGAGCACGTCCAGAAACTCTGCCTCTACTGACCCAGGTACAGCGCCCCAAAGTCGCTCGATGTCGCCCATGGCGCGCGAATGGTCGTCATCGTTTCGAATGGGCCGAAGCATCACATCCGTAGAACTCGGGTCGTGTGACGACTGAGCACCTGCCGACATGCTGACGCGACTACCTCCACCCGTTGCAGACGTCGCAGCCGGACTCCACCGTTCACTTCGTTTCGCCATGACCGTCGCCTCCTAAGGGGACTTCACATCGACGTCATCGTACTCCGCGTGAGTCCCAATGAACTTGACCCAGACGGCTTGCCCAGAGAACCAAACTTTCGCGACAAGCCGGTACTTATTGCCACCGATGTTGAACACGACCCGTTCGGCATCGATGACGCTGGCATGAGCGTAACGGGACTTGATGTCCGCCATTGACGTCCAGTTAGCGCGCTCGACTTCGGCGAACCACGATTTGAGCGACTGCTCTGCGTCAGCGTGCCCCGCTTCCCAGAAGTCCTTGAGCGTCTTTCGAGCGATGACTCTCACGACCCTACGACCTCGCTGACAGGCTACTCTGCTCCCAGGGCGGGAGCAAGCAGCCAGCAGCCCAAGTGGGACCTCTCAAGCCCCACAAACGTAATCCAGCCCCTCCACATAGCCCTTCGCGTCGAGCGCATCGCGAATCTCCTGCCGCGCACGGGGGATCCCGACCGCGCTGACGATCGGCGCCCCGTCGCCCGGCCCGAGGAGCGAACTCTCGCCGAGCACCGGGACCGTGCCGCCGCGCTTCTCGCGGCCGATCTTCCGTGGGTCGATGTCGATGAAGGCGTCGATGGTGACGCCTTCGTTCACCAGCGCGGCGGCGAGGCGACGTCCGTCACGGCCGGCGCCCCAAATTCGCAGTCGGTCGCCGAAGCGACGCCGCAAGTAGTGGGCTTTGATGAGGAAGAAACGATCCGGGCGGCAGCGGGCGTCGTTGCGGGTGACACGAGCGCCGTGGTCGCGCCACTTCACGAAGGGGGTCGGCAGCGTGTGGAAGCGGTGGCCGGCCTCGTGGAGGCGCAGCCAGAGGTCGTAGTCTTCGGTCCAAACGCGGTCGTGATAGCCGCCAGCGCCGCGCAAGACCTCCGAGCGCATCATGACCGCCGGGTGGCAGACCGGCGCTTCGACGAAGAGCTCCCGCGCGATCTGCTCCGGCGTCTCGAGCGCGTTCAGCCAGGCGACGTAGCGATCCATACCCTGCGCCGGGGCCGCGTCCGGCGCACGCTCGACCTCGACCCGGCTCGACACGAGCGCGATGTCCGCGTGGTCGCGCAGGAAGGCCACCTGCGCCGCCAGCCGCCCCGGCAGCATCAGGTCGTCGCCGTCAAAACGCGCGACGAAGGGCGTCTCCAGAGGAATCGTAGCGAGCCCGAGGTTCAAGGACGCCACGAGCCCCTGCCGCCCTCCCCGCGTGAGCTGGAACGCGCGGTGCCCCCTCGCGGCCGCCTCGGCGAGCTCGGCCGTGCCGTCGGTCGATCCGTCGTCGATGAGGTGGAGCTCGAAGGTGCAGCCCTCTTGGGCCAGCACCGAGCGGACCGCGTCCCCAATCCAGGGCGCCGCGTTGAAGACTGGGACGAGGACGGCGACGTCAGGCACGCGACCAGTCTTGCACGTCATGACGGGCGCGTCAGCTCTTCGGCGGCACCGAGGTGGCGACCGGGACGACACCCACGCCGAGCGTCGCTTCGAGTCCGACCAGGTACGCGTCGAGCTTCTCCCGACCACCCGCATAGAAGCGGAGGAAACGCAGCCCGACGCCGCCCTGATCGTGAACGGACGTCGGCGTCCTCACGTGCACGACTCGGGCGATGGCGCGGACGGGCTCGCCGTCGACGCTCGATGGGAGCTTGACCTCGATAATCGCGATAGCCCCGACCTTGAGCGACTGCCCACCCTGCATGAACGCGCCGCCCGAGGCGATGTTTCGAGTGAGCGTCGCCGCCATGTCCGGCGGGTCGACGAACTCGACCGGCAGCCAGGCGTCGTGCCGCCCCTCCTCGCGGCGCTCGGTCCCGCTGTCGAGCGACTCGGCGAGTGGGGCGAAGGCAACCGGCTCCTCGCGCTTCGCGCGGTTGGCCTTTACATGCGCCGAGAAGAAGCGAAGGTACGACGGCGATGCGTCGATAAAGCGGCACCCCATTTCGTAGACCGCCTCGGGTGGCGTCCCGTGAACGATCCGCGTCCACCGAATCTCGCCGGTGAGCGAAATCGTGGTGGAGTCCGGTCCGTCCGGCTCGAGCACCAGTGTGACGAGCGTGCCCGGGGGGTAGACGACCCGGGTGTAGACCCCGAGTCCCCCGACGCTGAGGTTGTGGACGAGCCCCTTGTTGGTGGGGCGTTTGGTGCCGATCCGCACCACCAGCCTCGACGAGACGCGTTCGTGAGCGCGACGTTCGTCGGGTCTCGGGCGGCTTTCACGGCGGGCGATGTCGAGTAGGGTGTCGATGTCCATGTCACGCGCTACGTGACATCGCCGGGGCGGTGAAGGACTTTCTCCTCGGAATCAACCGAGCGCGAAGAGCGAGAAGCCGACAGCCAATGGAATCGTGAGGTTGTCGTCGACCTTGCGGCCACTGACCAGCTCGGCGAGAGCGCCGGACACCCCGCCCACGGCGGCGTAGAACAGCACCTGCGACGGCGCTAGTGGCGAGAAGAGCGCGAGCACGACGGCACCCGAGAGCGCGCCGACCAGGGCGAACGCGAGGCTGCCTTCGAGAGAGCGCCCGTTGATGAGCCGGACGCGTCCGTAGCGTCGGCCGAAGTACGCCGCCGCCGGATCGGCAAGCCCAAGCACGATCACCGCCACCGACGAGTACGCGGCGGGCACGGTGAAGGACAAGATGAGGAGCGCGGTGGCATACCACGTCGCGCTGTTCACCTTGTGGGTCTCGTGCGCGTGCGCGATGGGCCCGAAGAGCTTCATCAGCGCTCGATTGGCCGCGGGCGAGATGCGGCGCACCGTCTCGCTCGTCCACGCGAAGAGCGCAAAAGCCCCCGCAAAGATCTGGCAGGCGAGCGCCGGGCCGAGCTGCAGCACGACGAGCGCGAAGAACCCGTTGCCGATGTGGACGAGGCTACGCGCGTGATTGGTGGGCCTGAGCTCGGGGAGCTCGATGTCCTTCGAGACCGCGCCGAGCCGCAGCGAGAGCGCGTCGTAGCCGGGCTGAAGCGATTTGAAGAAGGCCAGCCAGGCCGCCGCACCGTCGCGACGCGCCGCGAGGAACTCGTCAAACTGCTGCGAGAGCGACTCGACGACCTCGGTGAACGCAGCGGATTGTTCGTCCTGAGTGCGATGACAAACGGCGAGCACCTCGGCGATGCGCGCCCGTACCTGCACCGTAAGCTGCTCGACCTTCTGTTCGAGCTCGAGCCGAAACACGGCTGGATCGAGAGACTGTATGAGGTTGAAGAGATCCTGGGCGAGGAGCTGCCCCTGACTGACGACCGCCGCGCTCATCAGTCCATCCACTCGTCGAAGTGAAGCTGCACGCTGATTCCGACCTGGTTGAAGGAGGTCTTGTACGTGCCCGCGTTGGCGGCGATCGGGGACGCCCCTTCACACTTCCCCGGACACTGACCGAGCGGGCGCTGCTGTTCGCCCTTGCCGGAGGCCTCCGACGTCGTGACGTCGAACTGGAAGAGGTGCATGTACGACAGCGAGAGGTCGACGCCGGTGAAACGGAAGCTCAAGCCGGTCGCAACGCCGACGCGGTCGTAGGCCGCGAAGTCCACGTAGGCGTAGTCAGCGGCCGCCGCGCCGGTCTCGTACAGCGCGCCGAGCGACCAGGAGAAGAGGCCCGGGACCGCGTTCCAGGTCGAGCCGATGCGGGCGCCGATGACGTCCTTCCAGTTCTTGGCGACCTTGAGCGGCGGGATGACCGAGTCCTCGACGAGCAGGCTGCCGTTCGGCTGAACCACGTCGACCCGTGCCCCGACGTGCACGTCGTACGCTTCGAGCATGGACCACGCCTCGTAGATGACGTTGAGCTCAAGGTCGAATATCTCGTTTCCATTGGACTTATCGAGGTGGCGATAACGCGCGCCGGCCTTCAGCGTCGGCGGCATGACGGCGCTGATCGACGCGTCCGTGCCGCGCTGCTGCAGCTTGCCCGTCCCGAAGAAGTTCCCGATCCCCGAGAGCGTCACGTCGCCCTCCATCTCGAGGTAGAGCGGCGCCACACGGCCCGACAGGCCGAGCTCAAGCTCCGGGATGACCCGCCACCACCCGCCGACCGTCGCCGTAAAGCCGCCCGAGTCCGACAGGTCGAACTGCGCCAGCACGTCGAAGGAGCTGGTGTACGGGTTGAGCTTCGTGTCGGAGGCGCCGTCGACGACGAGCTCGAACTTCGATTCGGGCACCCAGGCCCAGGAGAGCGTGGCGCCGACTCCGTAGTGGTTCTGCTTCCCCCACGCGACGCCCGTGCTGAAGTAGAGGAGCTTCAGGTCGAGCTCGGTGAGCATGTACCGAGCGGCGCTGTCTTGGTCGTACTTTGCCGCACCGGCCGAGTTCGGCCCGTAGACGGCGGCCCAGAAACGCCAATCGTCGAGGCCGAAGTCCGACGAGACCACGAGCGAGACGCCGAGGGGGAACCAGGGCTTCTCGTTCTCGCTCGTGGGCGGCAGCGGATACGGGTTGCCACTGTCGTCCGTGATCACGCTCGCCGCCCGGTCGAACGTGACCGGCGCATGGATGAGGTTGTAGGTGATGTAGAGGTTCGTGCCGGGCTGATTGATCATGGCGCCCGGGTTCAGGATCGCGGCGCTCAGGTCGTCGGCGAGGACATAGAAAGCACCCGCGCGACCGAGGGCGCGAGCGCCCGTCTCAGGGAGCTCGAAGCCGCCGGCGTGGGCCTCGTGCGCGACCACTCCCGCGCCGAACAAGGTGGCCGCGGCAAGGAGCCCCGTGAGTCTAGAACCGGCGACACTAAGGTGCATGGGAACCCCCGTTCCGTGGCGCGAAGACGCGCGTAGTCCAGCTACCATCGCCGGGGAATAGGGTCAATTCGCCGCATGCTCGAAACAGATCACACCCGCTCGAACCGTCGCCTTCACGCGCCCCTCGAGCTCGACGACCCCGTGCCCGCGTTGTATCAGCCCCGCCAAGGCGCGATGACGTTCATGCGAGATGGCGACGGGGCACGCGAGCCGCAGAATGACGACGCGGAGCCCGTCGGGCACCGCACGAAGCGCCGCCAGTGACAGGCCATGCTGAAGGAGGTGCCCGTGTCCGAGAGACTCGAGGGCCTCGCGATCCACCCGCAACGCCTCTGCCGTGAGCGCCGCGCGCCCCTCGAAGCCGGGCGCCAGCCGTTCGAGGAGCGGCATCAGCTCGGCGCGGACCCGGTTGCGCAGGTAGTCCAGCCCGTCGTTGGTCGAATCGTGTCGCCACCCCTGCCCTTCACCTTCCAGAAAAGCCAATACTTCCGAACGAGTGTGTTCGAGGAGTGGCCGAATGTAGGGCCCACGACGCGGCGCGATCCCCGAGAGCCCTGCCGTCCCGGCCCCGCGCAAGAGGCGCATCAGCACCGTCTCGGCCTGATCGCTCGCCGTGTGACCGGTCGCGACGGCCCGGCCCCCCCGTTCGGCCTCGAAGACCGCGTAACGCGCGTCCCGCAGCGCAGCTTCGTCCCGGCCGGTTGGCGTGACGACGACGCGCGTGGAGGGGTGCCCGAGCCGGCCCGCCAGCGCGTCGACGAAGTCGCCGTCGGCAGCCGACTCGGGGCGCAGCCCGTGATCGACGTAGAGCAGGTGTAGCGGGTGATGCAGTCGATGGAGCGCGAGCGTCAGCGCGACGGAGTCCGGGCCACCCGAGATCCCGACCAGGACCGGCTCACCGTGCTCCAGCAGGCGGAAGGTCGTGATCGTACGGCGGACCCTCTGGACGAAGCCATTCACGGAGGACGTCTCCACGTAGGACGAGTGAGATGGTCTCGGGCGTCACCGGGCTCTGCCGGAGCGCGATCCCGACGACGCGGCCGGTCGCGTCGAAATAGGGCGTCCCCGGCACCACTCGCGGCTCGGCGCCCGCGAGGTGCTCGAGCGGCGGCTCCGCCCACTCCACGATGAGCCCGCGGGCCCAGGCCGGCGCGAGCCGCTCGTCTTCGGTCAGAGAGCGTGGTGGCTTACGCCCGCCGATGGCGCCGCGTGGACCGCTCCCGGCACGCCGTGGGGGCGGATTGCCGGACTTCAGGGTGCCGTCCGGTTCCGACGCGCCGGGGGCGCCCTCGGGGTCCTCCGTCGGCGCCACCACGAAGACCGGACGGGGCCCCCGGTCCTCCGGCGGCGGGGTCGGGTCGAGGACCGCGGCGTCGGGCGCGCGCTCATCGACGACGAGCTCCATGAGTCCGCCGTCCCCGATGGGGACGAGGCGCCGCACCGTGAGCGGCCGGCCGTTCCACACGACTTTCTCGATGACCGTGTCTACGAGGAGCGCCGCGCTCGTGAAGAGCCGCGCCCGCCCATTCGGATCGTAGAGCCAGACGCCGAGCCCGACGCCGCGCGCGAGGAGACTCCCGTCGAGGAGTGGCCTATCGCGCCCCGGCACGTCCGCGCGGACGTGAACCAGCACGAGGTGCCGAGCGCGATCACGAGCGAAGCGCCCGGCCGAGCCAAACTCGAGGCTCCAACCGGGGTTCCAGGGATCGGTGCCGTCGAGCCGGAGCTCGTTCGGGCGCGGCCCGACGGGCTCTTCGGCGGGCGCCTCGGTTGATGTCTCCGGCGGCAGATCGATCGGGCGCATCTGGGCGCTCGCAACGGGCGCGAACGCCGCTGCTGTGGCCCAAAGCGAGACCCACTTCACGAGCGACGGGTTAGAAGTGATAGAAGCCGACGAGCGCCGGCGTCTCGCCACCGGATTCGACCACGATGACGGCGTGCGGCACGTCGAGATCGATGCGCTTGGTGAGGTAGAAGCTCGGCTCGCCGGGCTCCGTGCCGGTGCAATAGGACTCCGGGATTGACCGGATCCATTCAGCGAGCGACGAGTTCGTCTCCGAGATCGAGGTCGCGATGAAGCCGAGCTCGCGGCCCGTCTGAGAGCAGTCGTACTTCTCCGGGTTCTCGTCTTTGAACGTCTTCTCGAGCGTCTTGAAGAGGCCCGTGAGGAACTTGTCGGTGGGGGCGCCGATGGGCGCCTCCTTGCCGTCAGCGCCGTACTTCGTGTCTTTGGTGACCAGCTTGGCGGCGGCCTTGCCGTCTTTCTTCTTCAGCGCCGCCCCAAACGCGACACCCGGGGCCTCCGCGAGCGCGAGCGCCGGCGCGAGGAGACTCGCGAACAAAGCAGCAGTAGCAGTAGAGCGGAAGCGGGACATGGCGGACCTCGGGCGCTCCCGGGGGAGCGGCGGATGGTGGCTGGCTGGCCCAGAGCGGGCCCGCGCCGGGAGTGTCGGACACGGGCCGGGCGTCGTCAAACTACGACGAGCCCCGCCGGCTCACCCAGCGCGCCTCACATAACGGCTCATCCGCCCGAGAACGTCCCGTAGCCCTTTCGAACTCTCCTGCAGCTTCGGCCCCGGGCCATAGACCTTCACCGTGCGCCGCCCCTGCGGACGGTTCTCGGTCGTGACGAAGCCCGACTCCTCAAGCCACGCGATCGCGTTATCGAAGACGGCGCTCGACACGGCTTCACGGAACCCGATCTCCCCCACGTGCCAGCGCCGACCACCGTCTTCGAGCAGGCGCTTCTGGGCCTCCGGCGCCGGGAGGCCGAAGAGCGACCGGTCGAGCGCCGCATGCGCCACCACGTAGTAACCCTCGACGACCGGCACCGTGACGGACGCCAATAGCTCCATGGTGGTGAGCCCGGAGGCCACCACACCAAGCTGCCCGTCGGGCTCCACGTACACGAGGCCAGCGCGCGTGAACTCGTCCAAGGTGCCCCGATAGCTGTCCTGAAAGCCGGTCTCGAAGACGTACTCGTTCTTGAGCAAGGACGAGAGGAAGCGGGCCTCATCCTCGAGCTCGGAGGCCTGGCGCCCTTCGCGTTCGCAGACCAGGGCGGCGAGCGCGAGCACACCCTCTCGCGCCAGCGTATGAACCAGGTAGTTCTTGTAATAGTCGAGGAAGACGCGCCGCTCCGGCAGCGCGACGAAGACCTCGGCGTCATGACCGGGGCCGACCGATTCGAAGCGATGCCGGCTGAGGTGCCGCCGATCCTGAAAGAGCTGCAACGCCTCGTCGGTGGCCGCGGCGAGTGCCGCGCCGAACGCTTGTGACCGGGCCGTCGATCCGTCGAGCGCCGCCAAGGTCTCCGCACGAGGATCCGAGAGCGGCGGCGCCTGAACGAGCGACAGCCGCGACACCGATAGGAGCGTCAGGAGCCCCGACGCGAGCGCGATCTCCCGGCGTAACACGTAGTCGACGATGGCACCGACGCGCGCGTGGATGGTGCGCCGCGAGAGCCCGCGCTCCGCGGCCCCGAGCACGGCCCAAGCGACGACGGAGCTGGCCGTCACGCGCACGGCGCCGTTGATCCCGCCGAGCACCCGATACGCGACCCGCTTCATGACCTCGCGTCGCTGCGCATCGGTCGTGAAGCCTTGCCCCGGCAGCACGCCCTGCCCGACGAGGAAGTCCCGCACGGAGAAGGGAGGCGCGAAGCTCACGTGGACGCGGCCGAAGCGCTCCCGAAGGACCAACGCCGCATTCACGAGCTGACCGAGGCTCTCGGACTCCTTCCGAGCGCCGCTGAGCTCACGGGCGTAGCTCTGGCCTTCGACGATGAGCTCGTAGCCGACGGCCGTCGGGCA
>JADMJS010000211.1 GCA_018780435.1 Myxococcales bacterium
ATCCCGAGCGGCACCTGGACGGCGACCGCCACGCTGACCGATCTCGGGGGCAACACCACGACGGAGACGGCGTCGGTGACGATGCCCTGAGCGGCGGAGCCACACCGCGACGGCTTGACCTGATGGTCAAGCCCCATCATTCACTGGAGATGCGGTCAAGACTCGTAAGTATCGGTGGAAGCAGCGGGGGCCGATCATGGCCCGACGACCTACGCTACGTTCAGAGGGGCCCATCTATGCGCTGTCTTCGAGGGCGACGAGGTTGCTGACCGTCAGATGGTCGACAAACGGATGACCGCCAGCTCCTGCTTGATGGCTTCTTTGAAATCGACCGACTTCGTGAGGCGCGCGTCCCGGTAAGTGCAAAGGCGATGGGTCCACTCCAGATTCGACCAACACGGCAGGAGCGGCGAGGACCCGGTGTCGAAGCACGTCTCCCGAAGTCCGCGATGAACGGCCATCTCTCTGGGCGTTCGCTGGCGTGCCCCCAGGCCGTCAGGATTGAACTGGCTCTTGCCAGGACAATCTTCGCCCTGGTAGCGTGGAATGGGTGTTCGTTGCTGGGCCCAAAATGGAGGGGAGCATGACGCGACTAGCTGTTCATTGGTTCAGTGTGGCAGGGGGCACTATGCCTGCTCAGCCCGATGGTCGCGTCCGCGTTGGGTGAACCCTGCGCGACGGTCGCGGACTGCTCCGTGCCCGCGCCTTGTGTTGTCGCGACCTGCAAGGCGGGCGCGGGTAACGCCGTCTCCACCTGCGGTCTCGCTTGGCCGGACTTGAGCACCCCCACCGCCACCAAGAACACGTGCGAGTGGAGTGAGTACAAGGAGTGTCACTCGTTTGCGCTCGATTGCCGCCAAGAGGCACCTGAACCCTGCGTCGAAATCCCACTCACGCAGCATGAACGCTGTGGGAGGTTTCAGACGGCGCCTGATACCAGCGCCCGGCTCGCCTTCTGTGAAGCGGCCGGGAACTCCTCGGCGTGCGTCGAATACTACGGCCCCGAGTTCGGGGCTCAGTTCGAAACGGACTGCTCCGTCTTCACTCCTCTTCAATGCGAGGACCCAGTCACGACGGGTCGACGCTGCCGACTCGTCGGCGGGGAGTGCCAACCGGCGCCCTGCGCAGGCTCCGTGGAATCCGAATGCAAGAAGGACAAGCGCTGCGGCTGGGTTGCCGCCAAACAGGACGAGCCGGCCCACTGTGCAGGTCTGGCGTGTTGTGACGACGGCCTCGCCGAGACGATCGGCGATCGGATCATCGGCGTCTCGGGGTCGACCGCACAGTGCCTCGGCATTCAGTGGGATGATGGGAATCCGTGTACTCGGGATTCGTTCGACAATGGGGTCCCCCAAGCGGTAGCCATTCTCGATAGCTTCGTAGGAATGCCTGGCTGTCCCAGCCTCGCCAACTGCTTCCTGGCCCTACCGTGCGACGACGGCAACCCATGTACCCTCCTCGATCGGTGCGGCGGTCCAGACGGAACACAGTGCGCGGGCGATCCTGTCGTCACGACCTCCCCGGAGGTCTTCACCCAACACGGCTGCCAAGTGTTGATGTGCGACGAAGAGGGCCGGGCTTGGTATCAGGCTCGCCCTCTCGCCTCCTGCCACAACGGAGATCCCTGCACCCTTCCAGGGACTTGCTCCCCCAATGGTACGTGTTCCGCCGGCGATCCCGTCGACTGCACGGATGACGACCCCTGCACGGCCGGAGAGTACTGCGACCCCGCGAGCGGGTGCGTACTGCCACCCGCGGTGGACGGAACGCCTTGCTCGGACGAGAACCCCTGTACCGCGAACGACCAGTGTATCGCCGGGCTCTGCGAGGGTGGGGCGGTGCTCCCTTGTGACGACGAAGATCCGTCGACCTCCGATCACTGTGACTTCTCCACGGGCGACTGTGTTCACCGCCCCATTGTGCCGAGCGCGCCTTCCTTGCCGGACGTCCGAGTGGACTTCGACGGGCTGATCGTCCCCGAAGAGGTCGGCACGGTAAAAGAACGGATCTCGGGCACCTCGGACTACTCGACGGTGCAGACGATCGAGTGGTGTCCAATCGAGGTGTTCACCGCCAAGGCGTCCGACGCAGCCCCAGCTTGCGGGCTGGGTCCGGCAGGCGATCCCGACTGTGGGCCCCTCGCAGCTCCCACCTGTCTGCTCTTCGATCCCGACGACTGC
This sequence comes from Myxococcales bacterium, assembly GCA_018780435.1. GTDB lineage: Bacteria > Myxococcota_A > UBA9042 > SXOO01. Next base: position 2,181 of record JADMJS010000211.1, read on the forward strand.
CCCGCTGGCTTCTGCTCTTCCACCCAGGTTCACGTGGTGAACCGCTTCGCGGGGCGAACCCCCCTGGCGGCGGCGACGCTGGAGCGCAGTCTCCTGGCGGTCAACGCCAGGCAGGTCTTCGGGTCGCCGCAGGGCCAGTCCGATCTGGTGGGGACGGTCGGGCTCTGGTTCGCGCTGGATTCCGTGTACGGGACGGACGGGCTCGGCCGAGTGACGCTCCTCGACACCAACGCGACCGGAGACGGCCCCGAGATCACACCGAAGGAATGGCGGATTCGTCTCGAGATCGGCCACAGCCTTCAGACTTGCGTCGGCGATCGCCAGGATGAATCCGGTAGCGGCGGGGGAGCGTGTCAGGCCGGAAGGAATATGAGACACGTGAACGCGTGGTTCGCGTACGGGGGCGATCCCGATGGCCCGCCGACGACGACACGGCTGCTTCAGCTTCCTATTCACGACTGGACCAACCGATCCTGGCACCACGTCGCGTTGGTCCTGCGCGAGACCGAGCTGTGTCTGGTGCTCGACGGCACGACCTGGGCCTGTGCGGCGCGTCCGCCGGACTTCTTGCCCCACTCCGAGCTGCCTGACTATCTCTACGTGCTGGGGCGCGCCCGCCCGGAGCTTTCGGGTCTGGAAGACCGTGCCGGTCGGCAGGTTCGCCTCGACCGGCTGGAGTCCTTTCGGACGGCCCTCACGGCCGCCGATGTGGCCACTTGGTTCGCGTCTGGGGTCGAGGCCGGCCCGATATTGCAGGCGGGCAATCTCGAGCTGACGTTGACGGGTAAGCACGATGGCTACGGGATTCGAAGCATCAGGGACCGTCGGACCGGACAGATCCTGACAACCCGTGCGCCGACCCGCGCGCTCTGGAGCGTCCGTCTCATCCCGCGCCATGATCTCCATACCGGGCTCTATGATCCCTCCCCCGAGGTCAAAGCCCTTGGCAAGCCTGCGGTGTACTCGCCCGCTTTCGACAACCTCAACAGCTCTGAAAGCGGTTTCCAGGTCGGCCGCCGGAGCTCGGACATCGCGAGTCCCTGGTCCTTCTTCATCGACAACCTATCCGTCGCGGTGCCTAGCCAGCCCGAGATCACTTCCACAACTGGCTCTGATGGCTCGACGCACCTCTGGATCCAGTACCATGACGTTCCGCTGCCCTCCCCCAGCGTCTTCGACCGGGAGAGCAGCGCGGCGTCCGACATCAACTTGCCGCCCCTGCTGCAAGATCCGATGAGCGGTGCGAGTTCGGATGCATCGAGCTGCGAGGGGCCCGGATGCCCTCAGGCGGGCCGGCTCGAGACCGTGCTCGTGCATCTGTGGACTGTCCCCGGCGATCCGCTGCTGCGCGGGCAGATTCTCGTGGACCTGGAGTCCGACTATTGGTCACTCGCCGAGACCGAGTTCCCGATCCTGGACGGGGTCGCTCGCCAAGGGGCCGGGGTTGGCGCCTTTCCACGTCTCGTATTGCCCGACAACAACCTGGGGCGCGACGTCGAGGTGCCCACCGCCCAGATTCGGTGCCAGAACTGCGGTGCTTGCTCGGTTGCGCCATACAGCTGTCCCGAGGGCAACGGCTCCGTCGACGCGAACGGGGCGTGCGTTTCCTGCGACGCACCCACTGAGAACGTCGCCCTGTTCGGCAATGGGCCGCAGCCGCGAATCTACCCGAGCCGTCACATGAGCATGCCGTTCGTGGGCGTCTATGATGGAGCCTCCGAAATCGGCGGGCTCTTCCTTGCAGTCGCCGGCAATCGGGGGCGGCTGTCCCATTTTCCGATTCGCCGCGGCGTGAGCATCGCCACCGATGCCACTACGGGCGCACACGACCGGGTAGCGCCTCCCGAACCCTGGCTCCGATTCTCGATCGTCGACGTGGCCGAAGGCGCAGGCGAGCCGGGCAACGACACCAGCATTGACGCGTGGGACGGTCACACCGTCGCGCTCGCACTTCAGGATGGAAACTGGTTCGACTTCGCCAGCCGATACCGGTCTATCGCGATGACGGCGCCTTGGATGGCCGAGCGGCTAGCGCTGCGGACCGATGTGCCGTCCTGGCTCACGCAGGCCGGTTACTACACCACCGCGACCCGGCGGGACGACCCAGTCAATGAGACCCGGGCACTCGCCGAGCTCGGCCTGCCTGCGGACTTGCAGCTGACTGAGCTGCGCGCGTGGACTCGCTCCGACGCCGTGGGCGCCTACTTCGACGACCAGACAAACGGCAACGACACGCCGTTCCTGGGCGATACCCCGGACTACACGACTCCCGACTACGACTGGGTGCGACTCTACAATGGCCTGAATCGGCGCCGATTTCCCGCACTGGGCTTCAGCAGCATGTTGACGACGGACGGCACGGATCCGCAAGGGATCTGGCAGCGCGGCGGACCGGTCTCACTTTACACCAACCCGGCGCTCATCGATCTCGGGCGAGAGTGGGCCACGGCTCCGGGCCTCATGAGCGTCTTCTACCGGGGCCCCGACTGGTGGCCCGTTCGCGAAGCGATGCTGCCCAAAGATGAGACTGGTCTCGTGAAGGTTCGGGTCGAGTTTGGCGATCCAGCATCGCCGCTGGCGTTCTTCTCCGGAGTCACGGCCGGGAAAGCCAGTATTACGCATGCCAGTGGCAAGTCCGTGTCGTGGCCGGTGGGGGTGGGGGCGGGGCCGGCGAACGCAGGTCTCGACCACCAAGCTCCCATCAGCCTTCACGAACTCCCACTTGGGGAGCCGCCGATCAATCCTCAGTCGGACTCGCTGGAGCCCACCACAGACCCCACGCCTCGACCCGACTACCGGTGCGACACGTGTAAGATCAACTCGGACACCCACTATGGTTGCCCGGGTCATCCTTCCTTTCGCTCCGTCATCGTGAACCAGCTCACGAAGTTCGGTCGACTGCCCGTCGATCCCTTTCACAATCATCCGGTGCAGGGTCTCTACATCGACCAAGTGGGCACGGTGTCACCGCGGCGCTGTGACTCCAGTGCCCACGGGGGTCCTGGAGGACATCGGCCGGGCGGTGGCACCTACTGGACCGACGGATGGCGCTCTATCCTCGGTGAGATCCGGAGCAGCTTGCGCGCCACGCATCCCGATGCGGGCATTTACGGCGAGGGATTCAACGAGGTCCTGGTCGGGATCCAGGATGGCTTCCTGGTCCTTCACGACGCCGGAGCGGATGTGGTCCCTCTGGCCCAGGTCGTCTACCACGACCGCGCACAGTTTATCGGCAGATACACACAGCCCGCGTCGGAGACGGTCGCCGTTCGTGATGTCGTCGCGTTTCAGAGCTTCACGTTCGCCAACGGGAGCATGGCGGGCGGCGTCTACGGCCCTTACGTGACGCCGGCATCGCCGGCCCGCGGCTACTTGCGCCATCTCGCATACTGGAGGCGGCTCTACCCCGATGCGGCCGTGTATGGGCGGATGGAGCGTCCACCGGCCCTATCTCAGCTCGGCGTGGCGACCTCCAGCACCAGCTGCGCCCTGGATACGACAGGGACTGCCGCTGGAGTCAGCGTCACCTCGCTGCCCAGCGGAACCAGCACCCAGCCCTTGGATGTCGAATCGCGCTTTGTAAAGAACAAAGACACTCAGGATAGGACGATCATCCTTCCCATGGCGATCGCGGGTGCCTTCACCACGCGTCCGGGTAACTATGTGATCACGATAGCGTCTTCGGACGACAATCAGGCGCGCCAAGTGATCCTGACTTTCCGCCCCGATCACGAGCCGACGTCCGCCGCAGACGTGACCGTTCGGGTTCGAAATATCGGAGTCCCCTTTGCGTACGGTCCAAGCCTCGGTCCTGCGGTCCAAGTGCCCGTGGTGGAGGGGCAGGTCGTCCTGAACGTCTCCCTTCCTGCGTGTGCAGCTGCCCAGCTCGAGGTCACGATGGGCACGGCGGCGCCATGAAGGCGATATGCGGCGTCACCGCCTCACTTGGACCGTATTGGGGCTCGGCAGTGTATGCGCTCCTTTTTGGCCTCGCTGTGGGGTGTATCGGTGACGTCGACTGGGCGCCGCAGGGGGGGGCAGATTCGGAGCTGCCCGAGGTCGCCATAGAGACCCTCCCTGGCGTAGGCGACAGCGCGAGTCCAGACGGCGCCGACAGCACTGCGCTGGAGGATTCCGTGTCTTCACTCGATCAGTGGGGAGTAGGCGATAGTACCGACGGAAGCCAGGTCATCGACGTGGAACCTCTGTTGGATGTCCAATCGACCGATGTCGAATCGAGCGACACTTCGATTGAGCCGCCGGATGCCTCAGCGGGCGACAGTGACACGAGTGACGGTTCCGATCCGCTCCCGAGCTGTATGACGGGCGGCAAGACATCCGTATCGGACCCCACCTTCCAATGGGTTCGTCCGGGGCTACACCTTCGCAACGGTCTCCTCTACGACCTGGATGGTGACGGTCTCCAGGACATTCTCACGGGCTCCAAGTGTTGGCGCCAAGTCCCATCGTTGGCGGGGCCCTCATTTGTGCTCGAGATGAACATGGCGCCATGCGGTTCTAGCAACGACGACATCCAGTATTTTACTATCAATGGAATGAAGGGTTTTTTTGGAAGCGACTTCAATGTCCTCAATGTTACCTTAGAGCTGAGCCCTGGGTCGTTTTCTCAGTGGAACCCGCTATTCGACGACCTAGATAATCAGAACTTTCAAACCCGGCTCGGCGACGTTACTGGAGACGGGATCGCGGAGATCATCGCTTGGGATATCTCTGATGTTCACATAGCTGAACTGCTTCCGACTGGGGAGTTTCTGACGCATTGGAGCACTGATGGCTATCAGCAGTACTTCAAGATGGAGGGGCTTTTGGTCGAGGATCTAACCGGAGACGGTTTTGCAGACGCGATCAGTCGTGACCTCTACGTCAATCAGGGAGACCTAACATTCAATAAGGCCGACTTTCTCCCCAAGCTGCCTGATCAGGAGTTCCTCCCTGAACTCCAGTGGCGCGACCTCGAAGCCGACGGCACCCCCGAACTCATGACCTACCGTCGACCGACCGACGAGGTTCTGGTGGCGACGCCAGGCGTCGGAGGCGCGCTCCCGACGTACACCTTCATCCCCAATCCGTTCCCAGGGATGGCCGTGTCGTATGTCGGTGACCTCAACCAAGATGGGCGCCTGGATCGAGTATTGACGGGGGATCTCGGGCTCCGGGTCGACTACGGGCAGGTGGGTGGCGGCTGGTCGACGGTCCTGGAGACCGATGACGCCAGAGGCTTCGACACCGAGGTGATGGTTTTTGATCTGGAGGGAGAAGGGCGGCTCGACCTCGTGATTACGGACCAGGGTCCACATCCTGAGCTCGCCAGCCAGCCGCTCTCGGTCGTCTTCATGCAGGATGCCGACGGCGGCTGGCGGTCCCTCAGGCCGGCGAGCTCCCAGCGCACGAGGATGGAGGGAGAGGCTCCGAAGCCGATCAACAATGTGTGGGGACTGCCTGGGGGAGAGTCGCAGAAGCTGGCTCACGATCTGAACCAGGATGGCTGCGACGACCTCATCCTCCTCAATGGTGCGCTGTCCATCGTGATTAGTCGGTGCGATGGCACCTTCGAGCGGCCTGTCGTCTCCAGCTATGGTGTCGGCAAGCCTTGGAACTTCGACACCTTGTCTGAGATGTTCGAACTCGTGGACGTGAACGCCGACGGCTATGATGATGCTGTAGTTCGCTGGCCGCTCGGGAGCCCCTTCTGCGAACTCGACGGCGAGAGCGAGGCGAACGCCGGGGTCCTACTGGCGACGCCCGAAGGACGCTTCGGCGCTATGGTCACCTTCCCCGTCAAGGTTCGAGCTGGTTTCGCGCTCGCGGACGTCGACGGCAACGGCCGCCTCGATGTCATCACCCCTGTGATCGAGGCCGAAGGGGAGTACCCGAAGCCGGGCGCCTTCTGTGACGGCAACGAGTCATCGGAGCAGGTGTCCTCGGCAGTCGATTGTTGCTCTAGCCTCAGCGGGGAGGTCCAGGTCATTCTCCAGTCAATGAGCGGTGAGTGGACGGCACTGCCACCGAACGACATCGTAGGCACGGATCTGTGCGGCTTGCCGACACCCTGGGCCGCGACGACCGGCTCGGGGATCATCGGCGAGCATGGCTCGAGCCGATTCCTTCCCCTGACCATCGCGTCGGTCGACATGACCGGCGACGGCCATCTCGACCTCGTGATCGGTGCTGACCAGGTTAGAGCGAGCCTCGAGTACACGGTCTACGAAACGGAGCCGGGCTGGGAGTACGGCATTTTTGACTCCCTCTATGAGATGGTGGGTGAGTCTGCCTTCGTAGTCGTAGCGGGCGATGGCACAGGGCACTTCGGGCCCATCATCGACGTGAAGAGTATGACGCAGGGCCGACTGACGAAAGCGCGCACGCTAGACTGGGACCAGGACGGTGACGACGACGTGATGATGTCGAGCGGCGGGAACGTGTTCGTCGTGGTGAACACGCAGAGCCCGCCTGCGAGCCCAGCTGTGTGCTCCCTCTGGCCCCCTGTGACCTCCTTGCAGGTCCTGGAACTCGGCTATCCTGGCTTGCTCAGCCCAGCCAACTGGAACGGCGACGGCTGCCCCGACTACCTCTCGCCTTACCAGCCGGTGTGGGGCCAGGGCGCCCCAGGGATCTGGCTGGGCAACGACGGGCTCCCGGTGGTGGGTACAAGCCCGTCTATCGAAGGAAACTGGGGCCGCCCATGCGCGGGCGACTTCAACGGCGACGGCAAGGACGATCTCGCCATCACGATGTCCAATGACTACATCACCATCCTTCTCAACACGACTGGGGAGGTGACGTCGCCGTGAAGCCGCACTCCTGCCCGACAAAAAGCACCAAAGACTACGGAGTGAGGGCGGTGAGTCTCGACCTATGGGCGTCACGCGGGTTAGCCGATGACCGACAGCCCCGATTCACCGCTCGCGTTCCTCTCGAACGGCGGCTACGACGTGACGAGCTCGCTGGTCGCGCCGACCCGCGTCGGGAGCCCGAGCGTCCTCACCAAGCTCGCGTGGCCGAACCGCATCGACCCCGACAAGCCGGACGGCACCTATCACAGCGTCGACACTTGGGACCGCGTACAGACCGCACGCGCCGAGCGCCTCTCGCGACTGCAGGCCGCTGCGAAGCTGCCCCGTGAGGCCAAGTCCTTGTCTTTGCTGTATAGTGCGCGTCTCGGCAACTCGGATCTGCGCCTCCTGAGCGAGGTGCTCCCGCCGACCCTGGACACGTCGAACAACCCGCTGAAGCGCCAGGCCCAGCTCGCCGTCGCTGCCTACAAAGCGGGGCTCGCCGTCAGCGCGAACCTCACCATCGGCGGCTTCGACACCCACGGCAACCACGACCAGAACCACTACCCGCGCCTGCAGGCTCTGACCGAAGGCGTCGACTTCTTGATGCAGGAAGCCGAACGCCAGGGGGTGGCGGACAAGGTCGTCGTCATCATCGGCTCCGACTTTGGCCGTACGCCTTGGTACAACGAGGGCAACGGCAAGGACCACTGGTCCATCACGTCGATGGCCTTCATGGGCCCCGGGATCCCGGGGGACCGGGTCATCGGCACCACCGACGCCTATCACAAACCCATCGCGGTCGACCCAGACACACTCCAGCCCAAAGCGAGCGGCGGGATCCGAATCACGCCCGAACACGTCCACAAGGCGCTACGCCACCTCGCCGGACTCGACCTGAACCCCGTCGCGCAGCGCTTCCCGCTGAACGCCGCCCTGTTGCCGCTCTTCACATGAGCCGGCTAACGCGCCTCTCAGTGCTGCTACTCGTAGCCGCGGCGCTCGGCTGTGGCGCCGAGGACGACGCGGTGGAGTCCCCCGATTCGGCCACGCCGGCCGGTGCCGCAGACGACGGCGGGGACACGGCCGTCACCGATGAGGAGCTGCCAGCACCGGGGACCGACGTGCCGATGAGCGACGTCGAGGACGTGGTTGACGAGCCCGACGTGGCAGAACCGGACGTCGCCGACGCGGGCCGAAACGCGGGGATCCCGGCGATCGACCCTGGCTCGACCACGTTCCGACCGGGCGGGCTGCTCCTCCAGTACTTCCCGGGTGAGACACTCGGCGATCTCGGAGCGCCACTCCCGACCGGCGGCGAGCTGGAGCTGCTCACCGCGGTAGACCTCACGCCCGAGACGGGCTCTCGCGCGCGTTACCCGAAGGGCGAGCTGCTCATCGCGATCGACGGCGGGATCGAGGTCGAAACCGCCGGGATCTACCGGCTCGTCTTCATGGTCAGTGGCGCAGCGCGGCTGAGCCTCTCGGGTCATGAGGTCGTCGACGTCGCGGACGTCGGTGAGGTCATCGCCTTCGACCGACGCGTCGAGCTCCGCCCCGGCTGGTACCCGCTCTCCATCGTGGTGCAGCGAGACGTGCTGCACCCGCACCTGCAGGTCTTCTTCGGGCCCGAAGACGCCGTCTTGAAGCCGCTCTCAGGGGTCCAGCTCGGCTATGCGGCGGCGCCGCCCGCCGGCGCGGCAGAGCTCTCGGCCACGCTGACGCTGAACGCGAGCGGCACGCGCTGGGCCCGTCTCAGCGGCGCGGCCTCGCTCCCGACCTCGCTTCGACTCGACTGGACGGGCAAACAGAGCGGGACCCTGACGCTCTCGGACCGCGCGCGCGAGCACGACGCGACGATCGGCCTCGACGCCGGCGGCAGCTACGAGGTGACAGGGACCTTCACCGATCTCTGGGACCGCAACGTCACCACGGCGCCGGTCTCGGTCACGACGCCCACGATCCCGACGTACCGGCCCGGTGGCCTCCTCGGCCAGTACTTCCAAGGCGGCAGCTACAAGACCTTCGAGACCCCGATCGCGACCCGAGTCGACGGGCCGGTCGACATGCCCAACGGACAGGACGGCAACACGTCGGGCAGCTTCCGAATGGACATGGCCGTCGACAAGTTCGCCATCCGGTGGGTCGGCGGGGTCCTCTTGCCCGAAGCGGGCCTCTGGACCCTCATCTTCACGGCCGACGACGGCAATCGGCTCTACCTCGACGACGAGCTGGTGAGCGAAAACTGGAACGATCACGGGATGGAACCCGTCTCGACCACCGTGAACCTGCCCGCGGGCTGGCACCCGATCCGGCTCGAGATGTACGAACAGGGCGGCGGCGGCGGCGCGACCTTCGAGTGGGAAGGCCCAAACACGCCACGCGCGCTCGTCCCCGGCGACCACCTCGGCGCGGCGGTGACGGACACGCCGGGCGACCCCACCGCTACGGTGACCGCCGTCCCCTCCGAGACGAAGGGCACGGCCATCGTCACGGTCGCCGCGAGCGAGCTGGCCGCGCTCACGCTGGTCCTGTCGAGCCCCGGACTGAACGACGTCGTCCTGCCGTCCTCGAGCCCGACCACGAGCTACCGCTGGTCCGGCGCCATCCCGAGCGGCACCTGGACGGCGACCGCCACGCTGACCGATCTCGGGGGCAACATCACGACGGAGACGGCGTCGCTGACGATGCCCTGAGCGGCGGGCTGGCCGAGCTCATGGCTCGAGAAACGGCTAGTGGACCTGAGGCGATCGCGAATCGATACGCCCAAGTAGGCGCTCTGGAGCCCTTGGAGAACGGGTCTCTCCGGACGATAATGGGACGATGACTGCGATCATTCGTTACATCGAACTCATCCGCGACCGGGTCATGGACTGGGACGCCTATCCGTTCTCGATCCCTGCCGTGGCGCGGCTCGGGCGCCTCGACGTCGACGCCGGTGTCACGGTCCTCGTCGGTGAGAACGGCTCAGGCAAGTCGACGCTCATCGAGGCCATTGCGATCGCAGCCGGCTTCAACCGCGAGGGGGGTACGAAGGACTTTACGTCGCAACACCGCCGCAGCGAGTCGGACCTGCACCACCACCTTCGCCTGACGCGCGGTGCACGTCGCGAGAAGACGGGGTTCTTCCTCCGCGCTGAGACGATGTTCAACGTGTCGACCGAAGCGGAGGCCTATCGGGGGTACGGGTGGGAAGTTCTGCACGAGATGTCCCACGGTGAGGCGTTCTTGTGGGTGGTCGAGAACCGCTTTCGAAATGGAGGCCTGTTCATCCTCGATGAGCCAGAGTCGGCCTTGTCGCCCCAACGACAGCTTGCTCTGCTCGCGCGTATTCACGAGCTCGTTCAGAAGGGCGGGCAGGTGATCATGGCGACGCATTCGCCCATTCTGATGGGCTACCCCGGAGCGCGACTCTATGGGCTCGGCCAGCATGGAATCGAACCCGTGAACTACGAGGACACCGAACACGTCGTCGTCACTCGCGCGTTTCTCTCGAACCCGGAGCGAATGCTCGCGCAGTTGTTTCGCGACCAAGCTGGCGACGAATGACGGCGTTTGCCGCGCGGTGAGCCGACGAGCTGTGGCCAACGTCCGAGTTGGCGGCATGCCTGGGCAGCATGGTCTGCCCGGACAACGATGACCGACTCGACCACTCACGCCGGTCCTGAGGAGCCGTGGACTGAACGACGTCCTCCTGCCCGACCACCAGATACCGCTGGTCCGGCGCCGTCCTGAGCTTCACGTGGACAGCGACCGTGACCCCTACCGACCTCGGGGGCAACACCTCGACGGAGACGGCGTCGCTGACGATGCCCTGAGCGGCGGGGACACACCGCGTCTGCTTGACGTCATGATGAAGCTCCATCGCCATATCTCAGTCCCGGGCGTCGTCGTCGCGGGAGATGCGACCCCGACGCCCTTCAAGCAGATCCTCATCGCCATGGGTGACGGCGCCGAAGCCGCGCGCGGCGCTTGCGAACACCTCATCCGCTTCGAGTTCGCGACGCCGAAGTGCTCGGATCCTTTGGCGAAGGCGGCGTGACCGTCACGGACAGGTGGCGTCACAAGGTGGGTCGAAGCACGGTGCGGTGACTCGGAGGAGCCAGAGGTCGGATTGTGGCGGGGACGGTTGACCGTAGCCGAAGAGGTTGACACCACCCGGATCGACGGCGCCTTCTACGATCCAGGTCGTGGGAAATGCCTGGCTTGGAATAGCCACCGGAGGCGATACCGCGCCGTCGTTCGTCACACGTACGAGATTCGCGGTGAAGGGCGCGCTCCCGAAGTAGTCTTGCAGCAGCACGACACCGCCGTCGTAAGAATCCAGGACCCGAGCTATGTCCGGCCACGTCCGTTCCCAGACGATCGCGTCGTTCGCGTCCAAGCGACGCAGATAGCTCGTGAACTCTTTGCCGCTCGAGTAGTCCACACTCACGCTCGCGAGCAGTAGTCCGTCTTGGACGAGCGGGACCACTCGGTTGGGCTCGTCGTTGGTGCTCGCTGGAGCGACGATGGCATCCGAAACCACGTCACCTTCAGAGTCGAGCCGGACGAGCCTGAGGTCGTTCGACGCACCCTGCGCGCCCACGACGACCGACGCCGAAGCGACCAGGATGCCGGACGTGTGCGACGCGACGGACGATGAGCCGCCATAGGGGTGGACGTTCGCATAGTCCCGATTCCAAGAGACGGCCCCCGCCGCTGTGAAGCGAATGACGCGAAGCACCTGCGTCTCCGCGCTCACAGTCGATGGCCCAGCCATGACAAGGCCGTCATCGGCCGTGGCGGAGACCGCGTGAGGTTCGTAGTAGAGAAAGGGTTGGCCGAGGCTGACGGCCGGAGTCAGCTCACCGGCCGAGCTCACCCATCGCAACGCATTCTCGCTGAAGAACGCGATGTTCCCGCTCGGTAGCGCGACCAGTTTCGACACGCCGCCGACGAACTCGTGCTGCCAATCCACATCACCGGCGGCCGATACGCCGACGAGCAGCCCCTTCACTGGCTGTCCGTCAGCGACGTACTGCCAAGCCCCGAGGACCCACCCGCCACCGGCGCGAGGCACGAAGCCCCTGCCGTTCTCATCCCCCGCCTTGGCGTAGTAGCGCGACCAACCGGTCAGGCCGGTGTCCATGCATTCGCCGGCGGCACAGTAGCCGCCTACGCTGCAGCTCGACGCGCCGGGGCAGAATCCGGCGGCGGCGGTAGTGGTGCAACCAACCTCGGGTGTGCACGAGTCCACAGTGCAGGCGTTCCCGTCATCGCAGTCGAGTGGCGTCCCGATGCAGCCAGAGGCCGAGCACTGATCGCCAGTCGTGCACGAGTCGCCGTCGTCGCAGCCGGTTCCAGGCGGGAAGTACTCGGGATCACACACGGCGACGGCCTTGCATTGACCTTGGACGCAGGCCCCGGCGGGTGTATCCGGGCACACTAGGCCCCCCATCCCGGGACCGCCGGCCGTCGCCACCGGATCGCACCAAGGCGCGGCCAACTGCGTCACCTGTGAGACGACGTCTGTAACGGCCGAGCTCTGGACAGAGATTGGACAGAGCGCCCCACAGCCCGTCTCGACGCGAACGGTGGTGCAGTCAGCGTCTGCGGCGCACGTTGCATGCTGGGCGGCCACCTCGGCGCTCAATCCCTCGACCGTGCTGAGGATCTCGCCGACGGGAGTGCACCCGTCGGGAGTCGTGTACTCGTTCAGTTCGCAGCCGGGCGAGCAGACCCGTCCGAGGCAATGGTCGATGTAGGTGCAGTCCATCCGCCCGTCCTTGCACTCGCACCGCTCCGAGTCGTCGCACGAGCCACAGCAGCAGTGCTCACCCCATTTGCACGAGAAGCTACCGTCACATGGCACCGCACCAGGCACTTGGGCAGGGCACTCCGTGATCGGGTCCGGACCCGGAGCATCGGTACCGTCCGTGCCACCGGAACTATCCTCTGCAACACCGTCGCCTGTAGTCAGCTCGACTCCGAACGAACCATCGTCCTTGGGTTCGAGTCCGTCGTCGCTACTACCCTCGACTTCGGAATCGGGAGCTGCCACGTCCAACTCATCGTCGGGCGGTGGATCCTCCTTGGCGCCCGAGGCACAGCCGGTCAGAAGGGACGTAGCGAGAATGATGAGTGCGCGGGAGTGGTGCATCGAACCCGCTTTAGCACGTTTCATGCCGGTGTTGAGACGCCGTTAGCACGATACCGACTGGGTACTTTCTCCACACAGTGAGCATTTCCTCTACACTCGCGCGGTGGTGCGCTCGAGGTCAAGGGAGCGCCAACGCCGACCGAGGCCAGCGGGACCCTCACGCTCCCGGAGCCCGCGCGCGAGCACGACGCGACGATCGGCCTCGACGCCGGCGGCAGCTACGAGGTGACAGGGACCTTCACCGATCTCTGGGACCGCAACGTCACCACGGCGCCGGTCTCGGTCACGACGCCCACGATCCCGACGTACCGGCCCGGTGGCCTCCTCGGCCAGTACTTCCAAGGCGGCAGCTACAAGACCTTCGAGACCCCGATCGCGACCCGAGTCGACGGGCCGGTCGACATGCCCAACGGACAGGACGGCAACACGTCGGGCAGCTTCCGAATGGACATGGCCGTCGACAAGTTCGCCATCCGGTGGGTCGGCGGGGTCCTCTTGCCCGAAGCGGGCCTCTGGACCCTCATCTTCACGGCCGACGACGGCAATCGGCTCTACCTCGACGACGAGCTGGTGAGCGAAAACTGGAACGATCACGGGATGGAACCCGTCTCGACCACCGTGAACCTGCCCGCGGGCTGGCACCCGATCCGGCTCGAGATGTACGAACAGGGCGGCGGCGGCGGCGCGACCTTCGAGTGGGAAGGCCCAAACACGCCACGCGCGCTCGTCCCCGGCGACCACCTCGGCGCGGCGGTGACGGACACGCCGGGCGACCCCACCGCTACGGTGACCGCCGTCCCCTCCGAGACGAAGGGCACGGCCATCGTCACGGTCGCCGCGAGCGAGCTGGCCGCGCTCACGCTGGTCCTGTCGAGCCCCGGACTGAACGACGTCGTCCTGCCGTCCTCGAGCCCGACCACGAGCTACCGCTGGTCCGGCGCCATCCCGAGCGGCACCTGGACGGCGACCGCCACGCTGACCGATCTCGGGGGCAACATCACGACGGAGACGGCGTCGCTGACGATGCCCTGAGCGGCGGGCTGGCCGAGCTCATGGCTCGAGAAACGGCTAGTGGACCTGAGGCGATCGCGAATCGATACGCCCAAGTAGGCGCTCTGGAGCCCTTGGAGAACGGGTCTCTCCGGACGATAATGGGACGATGACTGCGATCATTCGTTACATCGAACTCATCCGCGACCGGGTCATGGACTGGGACGCCTATCCGTTCTCGATCCCTGCCGTGGCGCGGCTCGGGCGCCTCGACGTCGACGCCGGTGTCACGGTCCTCGTCGGTGAGAACGGCTCAGGCAAGTCGACGCTCATCGAGGCCATTGCGATCGCAGCCGGCTTCAACCGCGAGGGGGGTACGAAGGACTTTACGTCGCAACACCGCCGCAGCGAGTCGGACCTGCACCACCACCTTCGCCTGACGCGCGGTGCACGTCGCGAGAAGACGGGGTTCTTCCTCCGCGCTGAGACGATGTTCAACGTGTCGACCGAAGCGGAGGCCTATCGGGGGTACGGGTGGGAAGTTCTAAGGCGTAGCGTCTGCGGCCACAGCGCGGTTCAGCGTCGCCCCCGGCGCAGCTGAAGCGAGCGGAGTGAGACGCCGAGTATCTCCGCCGCGCGAGCAAGGTCACCGGACGCGGCTGCAACGGCCGCATCGAACTCGGCGTCGGGGACATCGCAACCGCGACGTGCGAGCCCGGTCCGTTGGAGGAACTCGTGGAGCATCGGGTTCGACACTCCGAGCAGCCGCGCGGCGCGAGCCACATTCTGGTTCGTGCCGACCAGCGCCACTCGCACCTGTTCGCGGGTCAGCGTCACAGGCTCACGCACGGGCGTCGCCACGGCTGAGTGGGCCTCCGCGGGCGCCTGCACCTTCTCGGGGATGGCCTCTTCTGGCGCTTGCTCGTCGACCCCGTACTCGAACGCCAACCGGTCGGCGAGGTTACGGAGCTCTCGGATGTTGCCCGGGAAGGGATGACGCATCAGCCGTTCGACGAGCGCAGGAGTCAGCCACGGACGCCCGTCCGGCGGCGTGAGCAGTCGGTCGGGCTGCCCGGTCGCGCGGAAGGCCTCTCGCAGTGCCGCTGCGAAGAGTCCAGGGATGTCGGCGCGTCGCTCCACGAGCCTCGGGACGTGGAGAACGAGCCGCTCCAGACGAAAACGCAGGGTCGGGCGGAAGCGGGCGGCCGCAACCTCCTCGTCGAGATCGGCGTCAGTGGCCGCGACGACCCGTACGTCCACGACCTGAGGCTGCCTGGCGCCGACCGGCTGTATCTCACCCGAATCGAGCACTCTCAGTAGTGCGTCCTGAACCTCGAGTGGCGCCGCCGCGAGCTCGTCGAGGAACAACACGCCACCTTGCGCCTGTCGGAAGTAGCCTGGCGATGACCCTTCAGCGCCGGTGAACGCACCGCGCACGTGTCCGAACAGGGCGCTCGTCGCCGTCGATGCCGGGATCGCCGCCATGTTCACGGCGATGAACGGCTGGTCTTTTCGCGGCCCGAGCGCATGGAGCGCCCGCGCGACGCGCTCCTTCCCGCTCCCGGTCGCGCCGCGAATCAACGCCGGCAACTCCGTGGCGGATGCCTTGATGACCCGCGCCGAGAGCTGGCGCGCGAGTAGGGACTGCCCCACCGTAAACTCGGCTGGTGCATCCGGAACGGCATCGTCGTCGACCTCGAGCCACAACAGGACGCGGCGCCCAAGCCGAAGGGCCACACCCTCTTCGAGCTGCGCCGCCGACAGGACCGTCGTTGCGAGCAGCTGGCGGCCGTCGACGAACACCGGCATGGTGAGCTCGGCCACATCGATTTGTAGTCGCTTCCCATCGCCCACGAGGCGCACTGGTCGGCGGCTCACGCTCGCGTCGTCGAGCGGCCGGCCTTCGAACTCGCCGTCGAGGCGCGAGAGCAGATCGACTCGACGCGCTGCCGTGGGCGCGAGCCACATCGACTGGCCGATGCGGTCCCCATCGGGGTGGACGGCGATCGTCAGCCGTGGCCGCAATGTCGTCGATTTGGCCTTGCGCTGAGGCTCGTCCGGGTCGTCGATGGTCGCCTGATCCACGTAGGCGAGTCTGACTGATTCGCGCTCGCTCGGGAACCCTCAACCGCTAGCTCCAATGGGGGAGCGCGCCGCCACGACGACGCCGTGAGGCCATGACGGTCTCGGATCCAGCTCCTCTGGCAAGCGCGGGCTCCCGTGTCGACCATCATGACGTCCAGAAAGCAGCCACGAGCGCAGCCCGGGACTGCACTTCCGCAACTTTGAAGAGCGCCGTCAGGTGCATCTCGACGGTCGACTCGGCCAGGCCGAGTGTCGACCCGATTTCCTTGTTGGCAGCGCCCTGCGCCGCGAGCAGCAACACGGCCGCCTTGCGCCGCGTCAGCTTCCACCGCTTGGTCAGTATTCGCGCTCGGGCTTCGGCGTTGCACGAGGTGTCGACGCAGAGCACCCGCTCGAGGCAGCCGCTCGGCGTTGGGAGCACTTGCATCACGACGTTCGCACTCGCTGGAGCCTCCTCTGGGAACACCCCCGCGGCGGCCTGATTCCGATACAGAAACCTCATGTGCTCTCCGCTACGTTCCGCGATGCCGAACGCGAGGGGCAGTGTGTCGACGACGGCCGCGATCTGAATGATCGTCGCGGGGTCACCGGCGAAGTCGAAGAGGCTGGCCAAGGACGAGATGCTCGATTGCGACGGTTGCATGCCGTGGGACATGAGCAACCATCGATCCAACCCACCCCGGCGTCGCAAAGTATTGTAACCAATAGACATGCGCCATGAGCCCGCCACGCTGTCTCGCAGGCCAGGCACCCGGCGACAGTCGGCGACAGTCGCCGCCCACCGGCACGGTCCAACGCTTGGTACGCCAAGGGCTCTCCCTCGAGGGGCCCGCTACAGTAGCGTCTGGCGAAACGGAGCCGCCATCGAACTCGCGCGTTCCACCGTCGGCCTCGGCACGGGAGTGTCCACGCCACGCGAAGCCGCCGAGAGCACACCGCAGCTCCTCGCGAGGGCCCGCGCAGTAGGTGGCGGAATCGCAGCCGTCTCCGCCGGACATCCGACACATATCGAAAGAACCCAGGGTAAGCCCCGGGATATGTATTTTCTCTTGACCCGTCGCAGCTGGGATTGGAAAGTCCCGGGACGAAGGCTTCCATGAGTCCCCAGGCGCCTTGCCCAGGAAAGCGAAATGACTCCAATTTCCACGTGCAATCCTTGTGTTCCGGGGTCGGCGAAGCCGCACCAAGCCAGGACTGCCTCTCGACCGCGCGTTACGGGTTGGATGACGGCGCTGGGCCTTCTGGCGGCGTGGGGATGTAGCGACCAGCCACTGGAAGCGCTTACCGACGCCCAGAGTGTGGAAGGGGCGGAGGTGAACCTCGGCGCCCGAACCGACGCTGATGGCCCACCTCTCGGCACGGTGACCGCCGCGCTCGAGGCGTGTTCGGTGGTCGGGGTGGGGACCTCGCCGCCGAGTGGCCTCACCGACGTGGTGTCGCTCGCCGTGGGGCCAACGGGCAGCTTCTACGCGGTGCGTAGCGACAACGTGCTACGGGTGTGGGGCAGCGCACCTCCCGGCGTCGCCGACAACACGAGCGGCGTGCGCGCCGTAGCGGCGAGCGACTCGGTGACCGTGGTCCTGAAGACCGACGGCACCGTCACGTCGCACGCGTGGGACAACTCCTTCGGCCAGACGACGGTGCCAGCCGGGACGACGGGCGTCGTGCAGGTCGCCGCCGGTGTCGACGCCGCGTACGCGCTCAGGAGCGACGGCACCGTCCAGGCGTGGGGCCAGAACAGCTCCGGCTTCCAGAACATCACGCGCGCGAAAGCGGCGACTGGGATCACGGCGATCACGGCCAACGGCTACCTCGCCGCCGGTCTCAAGGCGGACGGGACCGTGCAGGTCTTCCTCGACACGTTCAACTTCTCCTCCTACGCGCCGATCGGGACGGCGACCGGCGTGACGCAGGTCGTCGCCATGGAGGACGGCTTCGTCGCGCTGAAGGGCGACGGCACGCTCGTGTCTTGGCCGTCGTCGATGAGCCGGAAGCCGCCCGCGGCCCTGAACGGCGTGCACCGACTCGTCTCGAATGGCTACCACGCCTGCGCGATCAAGTATTCGGGCAAGGTCGTCTGTTGGGGCGCCGACGTGGCGGGTCTCGCGAGCGTCACTTCGGCGTCCGACGTGTGGCTCGTCGCGATTGGGCGGTACGGCGACACGGCGCTCTACGCGCAATGCCCCGGCTGCAAGGCCGTCCCGCCGAGCGGCTGCTGCGACGGCGACACCTTGCGGGTGTGCTCGGGCAGCGCGATCGAGACCACGAGCTGCGCGGCGGCGACGTGCGGCGCCAACGCCTCGGCGTCGGCCTACACCTGCGACACGGCCGGCGGGTCGGCGCCGTCGCTGATGCCGCGCTCGTGCCCCGACTACGTCTGCATCCCGAGCTGCGTCGGCAAGGGCTGCGGCGACGATGGCTGCGGCGGCAGCTGCGGCACCTGCCCCAATGGCACCACCTGCGACGAGGGGACCGGCACGTGCCCCGTGGCGGCGCTCCCGGCCACCTGCGACACGCTGGCCATCGACCTCGCCACCTCGACCGCGATCCCTTGGACCGGCGGAAGCACCGCCGCGATCGTCGACTACGAGGTGGGCATCGACTATGTGCTCGCGCTCCGCGCCGACGGCACCGTCTCGCTCGCCGGCACCGCGCCGGGCACCCTAGCCACGGCGATCAGCGGCGGCACGCTCACGGGCGTCAAGGCGATCGCGGCGGGCAGCTGGCACGCCCTCTTCGTCATGGCGGATGGCAGCGTCCGAGCGTACGGCGACGACACCAAGTGCACACCCCAAGCGCTTGAGAACATCCCCACCGGGGTCGGCCCGGCCGTCGCCGTGGCGGCGGGTGACACTCAGTCCTATCTGCTCACCTCGGACGGGAGAACCTACGCGTGGGGCTTCAACGGCCCGCTCCTGGCGGTAACCGGTGCGAACAACAAGAGCGGGTTCAAAGCGATCGCCGCAGCGGCCAACATGGTCATCGGCCTCATGAACGACGGCACGGTGACGTCGTTCCGGGAGGATGTCTTCCCGCCTACCAGCCTCGGCTCTGCCAAGGGCATCGCCACCGACGGCTACAACTACTACGCGCTCAAGGCCGACGGCGCCCTCGTCGCGTGGGGCAACGTCGCGCCCCTCAAGCCGGCGCTCACGATCACGGGCTTCGCATCGGCCATCGGCGGCGGCCCCCACGCTTTCGTGGCGCTCGACGGCCAGGGCGTCATCAAGACCTACGGCGCCCGCGACGCCGACTTCGCCACCAGGACCAAGCTCGACGCCCTGCTCCAGACGGCCAAGACCAATCAAGTGCGCGGGTACTCCAACCTCGCACTCGGCGACAAGCTGATGGTGGTCACGCGCTGCCCGGCCGCCTGCGGTTCCATCACGGTGCAAGGCTGCTGCAATGACGGCGCGCTCCGCACGTGCAACGTCGCTGACGGCACCTTCTCGTCCACCCCCTGCGCCTCGGGTTGCGGCTGGACCGCCGCCGGCTTCGCCTGCACGGCCGCCCCGCTGACCACGCCGCTCCAGCCCGTGGCGGCGTGCCTGCCCGAGTGCATTCCGCAGTGCTCAGGCAAGAACTGCGGCCCCGACGGCTGTGGTGGCATCTGCGGTAGCTGCGGGGCCACCGAGACCTGTAACCCGAGCGGCGTGTGCGAGTGCGTCAAGCTGTGTGCCGCCAGCAACGGCTGTGGCTCCGATGGCTGCGGCGGCACGTGCGGCACGTGCACCGGCAACGGCGTCTGCCAGGCGTTTGGAACCCCGGCGCCCGTAGGCGATCCGCGGACCGACCCCAACCTGTTCTTCCGCGTGTGTCAGTGCGTGCCCGACTGCACCGGCAAGGACTGCGGACCGGACGGCTGCGGCGGCTCCTGCGGAGTCGAAGGCGACGCCAACCCCACATGCGTCGCGATCGACGACTTTGCGACGTACTCGTGCAACCAAGCCACCGGCTACAAGTGTGCGTGTAACGCCGCCAAGGGCTGCGAGGGCAAGACGTGCGGCAGTGACGGCTGCGGCGGCACCTGCGGCACCTGCAGCGGCAGTAGCGAGTGCAGCTGCACCGACAGCCTCAAGAAGTGCCAACTGCTCGGCAAGCCCAACGGCAGCTGCCTCTGTACTCCCGACTGCACCGGCAAACAGTGCGGGAGCGCCGCTTCCAATGCCGACGGCTGCGGCGGCGCGTGTTGGGGCGAGCTCCCGTACCAGAGCACACTGACGCTGAGCGAGATCTGCGCCAAGTCGAACAACGGCTGGAACGCCCCGCAGTCGTACTGTGACGACGCCACGAACACGTGCAAGTGCACGCCGAAGTGTCAGACGGCGGACGGTGTACCTCACCAGTGTGGTAACGACGGCTGCGGCGGCACGTGCGGCACCTGCCCCGGCGCCAATGACTACTGTGATTACCACCCGTTCAAGGGCACCCAGCTGTGCCAGTGCGTTCCCCAGTGCGACGGCAAGACCTGCGGCCCGGATGGGTGCGGCGGCACGTGCCCGGGGTGCGGTCCCTTCGACTCGTGCAACGAAGCGACCGGGCAGTGCATCGCCTGCGTGCCCCAGTGCTCGGGCAAGACCTGCGGCCCGGACGGCTGCGGCGGCAGCTGCGGGTCGTGCCCGGAGCAGTACGCCTGTGAGCCGAATGGGACCTGCGGCGCCTGTACCCCCGCCTGCTCGAGCAAGCAGTGCGGCGACGACGGCTGTGGCGGCAAGTGCGGCAGCTGCGAGAGCGACCAGTTCACGAAGCGCACCTGCGTCGAGTACCGGGACCCCTTCACCTCCAAAGTCTGGGCCGCGCAGTGTAACGCGAAGCCGATCTGCCAGCGCCAGTGCGACGGCGGGAAGAACTGCGGCCCAGACTACTGCGGCGGCGTGTGCGGCGTGTGCTTGGGGAAAGACCAGTGCGTCGACGCAACCACGGGCGTCCCGACCAACGGGCCCGGCGTGTGCAACTGCAAGACGACGTGCAACGAGCTGGGTTCCGACATCCCCGAGGGCCAGTCCGAGTGCGGCCAGGACGGCTGCGGCGGCACGTGCGGCCAGTGCGCGGACGGCGGGCTGTGCGTGGCCAAGACGTTCCAATACTCGATCTCGGGCCAGACCATCTCCTACCAGAAGCGGGTCTGCGCGCCATCGTGCGCCGCCCAATGCAAGGCCGCCGGGCGGGAGTGCGGAAAGCTCCCCGGGGCCACGGGCCTTTGCACGTTCGCGGAGTGTGGCCCGCCCGAGTCGTCCCTGAACGGCAATGGCCAATACTGCACGCCAGAAGGCAAGATCCGCTGGAAGGGCTGCCCGAACACCCCGCTCGGCGGCTGCTGCGCCGGAGAGACGTTCCGCACTTGCACGGAGATCGCGCCGGGGGTTCGAGCGGAGAAGTCCGTAGACTGCATCGGGCAGAACCAACAATGCACGTGGCGCAACTACGGCGTCATCAAGGGAAAGATCGTCCAATCGGGCTTCCAGTGCTCGCCGACGGTCGAGGCCACGCCTGCCACCGAGACCCGGGCTTGCCCAGGCGAGCCCGTGTGCGTGCCGAAGTGTGACGGCCGGCAGTGCGGCTCGGATGGCTGCGGCGGGAGCTGCGGCACCTGCGGTGCCGGGGAGAGCTGCAATCAACGGTCGGGCAAGTGTGGCTTGGACGTCTGCGGGAAGCTCGTCACGGCCCAGCTCGATGCCGACGGGAAGCCGGGAGCCTGTTGCGCCGCCATAGACACGCTCATCACGTGTGAGACCAAGACGAGTGCCTTCAAGCTCGAGTACTGCACCAAAGGCTGTGTGTCCGGGAGGGCCGCGGACGGCTCGATCACCCCGATGTGTTTCACGTCGGCCAAGGACGCCGTCGGGTTGAACGAATGCCCCGCCGGCCTAGGGTGCTTCCCGAAGTGCAATGGGAAGAACTGCGGATCGGATGGCTGCGGCGGGACGTGCGGGACGTGCGGGGCGGGCGATACCTGCACCACGGCGGGCCAATGCTGCACCCCCAAGTGTACGGCCGGGACCTGTGGCCAGCCTGATGGTTGCGGCGGCACCTGCCCGGACACCTGCCCCGCCGGGGCGTACTGCGACAGCTACAGCTTCACGACCGTCTGGGAGAAACAGAACTACCAGAGGAGGATCCCGGTCTACGCGTGCTCCCCCGGCACTGACCAGTGCAAAGCACAGGGCATCACCGAAGGGGGGTGCTGCGCGGGCGCGCTGGCCCACACGTGCAGCGCCTCGGCGACGCCGCAGGCTCAAAATTGCGGCTCCGGCGAATACTGTCGGTTCAGCAAGACCCACGGCCGCTACATGTGTGTGACGAGCAAGCAACTGCAGCAGTACCAGAAGTTCCCATCGTCGCAGCTCCTCGGGCTCTATCTCCTGCCAGACAACTTCGTCATGGAGGACCCGTCGGGCAAATACCCTCGCATCTGCCCGGCCACCGTCCCCTGCACGCCCTCCTGCAGCGGCCGCAACTGTGGCGACGATGGCTGCGGCGGCAGCTGCGGGACCTGCGCAGCAGGGGGCTACTGCGACCCGCTCGAGGGCCTGTGCTACGCCCGCGCCGACGCGTACAGCCCGTTCGAAGGCTGCTGCGATGCCAAGACGGGCAATCTGAAGAAGTCGGTCTTCGTCTCCGGCGTGTACGACTGGGTCGAGAAGCCGAGCTCCGTGTCGCGTGTGGACGCCACCTGCGCCGCCGGGACGTGCGGCTGGAACGCCGCCAAGGGCGAGTACGGCTGCAACACGAGCGGGGCCAGCGCCCCCGGCAACAGCCCGCCCAAGGCCTGCCCTTGCGAGCCCAAGTGCGCCGGCAAGGTCTGTGGTGACGACGGCTGCGGCGGGACGTGCGGACCGGCGTGCCCGGCGGGAAAGGTCTGCGGCGATGGCGCCTGCGTGACCTGCAACTCCGACGCGGACTGCCCGACGGGCAAGAAGTGTTCGCCAGACCGCACTCAGTGCTACGTCGCCGAATGCGCTGGGAAGCCCTGCGGGGTCGACCAGCTCGGACAGTCCTGCGGCCAGTGCGCCGGCTCCACGTTCTGCACGGCGCAAGGTACCTGCGCGCCCAACCCGAGCTGCGAGTCGGTGTCTTGGTTCGGAGCCTGCCTCGGCGAGACACTCTACTACTGTGCCGGTGCCAACAAGGTCGTGTCGGAGGACTGCACGAAGGCGTCCCCAGCGGGCAAGTGCGGCTGGAACCCGGGGCTCGGAGCCTATTCCTGCGGTACGTCGGGTGGAGCCGATCCGAGTGGCACCCATCCGATCGCCTACCCCTCGACGACGACGAGCGCGACGCCACCCACCTCCTGCTCGACGTTTAACCAATGCAACAAACAGGTCTTCACGCCGGAGTTCTGCAACGATCGCCCCGATGGTTGTGGCGGCTGGTGTGCGAGCACCTGCCACCTGTTCTCACCCAAGGGGGTCGCGTTCGGCTCGTGGGGCCCGTATTGGGGCGAGGTCTCGATTATCAAACACTTCGCCGCCGGCGCTGGGAGTCTCTGGGTCGGCGAGTCTCGCCCGGCGAACGTCGACCTACACCTGATGGGGTCACGCCGCGAACTCACTGGGTTCTGCGGGGCTTCGCACCATTCCGGGGTCTCGCTCTGCGGACGGAACGAACCCATCTGGGGTGGGTGGCTGTGCCAATGCGACGCTGCCTGCGTCGACCGAGGTGATTGCTGCGAGGACTACCTCCTGGCCTGCGCCTGTGGCAATGGCGTCTGCGACAGCGGCGAGTCCTGCAGCACGTGTGGGGCCGACTGCGGCGCGTGCCCCGCGCCTCCGACCTCACCGCCCTGGGCATCCCCGAGCGCGGTGTCCGCCAGCCTGACCGGCAATCGGGCGATCGCGGCCGACGTGGACGCGCTGGTACCCGCGGACGCTGCGCCCCCTCGGGACGGATTGCTCGCCTATGTGCCTGGACCGGCGTCCCTCTGGGGTGCGGCCGCCCGAACGGGGCTCCTCGGCACCGGAGCCACCAAGCCTGGCGGGTCCACGGCCACCACGCCAGGGGTTCAGGGCGTCGCCATGCGATTCGGCAACGCCGCTCAGAGTGCGCCGAGCTTCGGGACCCATCGCGTCGTCCTCCCAGGACGGGTCCCGCGCGTCGAGCCGGGCGCGAAGAACCTCGCGCAGGACGGCTACTCGGTGGCGCTGTGGCTTCGAGTGCCGACGACGGCGCCGGCGAGCGAGCTCCCGATGGCGTGGCTGACGGCGGCCGAAGGCGCGGCCGAGCACCACTGCGTGGCAGGGCGCCCGGGCGACGCGGCCATCGGGCTAAAGTGCACGACGCCCGGGACCTCGATTCAGCGCGTGTCCGCCTTCGTAGGCGAGTCGGGGACCGACTTCGCTCCGGGCGGCATCGCCTGCCTCCACATCGAGCGCGCCCGCGCGTCAGCCACCTGCAGCGACGCCGCCGTCACGGGCTTGCTCGACTCGGCGTGCGTCGGCAAGTCGACCTGTGTCTACACGCTCCCGCCGCCTCCGGCGTGCCTCGGCGGCGCTCCCGCCGACGTGATGGTGCGCTACGAGTGCGCCGCCAAGCTCGATCGCGGTCTGTCGCTCACGGTCTCGTCGGCGGCCGACGGCGGGGGGCTCCGATTCGGAAACGGCGACGTCGGAACCGACCTGAAGGCGCCCACCTCGGTCCGAGACGGGGTCTGGCACCACGTCGTCGTCACCTTCGCCTCCTTCTATCCGAACGGGACCGCTGGCGACTTCGGGCTCACTTCGGTCTACGTCGACGGCGTCCTCTCAGCCCAGTCGAGTGACCGTGTCCGGCTAGGGGCGGGCGGCTTCTTCGACGAGGTCGTCCTTGGCGCCGGTGCCCTCGGCGCGGGCGTAGGCGACATCGACGAGGTGTTCGTGTATGGCCGCACCCTCACCGCCACAGAGGTGGCGCGCCTCCGTACCAAGCGCGACTTGGGGCTCCTCCGAGTGTGGCCGCCCGTCTCCGCCGAGCACGTCGTGCAGCACCGGCAGGGCGTCAGTGCGGGCAGCACGACGACAGCCGTGACCGTGAACCCCCGAGTACACGAGGTCGCAGAGTGGCGGGCCCTCGTACCGGCGACGACGTACGACCACGCGCAGCCCGACCCGGACCTGTCATCGCTGTCGAAGTTCACCCTCGCGGGGTGGGTGCGCGCGAACACGGCAACGCCCGGGACGCTCATCGCCCTCTGGAGCGGAACGACCCTCGAAGCACGCATCGATCGGACGTCGGAGTGCGCAGGCCTCGGGCTCAGCGCCCAAGTGGGCTCGGGCTCCCCGCTCGGCGGCAGTGCTTGCGGCCATGGCCTCCGCACGGGCGCATGGCAGTTCGTGGCGCTGGTCCGAGACGGGACCACGCAGTCGCTCTGGCTCGACGGGGCCTTGGTCGCGCAGCAGACGGGCGCGGCGCCCACCGCGCTCTTCGCGGGCAACGACCCGAGGCGCTTCTCGACCGGGCCCGGCGTCGCCCTCGGCTGGGCCGGCCTCTTCGGTCGAGCGCTCACCCCGAGCGAGCTCGAGCGGGTCCGGCGGCCTGGGCCGGTGGTGTGGATGGATGGCGCCTCGTGGACCGACGCGGGCGCCTATCGTCTGCGCGACTTCGGCGGGCTGAGCAACTTCACGGGCGCGTCCACGTCACAGGAGCCCCTCGTCCGCTCCAGCACGGGCGCGACGGTGACCATCGCTCCCAAGAGCCTCGGTCCCATCGAGCTCGGCGGAGGCGGTCAGGCCCCCCATGAGGTCTTGATCCCCGCCGAGGGGCGCACCGGGACCACGACCGCCTCCGGCGTACGCCCGTTCTCCTGGGTAACGCGGGTCAACGTCGGGGCAAACCCGCCGGCCAGTGGAATCCCCCTCCTGACCCACGCTACGGCGGCGGCCGGGAGCTGGACCCCGAGGCTCGTCGCCGACCTCGTGTGCAGCCGCTCGAGTGGCGTCCTCATCTGCAACACCCGGCTCGTGGCGCAGCTCGGTAACGGGGCCTACGTTCAGTGGCTCAGCGAGAAGCGATCCGCTCCGGTAAGCGGCTCGCAAGCCGTCGCTGTCGACGTCTCGCTCTCTTGGGATGGCGTGGCGCCGACCTGGAGCCTGGCCAGCACCGACGCGCCGTTCAGCCTAGGCGCCGCGCCGGCGAGCAGCGGTGACGTCGCCGTCACGTCGTACGTGCTCCCGACGGTGAGCGCCCCCGCGAACGCCCCCGCCACGATCCCGGCGGCGGCTGGGATCACGGGGACGTGGTTCCGGGTGGCACCCACGGCCACGAGCGGGCCCATCAGCTTCGGTCAGATTCGCCTCTACAACCGGGCGCTCGGTGGCGCCGAGGCCGGCAGCGTCGTGCGTCGCACGTGCGACGATCTCGGGTGCAGCGGCAAGGGACGGGTGTGCACCTCGGGCGGTACCAGTGGTTTCCCGATCTGTGGGGGGTGCCTGCCCGGCTACGCGGCCCCGTCCGGCGTCGCGCCGTTCGGCGAGTGCGTGAAGCTCCGGACCTGGGGGGATCCCTGCCAGATCGATGCGCAGTGTACCGACGGGATGTGTCGGGATGGGACGTGCCGGTCACCGAGTGTCAACGCCGACTGCACGGCGAAGTGCTTGGCCAAGGGGCGCGAGTGCGTCGTCCGACAGTACTACTCCAATGTGGCGACCTCCAATGACTACACCCAGTGTTCGGCGACCTGCCTGATGTACTACACGAGCCCAGCGGAGGGCGCGGACTGCGTGTGGACGCCGATCCAGGCCGGCGGTCAGGGCTGCCGACACGACCTCGCGTGCGAATCGGGTGTGTGCATTCAAAGCGAGTCCCCTTATCCGAACGATCCCAACGGCAGACTGTGGGACACGGGCCAGAGGGCCGACGATCGGGACAAGTTGTATTGGGAGGATTGCACCTTCCCAGCGGGCCGGGCGACCCCTCACTTCGCGACGCCGCCGCAGATCGATAATTCGAGCATCCCGAACTTGTGCGACACGACCGGTTATGGCCGGTGTTTGGCGCCGTCGGCGGCGACATGTGAGGAGGAGCATCGCGTCGCGACCGTCGCGAGCCGTAAAGGGAGCGCCGGCGAGCCGCTCTACGAATGCGGCAAGTGCGGCGGTGGGACGTTCACCGGGGCCGACGGGAAGGCGCAGCCGCTCTACGTGGAACGCATGCGCTTCGGGTCCTTCCGCGCCACGACTCTCGGCGGCTTGGCCCAAGGGGTCCTCGGCAAACCCGAGGGCGCGGTGGTGACCCCGGCCGACATCGCCAAGATGATCACGCTGGGAGTCGGCGTGGACTTGATCCGGTGCATCACGGAGGAGGACTACCGCGTCGAGCTCAGGCGACAGTTGCTGCGCAAGTACGATCTCGGTCACGAGAAGGGCTGGGCCAACTACGTGCCCAGCTACTTCGAATACGAGTTCGTCACCGATCCACACTTCAACTACCCCGTATGCGCTCCGAACCAGTTCCCGGACGGGACGCAGTGCCCACCGCCGGGCACCGATCCCGCACAAGCGGACTTCTTCTGCGCGAGCGGGTTCTGCGCGCGGGACACGGGTGTGTGCGAGGAGGGCTACGGCCGTCTCGAAGAGACGGAGGCCGCCGACCGGCGCGACGAAGGTGAGGGAGACAGCAGCGCGGGCGCGCTCGACCTCATTCAGACGAACAACACCACGATGGAGATGAAGAAGGTCAAGAGCGGCACTCTCGCGGAGAGCGACAAGCAGACCCGCGCCTACACCTTCAACGCGCGCTTCGCGAACACGCTCAAGTTCTTCGGTGCATCGCAAGATGTGATGTCGATCCGGGCCTCGCTCACGGGCGTGATGGATGGCGACAAGTCGGGCACCTATGACGCGTCGATCACCCTCTTCGGCATCTCACAGCCGAACCCGCCGGCTCCGGCGCTCGGCTGCAAGGACCTGGAGTGGGTCGACGGCAAGATGACGCAGACGGGGAGTGGCCTGTGTGAGCCCGTCAAGCCCGACGCCGTCGCCATGCTCGCGCCGACGACGACGGTGTGTGCGCCAGCCCCCGGTGGCTGCGAGGAGGACCCGTACAAGGGAACGGCGCTCAAGAAGTTCAAGGAGAAGGGGCCGCTCTGCCGTCGGCAGATCTTCATGGCAGGTCCCGTCCCCATCACGGTCGAGATCGGGGTGACCATCGATGTCTGTTTCGGCTACGGCGTGACCATCGATCCCGACACGATGGAGGCCGGCTTCCAGATCCAGCCATCCCTGGGCGTAGGTCTCGAGGTGAAGGGTGGCGTCGGCGGCGGCCTCGGACCGCTCTTCGAAGTCTTCGCCGGCGTTAGAGCCTCCATCACCATCGTGGAGATCGCCTTCCCCATCAAGTGGGCGTTCCAGATGAAGAAGATCCTCGAGGACGCCGTCGGAGAGGCCATCCAGAACATGTACGAGATCACCTTCTCTCGAACGGTGTCCGCCGAACTGACGGTCCTGAAGGTCAAGCTGGGCGTCTTCGCAGAGATGGCGGTGGCCGTATTCCTGAAGCTCGAGTGGGAGTTCCCCATCTTCAGCCTCCCCGGCCTGAAGTTCGCGTGGGAGCTCTCCAGCAGCGAGCTCGACCGGAAGAAGATCGACCTGCAGCACAAGACGGCGAATCAGTAGGAGGCCGCGATGAAGACGATCCGATGGATTTCGGCGGTCGCCGTCCTCGCAGGGCTCACGGCGACGCTCGTTTACACTCTCTCCACTCGCGACCCATCGCCTGGGCCGAGCCTCGCGGGCTCGCCGGCCGTGCCGCCCGCACCGGCTGCCGAGCAGGAGGCACCGCCGGCGACCCAGCCGACGACCGCTGTGGAGACCACCCGGCCGTCCCTCGGGCCACCCGCGATCCACGGGCGGTACCGGGTCAGCTACGCGATGACCCTGGAGTCCGCGGGCGCGACCGGACAGAAGACGGGAGGGGGTGGGCTCGAGGCCGAGCTGTCGGTCATGCCCGTCCGCCGAGGCGACGAAGACTGGCTGGTTGGGCGCATCACCTCGGGCCGACTCGACGTCGCGCCGGGGAAGGCGGGGCTCCCAGGAGGCAGCGCCGGCCTGCCGCAGGTCGTCGGTGAGGTCGCCGCGCGCCGTGCTGCGAACGGCACGCTCAGCGACGTACGCTTCAGCGCGACCTTGCCCACGCCCGCGCGCGGGACCCTGGAGGCGCTGCTCTACGCGGCGCAGCTGGTGCCGGCGGCAAAGCCCTCGGACGCGGCGTGGGACGGCGTAGAGAACGGTGCCAACGCCGCCTACCAGACGCGCTACCACCAGACGCCGTCGGGCATCGAGAAGACGTGGAGCACGCCGCCAGCGAGCGGCTCGGAGTCGGCCGCGGCCCCTTATTCCGAGTCGGGGCGGGCGACGTTCTCGCTGGCTGGCTCGGTCATCACCTCGGTCGCGGCCACTCAATCCGCCAGCGTCGATCTACGCGACGGCGCGGGCGGGGCCGTTCGATTCGAGGCCACGTTGACGTGGCGCCGTCTCGGGGATGCCGACGAGCCTACGCTCGCGGCCATCGCTCCCGACCGCTTGGAGTCGCTCGACCGCGAGCGGCTCGTCGAGACCGCCGGGGTCGCTGACACGCCGCGCTCCGCGGGCGACGTGGCCACGCTCGTGGCCCAGGCCGCCAGTGAAGCCAAGGCGGGAGACTGGCAGGAGCGACATCGGATCGGGCAGCAGTTGGCTGGCGCGATCCGGGCCGATGACGCCACGGCAGCGGAGGTCGCGGCGCACGCGCGGACCGCCGAGGACGAGCCGGCACGGCGTACGGCTCTGGAAGCTCTGGCGGCCGCAGGGACGCCGGCGGCGCAGTCGGAGCTGGTCGCGCTCTCGGCCGATCGGGGCCTCGACGCCGCGTTACGTACTCAGGCCTTTGGCGCGGCGACCTTCGTCCGCACGCCGACCGCCGCGTTCATCGAGGGGCTCGAGGCGGCGGCGTACTCGCAGGACACCGTCGCGATGCCCTCGGCAGCCGCGGTCGCGCTCGCCGCGGCAGTGCGCTGGGATCTGGATTCGCGCGGCGTCGCGTCCTCGCCCGCAGCCGCGCGTTTCGCCGCCGAGGCCCGACGGCGCTTGGCCCCCGCCGTCACCCCCGGCGAGGAGCCGCGGGAGCAGGAGACGCCGACGACGGGCGACGGCAGCGTGGCTGGGGGAGGCCAGGAGCCCGCCGAACCCGTGGCTGGCAATCCCACCGAGTCGGTCCCGACCTCGCGTCTCGCTCGGCGCGAGTGGACCCGAGCCGCGGGTAACGCCGCGCTCCCCGAGCTCGCGCCCGCGCTTGAGGCGCTCCTCACCGATCCGGATGAGTACGTCCGCGCCGCGGCCGCGTTCTCGGCGCGCTTCTACGAGCCGGGACCGCTGGTCTCGGCGCTGGCGGACATCGCGCAGAACGACGACTCCATCTTGGTCCGGGAGGCCGTCGCCGGGGCCTGTCAGTACCTCGGGCCCGGTCCTTGCGAGACGCTCGTACGGAAGGCGATCGTCTTCGACAAGAGCGAGCACGTGCGCCAGTCGTTCGCCTACACGGTCGGGACCTGGCTGCATGACGCGCCGGCCATGGCGTCCATCCTCGAAGAGGCCTTGAAAGTCGAGAAGTCCCCGAAGGTGAGCGAGACGCTCTTGAACTACCTGTATCCCGGCCGCGTCGCCCATCCCTTCCGTGAGATCGGCGGGACGCCGGGGGGAGGTCAGGCGCCATGATGTGGTTCGACGTCCTTCCTCGGTCCATCACCGAGGCTCATCGTGGTGTCCGGTCCGCCGGCCGGTCGCGCCCGGCCCTGGCGCTCCTCGGCCCGTGGCTTGTCTGGCTCAGCGTGGGCTGCGGCAGCGACGGCGGAGGTGGCGGTCCGAGCTGTGGCGCCGGGACGGTCCTGTCCGGCAACGCCTGTGTGCCGGTCACGCCGGACGTGGTCGTGGTGTGCGGGCCCGGGACAGTCGTGCTCGACGGGGCGTGCGTGCCCGAACCCGGCCCCGACGTCACCGTGACGGACGACCTCCCGCCTACGCCCGACACGGTCGGTCCGGAAGACGACGTGCCGACCGTCGAAGACACCGGCGAGCCGGAGGACACCGGCGAACCCGAAGACACCGACGAACCGGAGGACACCGGTGCTGCGGACGTGGACCCGGCGGACTCCGCAGAGCCCGACGACACGGGCCCGGCGGATACCGGCCCGGTCGTGCCCGACTGTCTGCCCAACTGCCTCGGTCGAACGTGTGGCGACGATGGTTGCGAGGGCTCCTGCGGGAGCTGCGACGACCCTGCGCTGCCCTCCTGCGAACCGCTCACGGGGACGTGCGTCGCCGCGTGCGTGCCGAACTGCAAGGGCAAGTCGTGCGGCGACGACGGGTGCGGCGGCGACTGCGGGACCTGTGAAGGCGGCGACACCTGTTCCGGCGTCGGCGTCTGCGTCCCGGCTGCCTGGGGATGCGCCACGGAGCTCTACGGCGCGGGCAACGGCTGCGACTGCGCTTGCGGGGCCGCTGACCCGGACTGCCAGCTCCCGGGCCAGCCAACGCTGGGCTGCGGCGCGTTCGAGGAATGTGACGCCAGCGGCGTGTGTGCCGCGACGATCCCGGCCAGCTGGACCTGCAGCAAGAGCAAGTACGCTGCCGTAGACGCGTGCGACTGTGGGTGCGGCGCGGTCGACCCCGACTGTCAGTACGCCCTGCCGGTAGCGGGTTGCGGCGTCGGCGGCACCTGCTCGGCCGCGGGCGCCTGCGTGGCCTGCGTACCCACCTGCGGCGGAAGGGTCTGCGGCGACGACGGGTGCGGGGGATCGTGCGGCACCTGCTCCGCGCCGACGACGGCGTGCGACGACGGCCAATGTGTCGACCCCTGCGCCGGACCAGAGCCGCTCGCGTGCAAGGCGTCCGACTGTGGTGACGATGGGTGCGGGGGCTCGTGCGGCGCGTGTGCACCCGGGACGGAGTGCTCGAACGGTGCGTGCGTGGACACCGCGCCGGAGCCCGATTCGTGTAAGGGGAGCTGTGGGTCCAAGGCGCCCAGCGGCTGCTCCTGCGTCGACGGGTGTGAGTCCAAGTCGACGTGTTGCAAGGACTATCAGGCTCAGTGCGGCTGCACCCCCGACTGCGCGGGCAAGTCCTGCGGCAGCGACGGCTGCGGCGGGACCTGCGGTGACTGCGCGGGCCCGACCCCCTTCTGCACGGCGTCGGGTCAGTGTACGGACGCCTGCACTCCGAAGTGCGCTGGGAAGGAGTGCGGCGACGATGGCTGCGGCGGGACGTGCGGCGGCTGCGACGGCGGTTCCTCCTGCGCGGCGGGCGGGCGCTGCGTGCCCGACGCGTGGAAGTGTCATCCCTCCTACTACGGAGACGCGAAGGGCTGCGACTGCGGCTGCGGCGCCGACGACCCGGACTGTGGGGAGGCAGGGGCGGTCGTCTTCGGGTGCCCGGCCGGGATCGCGTGTGGGAGCGGCGGCACCTGCGAAGCGACCTTCTGCGGCGCCGACGGTGACTGCGGCGCGGCGTGGTGCACGGGGGCGTGGCCGATGAGCGCCTCGTCCTATGGCGGCGTCTGTGGGCCACTCTCTGCCCTGGGGCTCCCCACCGGGTCGCCCTGCCTCTTCGATGCCGCGTGCGCGACCGGGCTCTGTCTCGACGGAGCCTGTCGACACCACTGCGGCGACGACGGCGACTGCCCGCCCGGCGACATCTGCCTCGCCCTGTCGGTCACCGAAGGTGCCAGCGGCGACTCGCTCGGCTTCATCGGCGCCTGCGTGGCGGTCCCCGGTAGCGGCGACCCCTGCACCGCCAAGGACTCCTGCGCGACGGACGAGGTCTGTGTGGCGCGGGTCGCCCCGGAGACGCTCGAGCCGCATTACCTGTGTGAGTTCCAGCCGACGTTGCCGAAGCCCGGTGCTTCCTGCGCCGTGACCAACTGTCCCGACTGGCAGGTCTGCGTCACCCCGACTGCCGGCACGGGTTCGCCGATCTGCGCGGCCTTCTGCCCGGGCGGGGCCGCCGACTGCCCCAGTGGGTGGACGTGCGCTCAGCGGCCGCTGCACTCGCGCGGAACCAAGGATCCCTCCGACGACCCGATGGTGCCTGTATGCCTAGCCAAGTAACTCCACGCTGCTGGACTTCGAGCAGCCTGCTCCGGCTCGGCGCACCGCTGCTCCTCGCGATCGCGCTGTCCGGATGTGGCAAAGAGACCGCCGCCACGACGTCCTGTGGGCCGGGGACCACGCTCGAGGGTGGCGTGTGCGTCGCCGAATCGCCCGGCGACCGTGTCTGCGGACCGGGGACGGTGCTCGTCGATGGCGAGTGTCAGCTGGTCTCGACGGACGTCATCGAGAGCGACGATGGCGTCACGGACGACGACGTGGGGGAGCCCGAGGACCTGGTCGAGCCGGAGGACCTGATCGAGCCGGAGGATGTCGCCGAGGACACGGCGCCGCCTCCGGACGCGGACGATGAGGTGACGGACGACGACGTCGGAGATCCTGAAGAAGTCGACGGGCCCGACGTCGATGAGCCCGATGCTGGTCCCTGTCCGGGCGGTTGCGCGTCCGGCCTCGTCTGCGGGGCGGAAGGGACGTGCGTGCCGGATCCGAACGCGGTCGTCTGGAAATGTGCGCCGGTCCTCGAGGGTGACGGTAGCGAGTGCAACTGCGGTTGTGGGAAGCCCGATCCGGACTGTTCGGACGCAACGCTGCCCGTCGTGGGCTGCTCCAGCGGTGTGTGTAAGGCCGACGGCACCTGCGGTGAATGCGAGCCGAGCTGCGACGGCAAGGCGTGTGGACCCGACGGCTGCGGAGGCTCCTGCGGCCAGTGCCTCGCCCCGGACGCCGGCTTCTGTCAGGACGGGGCGTGTGTGGCGTCCTGCACGCCGGACTGCGCCGGGAAGGACTGCGGTGACGATGGATGTGGTGGTTCCTGCGGCACATGCGTCGGTGGGGCGTCTTGTGCGGGCGGACTCTGCGTCCCGTTGCCGCCGGAGCTCTCGTGCAACAACTACTGCGACGGTTCGGCGCCGAGCGGCTGCTCGTGTGCGTCCGACTGTCTGTCGACGGGGAACTGCTGCCAGGACGCCGAGACCGTGTGCGGCTGCCTGCCGAAGTGTTCGGGGCGCGAATGCGGCGACGACGAGTGCGGCGGCATCTGTGGTACCTGCGGCGATGGCGAAAGCTGCAGCGTCGAAGGCCAGTGTCTCGATCTCCTGTGCGACCCCGACCCCTGCGGTGGCCACGGCACGTGTAGTCCCAGCGACGGTTCGTGCACCTGCGACCCCGGCTTTGCGGGAGCGAACTGCAACCAGTGCGCGCCCGGGCTGGTCGACTTTCCGCAGTGTGTCCCCGACCAATGCGCGAAGACCGGCCAGACCTGCAGCGGCAACGGCACCTGTCAGCCGGCGGATGGATCGTGTGTCTGCGCGCCCGGCTTCGGGGGCCTGACGTGCGACCGGTGCCTCGACGGGTCATCGAGCTACCCGACCTGCGCCGATCCATGCGCCGCGCTCAACTGCGAGGACCCTGGGCAGTGCGGCTCCGTCTCGTGCCCGGTCGTGAAGCCGTTCTACCGCGACTGCGTGGACGCGCAGGAGCAGGGCAACACCGCGAGTGGCGTCTACTGGATCGATCCCGACGGCAGCACCGCGACACCGCCGTTTCAGGTCTACTGCGACCTCGAGACCGAAGGCGGCGGGTGGACGATGTGCCTGACCGACAGCGGGACAGTCCATTTGGCGACGGAGAAGACCTACGACAGCGAGAGGCCCTATGGCGGCGACGGCTATCGAGCTAACTGCCACGACGTCCCCTTCACCGACGTCCTCTATGTGCGTGAGAGTGACGCTGCCGTCGCGTGGTTCCGGCGCGACGCCACCGCCCCGGCCGTGACCTTGGCGGGGCTGGCGTCGGGGGGATGGAGCGTGGGTGGTTCGACCTTGGGCACCTTCACCGGTCACGGCGTCGCGAACGCCGCGTTGTCCTACCAGCTCACCGTGTGTGACGCCGGCTGGATGTGGACGGGGCTGGCGATGACCACGTACGGCGGCAGTTGCTGGAAGGCCTGCGGCGATTGGTGCGGCGACACGACCGGCGTCTTCTTCCGCCACGACGGCGACTTCCCCGGCGGCGGCTTCGGCGGGGTGGCTTTCAACGAGAACGGCCACCAGCTCCTGCCCGCGACGCTCGTGAGCGTGGGGATTCGGAGTCGCGCGCCGGCCGCCCCGAAGACGCCTGGCGTGGGCGGATTCGGCGAAGTCGCGTGCCTCTACCTGCCCACCGAAGGCGCCTGCGACGACGGACAGCTCTGCACGTCCGGCGACGTCTGCGAGGCGGGTGAGTGCACGTCCGGTCCGGTGGTGTGCGACGTAGCGGTCAACGCGGCCGACGATGTGGTCGACGGCGCGTGTAACGCAGAGCACTGCAGCCTGCGCGAAGCTCTGTACGTCGCGGAAGCCAGCCCCGACGCGACGCGCATCGGGCTCAGCGTCGACGCCCCGATCGTCCTCGCCTCGGACCTCCCCGCTCTCACGACGCCCACGACGCTGCTGGCCCTCGACGAGACCGTCACGCTCGACGGAGCCGGGGCGTACCGCGTGCTGTCGACCTCGGCAGACCTCACCCTCGAGAACCTGCGCCTGGCGAACGGCCAAGCCGAGGCGGGCGGCGCTATCCTGCAGGAGGGGGGGACACTCACCCTCCAGCGCGTGTCTTTCGCGTCGAACGACGCCACCGGCTTCGGCGGCGCGGTGATGGCCAGCGGGCAAGTGAACGCGACCGAGTGCAGCTTCACGGACAACACGGCGGCGCTCGGCGGCGGCGCGATCCTGGTCGCGCCCAGCGGCACGCTCACGCTCGCCCGGAGCAGCTTGCAGTCGAACACGTCGGCCGACGGTGGTGCCCTCGGGGTCGCCGGGACCGCGACGCTCGTGAACTGCACGCTGGACGGCAACGAAGCCGAGACCCGCGGGGGCGCGATCTCGGGTCCAGGGACCGTCACGCTGCTTCACTGCACCCTGTCGAACAACGTCGCTCCCATCGGGAGCGCGAGCTCGGCGACCAACCTCGACGCGCTGAATACGGTGTTCTACACGGCCGAGGAGACCGGCCCACTCTGCGAGGTCCAGCCTGTTGACACGACAGGCTCGCTCGCGACCGGTCCGAGTTGCGGAGACGACATCGTCATCGACTTCCCAGTCCCGCCAGAACTGGTCACGCTCCCGGTGGGCACCATGGCGACGTTCGGCGCCGGCCCCTTCCTCGACGCGGCCGACCCACTGACCTGCGAGGACCCGAGAGTGGGCGGCGTCGACCAGAGCGGCGTCCCGCGCCCCCAGGGTCCGGCGTGCGACGTCGGCGCGTTCGAGCTCTACGACGGGTTCACCGCGGGCTCGCCGTGACCGCGGCAGTCCAGACGCGGACGCTCTAACGCCGCCACTTGGAAGGGACGCTCGAAGCCAATCGTGCCAAGAGCCGTTTCCTCGCCAACATGAGCCACGAGCTACGAACGCCGGTGAAGACTATCATCGGCACCAGTGCGTTCAGACTCGCTACCCCGAGGGACGTGAGACCGGATTGGGCAGAGCCCCCTCATCGTTGTGGTTCAGAAGTGGGCCCAACGGCACTCACCGCGCCCTCCCGAACCCCAGCCATCCTCCAGCGAAGTCGTCCAAGTACACCCGACGGCCGACTTGGCGGCCCTTCGCGGCCCATGTCTTGCTGGGTCTGGCTTCCGAAACCGATCGAAGATCCTCTCTGCTCTGCCAGAACGCGTTGCCGGTCGTCTTGAGGTCCTGGCGGGTGCGCCGGCGCAGGTCGACGAAGGAGTGGTCGAAGCAGCAGAAGTCGAAGAACGCCTGCAGGCGCGCGCGCTCGATCCGGGCGAGGTGGATAAGCTCGCGTTTACGGGCCGCGACCTCGTCCACCGTCGGCTCGAGCTCCGCGCCCGCGTCGAGTTCACCGCGATCGCGCGAGGCGGCGCGCTCGAGGAAGATGGCGTCGGCGACCCGCGCGTCGGCGTCCTCGGCCTCGAGGTCGATCGTCGGGTCGAGGCGGTGCCCGAAGCCGTCGATGTTCACTGCGTATGCGTCGAGGTTCTGGCGCAGTGCGTTCGAGTGCTCGACCAGCAGGCAGAGCGCCTCCGGGTCGTACGGCGGCGCGAGGGCGCCGGCGCTCTGGAACAGCGTCTCCGACTCGCCAGCCTCGCGGCTCGCCGCGTCGGCGACGTCGCGCCCGACGACGACGGCGTTGAGAATCGCCTGCAGGCGCGCGTGCGCCTCATCTGCCGCTGCGCCCTCGTTCACGCCGGGACCTCGACGTGGGCGACAAGCCCGGTCGGCGTGAAGTAGAACGCCCGAGCGCGCGGGTGGCCCGCGTCAGCGAGCGCCCGCTTCGCGGCCGGCAGCAGCCCGTCCAGCGTCGGCGCCTCCACCGCGAGCGTCGGCCCGGGGCGCGGCGGCCCGGCGGGCTCGTCCTTGGCGAGCAGGAAGACCTTGAGGTCGTAGCGGTGCTGCATGCGGCGGCTCCGGCGAGGGGACGGGGACGGCCTCGTTCACCGGAGTAGAGCCGCGGGCGATCGGGTAGTGGGACGGGCGGAGGCTAGGCCGTGCTGCTCAAACGCCACGTCATCGTCGTCGTATCGGTCGCGGTGCTCAGCGATGTCGTGGTACGTAGCCGACACTCTCCCACCTAGACCCCGGGCGCGAGGCAGCGACCATGCGATTGGACAAGAACATCTGGTCAGGCTCCTGTTCCGAGTACAGCGGGGTCGCGGACAAATCGAAGCTCGACCTCGCGCACTTCAACTCCGCCACGAAGGTGATGGTATCCGCCTGGCTCGAGCTTCTTCAGGATCATCGGGCGCCGATCACGCGCCAGCTTCACGAACTCAGCGTCGTCGATCTTGCCGACGAACTGCTGCGCGCCATGGATCTGTGGACCCGCGAACCCCAGACCAGCTACCGCGTGGTCAACCTCATCGAGAGGCTGAAGGCAGCTATCGAGGGCTGGGGGACCGGATTCCCGGCCCGCGTGGAGGCGGGCCGGTTCGCGGCGGCGTGCGACCTCTTCATCGAGTTCCTCTCGACGAGTAACAAGGAGCGAGACAACAAGGATCCAAGCGGGATCTGGCCGCGCTCGTGTGCAGCACTTGGGTTCCCCGCGCACCTCAACGGCGGGAACCCGAAGGCGCAGGAGGTCTTCGCGCTCCACTTCGAGGCGTGCGTCGTGTCGCTTCGCGCTGCACTCGAGGGCGGACAGGCGTACTTGACCGCCTTGCTTGACGGACTTCACAGTGAGGCAAGTGGTTCTGGGACGGCAGCCCAATCCACACAGAAGATCGGGCTGCTGGTTCGGGAGCTTCTCGCTTTCGCCTTGCGGCGCGGGTTCTCGCGCGAGCATCTTGCCGAACTCCCCATCAAGTCGCTTCGCGCCGACAACCCACGCCTCTCGGGCAAGGCCTTGTCGGAACGGCTGAACAACATGCTCGGTGCGTTCAGGGGCTCGAAGCAGCGCTACGAGGTCTTCGTTGCACTTGAGGGCCCCGTAATCGACATCGATGGGGAAATCCTACCGGACGGTATCGCCCTAGAGGCATGGACCGACTGGTCGAGCGCCCTTCCTGCGACAGAGCAGCAGCGATTCGAAGAACGACAAGCGTTCCGGCTCGACGTGGCCCGGCTCTTGGAGCAGGACTTCGTCGCCGAGGCGTTCCAGCCGCCCGACGTGTTCGCGGCAAGGGACATCGCCCTCACCAGCGTGAGGCGCTGCCTTGATGTTGTGTTCCTCCTGAAAGGCAGCGTCCCGCGCGTCTTTCCGCACATGCTCATCGTCGCCACCAGCGGAGACGCGGCTGCCAAGCCGTATAAGCGGATCCTTGAAGTACGCCGGGAGTTCGCCCCTGGCCAGATCTCCCTCAAGTACCTTCGGAGTGTTCCAGCCGAGTGGGTTGACGCGCTGCACTGGTTCCGCGAGGGAGTCGAAGACCCGAGTGACGAAGTGGGTATCGTCAACCTCTGGACTTCGCTCGAACTCCTCTCGCGGCGCAGCAAGCGAGACTACCCGTCAGACGCGGAGCGGGTACAAGAGACGATCGGGCGCCTCGCTACAATCGAAATCCTCGACTCGGAGATGCGCTACCTCGATGCGGCAGTCCGCACGGTGTCCAGCGCCGTTCCGCAGCGCAACTGGACCGAATGGCTTGTAGCTGCCGAGGCCGACTTGGAAGCCGAGTTTACCGACTTCCCACACGTCGGCGGGATTCTAGCTTCTCCTGCTACGAAGAACTACGGGACGGAGCGCTACCGAGAGATCGCTCAGAGCGTCCGATGGATTCTCGTTTGGGGTTACGGCTGCAGGAACGACATCGTGCACGAGGGGCGTCGCCAACTGCCGGGGGCCGATATTCTTCGGGACGCACTTGCAGCGGTTGCGCGCGCCGCTCTGACGCTCACGCTTCGCCTGGAGTCGCGCAACTACGCCAGCTGCCTGAGAGACTGCTTTTTCTGGGCTGAGAACGAGTCGAAGACCATCGAGGAGCTGTCAGCGCTCGGCGACTTGGACGGTCTGTCCAGGCGCTTCAATCAGTAGCCCCCCAGCTACCCGAGCACCCGCACGCCGACTTCCGCCTCGGCGCCTCGGGTCGGCCGCGCTCCTTCTGGCACGCGAGCACGATGGCACAGAAGCGGTCGGCGTGGCCGCGGTTCGTGCGCTCGGCCTCGAAGGTCACGTTGCCCGAGGGCATCACGCGGCGCTTGATGCTGTGGAGCTGGGCGACGAGCTCGCGCCCGCGCGGGAGGTCGACGTCGCCGTGCTGGAGCAGGATCTTGAAGTCGGTGCAGCACCGCTCCTTGCTCGCGCTCGTGATCGCCTCGCCGACGACCTGCGGGAAGGCGCGGCCGAGGTTCTCGGCGAGGTTCATGCCGATGCCGCTCTTCTCGATCGAGAGCCGCGCGATGGGGAGCGTGTTCAGCATCCGCGGCGGGTGGACGATGTGTCTCACGGACAGCGGGACGGTCCATCTCGCAACGGAGAAGACCTACGACAGCGAAAGGCCCTATGGCGGCGACGGCTATCGAGCGAACTGCCACGACGTCCCCTTCACCGACGTCCTCTATGTGCGTGAGAGTGACGCTGCCGTCGCGTGGTTCCGGCGCGACGCCACCGCCCCGGCCGTGACCTTGGCGGGGCTGGCGTCGGGGGGATGGAGCGTGGGTGGTTCGACCTTGGGCACCTTCACGGGTCACGGCGTCGCGAGCACCGCGACGCCGTACCAGCTCACCGTGTGTGACGCCGGCTGACGGTGGTGCCCTCGGGGTCGCCGGGACCGCGACGCTCGTGAACTGCACGGTGGACGGCAACGAAGCCGAGACCCGCGGGGGCGCGATCTCGGGTCCGGGGACCGTCACGCTGCTTCACTGCACCCTGTCGAACAACGTCGCTCCCATCGGGAGCGCGAGCTCGGCGACCAACCTCGACGCGCTGAATACGGTGTTCTACACGGCCGAGGAGACCGGCCCACTCTGCGAGGTCCAGCCTGTTGACACGACAGGCTCGCTCGCGACCGGTCCGAGTTGCGGAGACGACATCGTCATCGACTTCCCAGTCCCGCCAGAACTGGTCACGCTCCCGGTGGGCACCATGGCGACGTTCGGCGCCGGCCCCTTCCTCGACGCGGCCGACCCACTGACCTGCGAGGACCCGAGAGTGGGCGGCGTCGACCAGAGCGGCGTCCCGCGCCCCCAGGGTCCGGCGTGCGACGTCGGCGCGTTCGAGCTCTACGACGGCTTCACGACGGGCTCGCCCTGACCGCGGCGGTCCCGACGCGGACGCTCTAACGCCGCCACTTGGTGAGGTGGCTGGAGGTGTCGTCGCGAGGTCAAGCGCGGGGCTGCTGCCGGCGGTGCCGGCGAATCGCTCAATGCCGCTCATCGGCTGCCAGCGATCGCTGGCGAGACGCGCCTTCAACCAGAGAAGTTGCTCGCCTACTGGCGCGGCCACCGGTCCCCTCGACTCGACTGCGGCTACTCAAGAATGACAAAGTGGCTTTCGATCTTAGGCGCATGTGGTCCCGCGGCGTAAGGACGCGACCGATGGGGGCCTCAAACCGAAGTCCGCCTTGAACCTCGCGGTACAGCGGACTTGGAAGAAGTCTTTGGGGAAGGACGCGTACTCCCTCATCTCGCGCGGGCCTCGACCACCAGCCGAGCTTCATCTGCGCCGTAGAGCTGCCGGGCGGGGAGCGGTTCCTGGGTGCGCAGCGGGCAGCGAGGCAGACGCGGAGCGCTGGTCCGCCCGCGCAGCCCTTGCCGCGCGCCCCGACCTGCGCTGACCCGTGGCCTCGCCGACCGCCTCGCGCGCGCCAGCCCGAACAGAGGGCCGCCGGAGGCGGGTCGGCGCAGCCGACCGAGGGCAGACGCCCGAGCCCAGCGGGCGGGCCCTGCCGGCCGCGACCGGCGGGGCGTCAAAGTGCTCACCAGCGCGATGATCTGGCTGTGAATGGTGGTGGTGCTAGGACTCGCGTAGCATGGTTTATCGACTCCGGCGGGGTCGCAGCTGTCCACGGAGACGGGGCAACTCAAGGGGGGAGAGATGGACACAGCTGGGGAGCGCGGGGCGATCGCGCCCGCGCCGCTGGTGCGGCTGGCCTTCGTGGAACTGGTGAACTTCCGAAGGCTGGGGGCCGTGCGGCTGGAGTTCGGCAGTTCGGGAGCGCCCCCGGCAGACCCGAAGGCGCGTACCGCCCACGATACGACGGTGGTGGTGGGCGCGAATGACAGCGGGAAGACGGCCCTGCTGGCCGGCGTTCGGCGCTTCCTCGGGGCCGGCGGTGCGCGAACCGGAAAGGCTTCAGGGGGCGCCGGAAGCTTCGAGCTGACCGACATTCCCGCAGACCACTGGGTGACGCTCAACGCGCTCGGGCGGGAGTTCGAGGCGGGGCCCCAGGCCGCGCCGATGGCCCCCGAGGATCCTGGCTACGGAGACTGGCTTCGGAGGTACCGCGACGCGCAGCGTGAGCGGCTGCACGCCTGTATGCCGCAGCTCGATGTATGGCTCGAGGTGCGGCCCGGAATGGAGCAGCTGGTCGGCCACCTGATCCCGCACCTGGGCTGGGAGGGCGGGCTGGTGGGCCTCCGGCTCCGCCTGGAACCGGGAGGAGAGGCGGGCGGAGAGGCCGGGGCGGTTCGAGGGGACCTCCTGGACGACCTGATCAAGGCGTACAGGTCGGCGAGGGACCTCGCCTCCGACGGGCAGGGGTGGCCCGCCGACCTTTGCGACTACCTGCGGCTCCGCCCGGAAGGCCTCGGGCGGGTGCAGGCGTGGCGCTTAGATCCCGCGCAGCTGACCTGTCCGGCAGCCCCTGGGCAGGCCCCTCCGCGCCAGGCCTTGGTGCCGGCCGCCCGGCTGTCCGGGGAGCCCCTCGCCCGGCTGGTGCGAATCGACTTCATCGCTGCGCAACGCCTGCTCGGTTCCAAGGAACGGGGCGAGCGTGAGTTCGCACAGCGGGGGCAGCTCACTCTCCGCGTGCACGCCTTCGTGGCGGCGCTGCTGGAGGCCAGCCCCAACCCCGAGCGGGAAGCGGCGCGCCGCCAGGTCGCGATGAAGGTGGAGAAGGCGGCGCGGGATGCGGCGACCCAGCTGGACCACGCGTTGCAGGCGATCCTTCGGCCGCAGCTCAAGCGCCTGGGCAACCTCGGGTATCCGAACCTCTCCGAGCTCAAGGAGATCGTGCTGC
Source organism: Myxococcales bacterium (assembly GCA_018780435.1). Lineage (GTDB taxonomy): Bacteria > Myxococcota_A > UBA9042 > SXOO01. The sequence goes on from JADMJS010000211.1 coordinate 44,855, forward strand.
GCAGCAGTGTGAAGGCCTCCGATGCGCTCCAGCACGCCGCGGCGGTCCAGTACCGGAGCGCGGAGGGCAGCGAAGAGCCGATGCTCCCCGAGCACTCTATCGGCCTCGGCTATCAGAACCTGCTCTCGATGGCCTTTCAGCTGATGGAGATGCAGGTGGGACGGACACGGGGCGACGATGGGCACAGGCCTGCTCCGGTGCACCTCGTCCTGCTGGAGGAGCCCGAGGCCCACCTGCACGTACAGGTGCAGCGCCTCTTCATCGAGCAGGCGCACGGCATGGTGCACCCCGGGGACGCGCCCGACCTCTCCACTCAACTGCTCATCTCCACCCACTCCAGCCACCTCGCGCACTCCGTGTCCTTCCGGCAACTGCGCTACCTACGGCGGCTAAACAAGGCCCCTGGCCAGGCCCTCCCCACCTCGAGCCTCGTCGGACTCGGCGACACTTTCGGCGGCAGCGAGTCGGTGGAGGATCGGACTCGGGCGACGGAGCCAGAGCTCCCGCCCGTCGGCGACACCTTCGGCGGCAGCGCGTCGGTGGAGGAGACTGAGCGCTTCGTACAGCGCTACCTGCGGGTGCAGCACGCCGATCTACTCTTCGCCGACGGCGTGATCCTTGTCGAGGGCACGGCCGAGCGGCTGCTGGTGCCCGCGTGGATCTCGCGCGACCACCCTGCGCTCGCGCGCCGCTACCTCTCGGTGCTGGAGGTCGGGGGCAGCCACGCACACCGGCTGCTGCCGCTGCTCGCGCGCCTCGGCCTGCCGACGCTCATAATCGCGGATCTGGACCCGGGAGAGCTAACGCAAGCGTCGAAGCGTGCGAAGAAGGCGGCGGTCGATCTGGGCGCCGCGCAGCGCAGCCTCAACCCGACCCTGAACAAGCTGCTCCAGAGCCGGACCGTGGCGCAGCTCCTCGATCTGCCGGCCGAGAAAAAGGTGGTCCCGCTAGGGGCCGTAGGGGGGCCGACTGCCCGGGTCGCCTTCCAGATCCCCGAGGCCGACGGCGGCCCCTGCGCGAGCTCGCTGGAAGACGCGGTGCTCGCCGCCAATTGGGAATGGGTGTGGCCGGAGGGTGCAACCGTGGGCCCGGCGTTCGCCGAGCTGCTGGACGTGCCCGCCCCTGGGCTCTCTGGGGTCGATCGGATGGCGTGGCTCTTCGATCAGCTGAAAAAGGACTTCCCCAAGGCCGAGCTGGCCCTGGAGCTCGTCGGCCGGATGGACGACACCCCGAGCGGCCGCCCGGTCTGCCCCCGGTACATCCGCGAGGGGCTCGAGTGGCTGCAGGCCGAGCTCGACGGCGCGGCGCCCGCCGCCGGGGGCGCTACGTGACGGCCGAGGCGGGGCCCGCGCCGGCCAACCCCGACGCCGGCGTCATTGACGAGATCGCCGGCTACCTGACGGAGCGGCCGCCCCGGAGCTTCTTCCTGTTCGCCGGTGCTGGCTCGGGCAAGACCCACACCCTCGTCGAGGTGCTGCGCCGGGTCTGCGGGCAGGTGCCTGGGCACCCGGCAGCGGCGGTAGGCGAGCGTCTGGGCCGGGAGCGCCGCACCCTCGCGGTGATCACCTACACCAACATCGCCCGCGACGAGGTGCTGCGGCGCTTGGGCCCGCAGCCCCTCGTCGGCGTCTCGACCATCCACAGCTTCTGCTGGTCGATGATCGAGGGATTCAATGAGGATATCCGGGCGATGCTCGTGGAGGAACAAGAGGCGGAGCTCCAGAAGCTCCTGGACGACCCGCCGACGGGGCTCACCAAAGGTGGCAGTCCCCAGAAGCCGGAGACCGCGCAGAAGGCGCGCGAGGCTTGGGAGCGCAAGGTGGCCGCGGCCACGGAGGCCCGCGACTCCCTGCGCGAGGTGCTCCGCTTCACCTACAGCCCCGACCGCGTCCGGCGGGGCCAGGGAGCGCTCGATCATGCGCAGGTCTTGAAGCTGTTCCCCGTGCTGCTCGAGCGCCGTCCTGCCCTCGGCCGCTTGCTCGCCGCGCGGCACCCCATCGTGCTGATCGACGAGAGCCAGGACACCCAGAAGCGCGTCATTGAGGCGCTGCGGGCGCGGGCGGAACAGGGCCACATCACGCTCGGTCTCATCGGGGACCATCGGCAGCGGGTCTACTTCGATGGCGAACCCCGCCTCGTCGCGACCATCCCGTCCGGCTGGGCGCGGCCTGTGCTGCGCCTCAACCGGCGCTGCCCCGCGCGGGTGGTGGAGCTGATCAACGCCATCTGGGCGGCGGAGATCACCGGCCGGACCGAGCTCTCCGAGGGCGGAGGGCAGGTCGCGATGAGGGGCAATGGACCGATGCCGCTGCGGATCTTCCTCGGGCTCGCCCACCGCCCCCACGAGGCGAAGGCGGCGGCGGAGCTGGACTGCGCAGGCCGCATGGCGGCGCTCGGGGGCGCGTCCGCCTGGGGCGACAGGAGCCCCGGCGCCTTCATGCGGCTGACCCTGGAGCACCAGCTCGCCGCCGACCGCGCGGGCTTCGGGGACCTGCACCGCGCGCTCAGCACGCTAGACTCCAACGGCGTGCGCGACAACAGCTCCCGCCGCTGGGCGGAGCTGCGCACGCTGCAGGAACTCTGGGACGCCCGGTCCGACCGCTTTGCGGTGATGAACCTGCTGCGGGATCGGTCCCCGGAGCTCTCTCGTGGTCCCGATGAAGCGCCTCTGACCGGGAGGGACCTCACCGAGGTGCGTGCGGCCTGGGCTCGACTGGTGGCGGTCTTCGACGCCGAGCCCACCCTCCGGGACCTCGTGCGGGCGGCCGCCGGCTGGCTGCTGGACTCGCGCGCCCCCCTGGTCGCCGCGGCGGAGGAGCCAGATGCTGACGCCGACGGAGATGCAGGCGCCGACGCCGAGCCACCCGGTGGCGCCGTGGGTGGGCCCTCAGGGGATGACGATCCGAAGCAGGCGGCGAAGTGGGCGGAAGCGCGAGCGACGGCGCTATCCCGCCCCTGGTCGGAGTGGCAGAAGTACAGTGAATATGTGCGCGGGGAGCAGCCCTTCGGCACCCACCAGGGGGTCAAGGGCGCGGAATTTCCGCGCGTGATGGTGGTGCTGGATGACGAAGCCGCGGGGGGGAGCCTCTTCAAGTATGAGCGGCTGATCGGGGTGGAGCCGCCCTCGCCCACCGACCTCAAGAACCTCGCCGAAGGGAAGGAGACCTCGGTCGACCGCACCCTGCGGTTGCTCTACGTGGCCTGCAGCCGCGCCTCCGAGTCGCTCGCCCTCGTGATCTGGACCGCCGACCCCGCCGCGGCCCGGCGGGGCCTCGTCGAGCAGCTCCGCTGGGTGACCGACGAGGAGGTGGAGCGCATCGCCCCTTGACCCCCGCGCGCCCTCAGCCCCCGAGCGCCGCGAGATCGGAGGCCGCGGCGTTCGGGAAGGCTTAGAGCGCGTCAAGCAGGTCGTTAGTACGGGCCGGTGCGCCGCGCCGTCCTCCCTGCTCCGCGAGCGCGGCGGAGACCCCACCCAACAGCGCGTGACCGTCCACCTGCCACCTGGGAGCCAGCATGCCCCTGTCTCCGGGCTCGGCCGCCCGCGAGGCCCTCAGCGGCCACCCCGCGCTGCACTGATCCGCGGCCTCGACGCACGCCTCGCGCGCCAGCCCGACCAGAGCGTCGCCCGAGGCGGGTCGGCGCAGCCGACCGAGGGCGCATGCCGGAGCCCGGGGGGCGGGCGCCGTCGGCCGCAGCCGGCGGGGCGCCTAGGGGCTCCGCTCGCGGATGAGGCTCGCAGGACGACGAGCCCGCCGGCACCTTGGTCGGGTGGGGCGGGCGCGGGTCGACGTCGCCAGAACTCCGCGTTTTGTGATGGCGCCTACACGCGGAGCGCCCCCGCCCCCCAAGTTGTAAGGACATATCGCAGACACCTGACGCTGCGCCCGCCCGGCGGCACGAAGGCCGGCGACGGGCGAGGACCGACGCCCTCCCAGGAGGCTCCACCCGCGCGGGGACTACCGCGCCCGTCCCAGCTCAGCCGCCAGCTCCCGGGCATTGTCCGGCCGGGGAAGAGGCCCCACAGCCCGCAGAGGCGCCCGCTTCCTGGAGCGCACACCATCGACCGGTCTGGGTTCCCACCGCTTGGCTGAAGGGCGGCGCCGGGACGTTCAGGGCGTCGAGCGTCGGACAGTCCAGCCCGCCATACGCCAGCTGCCCGGCCGTGTACGCCGTCACGAAGTCCGAATCGGATGAGAGCGCAAGGCAGTCGGCACAACCGCCCGCTGGCGCCGGACACCCACCGCCGCTACACGCCGAAGCGACCGACGCTTGGTAGCCGCACCACTTGCCGAGCTCGCCCGGATAGGACGGATCGGTGGGCGGGTTCAAGGGACCCGGGACGTATGCAAATTGGAGGTCGAGGCAGGACAGCGAAGCCAAACTCTGGCTCACGAGCTGGAAGCTCTGTTGGAAGAGCGGATCGCTGGAGAACGTGCCGCAGTCGTTGCAGCTCGGAGGAACCCAGCAAGTCGCGCTGTCCCATGCACAGTAGCCCGCGCCGAGCGAGTTCACACACTTGCCATAGTGGGTGATTTTGGCGCACCCGAACGGGTGATCGTTCGAAGGATCGAGCGGTGAGCAGCAGTTGGAGGGCGGCGGACAGAGGGCAGGGTTAGTGACGCAAGGATCGAGCCCCGTGCATTGCCCGGCCGGGGAGAAGACCCCACAGCCCACAGAGGCGCCCGCTTCTTGGAGCGCACACCAACGACCGGTCTGGGTTCCAACCGCTTGGCTGAAGGGCGGCGCCGGGACGTTCTGAGATTCAAGCGTCGGACAGTCCATCCCGCCATACGCCAGCTGCCCGGCCGTGTACGCCGTCACGAAGTCCGAATCGGATGAGAGCGCAAGGCAGTCGGCACAACCGCCCGCTGGCGCCGGACACCCGCCGCCGCTACACGCCGAAGCCAGCGCCGTCTGATAGCCGCACCACTTGCCGAGCTCGCCCGGATAGGACGGTTCGGTGGGCGGGTTCAGCGGGCCCGGTACGTTCGCCGTCTGAAGGTCCTGGCACGAAATTGACGCATAACTCTTCGTCATGGTTTGGAAACTCTGTTGGTATAGCGGGTCGCTCGAGTACGTAACACAGTCGTTGCAGCTCGTCACCGGGGGTACGGCGGGGCAACCACCGCTGCCGCAAGCTGAGGCCAGCGCCGCTTGGTAGCCGCACCACTTGCCGAGCTCGCCGGGGTAAGTGGGATCTGCGGGAGAGTTGAGGGGGCCCGTGACGTTCGCCGCCTGCAGATCCTGGCACGTCATCGACGCATAGCTCTGGCTCACCAGATGGAAGCTCTGCTGGTAAGCCTGGGAGCCAGAGAAGGTCGCGCAGTCTGGGCAGGCCGGTGGGGGGTAGGGGCTGCCTTTCCCGCACATCGTGTCCCATTGGCAGACGCCGGCGCCGAAGGAGTTCACGCACTCGCCGAAGTCCGGCATGTTCGTACAGCCGTAGGGGTGGTCGTTCTGCGGATCGAGTGGGGTGCAGCACCCGGTCAGGGTCGATGGCAACGGGCAACCGCCCGCGGTCAGGTCGCAGAGTGCGACATCGCAGTTCGTCCCAGTCGGACCCTGGCTGATGCAGTCCGAAGCCGTATGGGTGCTCGGGTCCTTCGGCCAGCAGCAGAACCAATCCATGACGCTGGGATTGTTTGGATCCGTGATGAAGATCGAACTCAAGTGGCGGCTCTCACCGCTCACCACCAGCTCGTTCCCCACCTTGGCGACCCGCGATACCATCTCTTGGAACACGAACTCCTCCCCAGGGAGGCTCCACCCGAGCCGGAAGGCGGTCGCGTCCCCTGGATAGTCGACGAGTCCGACCGTCACCGTCACCGGCTTCGCGAACTCGAGCCCAGCTGGCAACACACGCACCAGGGGTGACAGCGGAACGAGGCCCGGCGGGGCTAGCTCGGGAGGCAGCACCTCTGCGGTCAGGATCACCTCCTCCGTGAGCGCTCCTGCGGGCACGGAGAGCGTGAAGCCGCCCGCCGGGAGAACGAGTTCGCCTCCAGCCGGACCCAACTCGGCGTGGGTCACGGTCGTTCCGTCGGTCGCGTCAGCCCCGTCGGTCGCGTCTAAACTGTCCGTAGCGTCGGCGCCATCGGTCGAATCCGTTTCGTCGCTCGCGTCCAAGCCGTCGCTTGTGTCCAAGCCGTCGCTCGCGTCCAAGCCGTCGCTCGCGTCGCCGCGGTCGGACGCATCCGCCCCCTCCGTCGCTGGGGACGCTTCTTCGGAGGCGCCGCAGGCTAGGATGAAAGAGAGCAAGCCGACTCTGGCAGCCTGGCGAGCGCTGAAGAGACCCCAGTTCAACAAGCCGGCCTCTCCTTCAGTCCGACGCACCGTGGCACTCATGACTTCCCTCCACCGTTGAGACGAGGCTACATTACCGGTTTGTCTGCCAGCGAGCCACGTCAGCCCCGCTAGCGCGTTCTGCCCGCTCTCCGCCCAATTCATCGGCCTCCGGTGTCTCGTCCTCGCCTCGGACCTCCCCGCCCTCACTACGCCCACGACGCTGCTGGCCCTCGACGACCCTGTCACGCTCGACGGAGCAGGGGCGTACCGCGTGCTGTCCACCTCGGCGGACCTCACCCTCGAGAACCTGCGCCTCGCGAACGGCCAAGCCGAGGCGGGCGGCGCCATCCTGCAGGAGGGGGGGACACTCACCCTCCAGCGCGTGTCTTTCGCGTCGAACG
>JADMJS010000411.1 GCA_018780435.1 Myxococcales bacterium
CGCGGATCGACGAGCTGCCCCATGAAGAGCACCTCGCCCGTCACCGTATCGCGCAGGAAGAAGAGGAAGGGGTGGTCGGCGCGGAACTCGATGGGCGGCGCCTCCGGTGGCGCCATTCCCTTTCGGCCCATGACCACGGCGGTCGCGGCGGCGGCTTCGGTGCCCTTCTCGTCGAGCTCAAGGAAGGCCTGGTGGATGACCTTCGTGATCCGGAGCTGGTCGGCTGGGTTCGGTGGGTTCGAGATGCCGGTGAAGTCGGCGCCCATCCCGAAGGCGACGCCCATTCCCATGCGGGTGAGCGCGTCGGCGAGCTGAAGGCGCGTCTCGAGCTTGAACTTCGGCAGGTGTACGTTGACGCGCTCCGAGGCGAGCGCACCCATCGCCTTCGCGAGTGCGGCGGGCGTCAGCGCCTTGCGGAGCGCTGCCAGGCCGTCTACCGCATCCGGGAGCGCGAAGACCATCGCCAGGTTGCCGCTCGCGCCGTAGGGCAGCTCCAGCCAGGCGGCGCCAGCGCTCGTCGCATGGCGCGCCGTCATGACCTGGTTCATCGTCCGCACGGTGATCACGGTCTTTCCGTGCGCCACGAAGGGCGCCGGGGCCGTCGACTCCGCCTTGAAGGGTTGCCGCCAATCCGCCTTGAACCAGATGGCGTTCGCCAGCACGAGCCGGGTGTCCGGTCCGAGGTCCGGCTTCAGGATGAGCTCCTTGATACGCTGGTTCGTATTGTCCGCGATCCACCGGTTGATGAGCTTTCGAGCGCCTTCGCGGTCGCCGGTGAAGTCGACGCGTCCGACCTCGGCGCCGTAGCGGTCCTTCGTGAGCGTCACGAAGTCGGGGAGCAGGTCGAGCGCGCTGTGAGCGAAGAGGCGGTTTGCGACCGTGAGCGACGCTTCTCCCTTCGTGCGCGTCATTAGGCCCTCGCGCAGGTCGGCGACGGCGGAGTGAAAACGCGCCTCGGGGAGCGTGACGCCGAGCGTCTCGTGCATCGCGGCGAGCGTGTCTTTGCGAGCGCCACCCGAGGTCATCGCGAGCGCTTCGAAGATGCTGTGCGGTGAGAAGACCGCGTTCTCATCGGCTTTCGTCGTCTCCATGAGCGACAAGCCGAAGCTCGCGACGGCCGTCGCGACGGCAGCCGTGTCGGCAGGCGGCGCGGCCGGCTGGGAGGCGTGCGCGCTGAGGGTGGTGGAAAAAGCACCGAGGAGGGGGAGGAGGAACTTACGAAAGGACATGGGGGCCTCTCTGGTCGAGGAGGGGGCGCGCGACGGCGCGACGACCTTACAACGGTTCGAAGGAGGCAGTGGTCTCTCGTCTCCCGAAACCAAGTCCTTGGACCTCGAAAAAATCGACTGCGCACCCGTGACAACCGGCGATCGGAACGGCACCATCTCGCCGCTTCCGAAAGTGAAGTTCAAACGCAGCCACCGGAGACGACGCGCCATGATCTACGAGACGATTCGCCAGCTCGCCAAGGAACTCGGGAACCTCGATCGCTGCCTCGACAAGGGGGCCGCCCACGCCGAAGCCCTCAAGTTCGACACGACGGTGCTTCTGAACTCGCGCCTCGCGCCAGACCAGTACCCGCTCGTTCGCCAGGTGCAGGCAGCCTGTGACGCGGCCAAGTTCGGTGCCGCGCGCCTCGCCGGCCGCCAGCCGCCCGTCCACCCCGACACCGAGACCACGCTGCCCGAGCTCAAGGCCCGGATCGCCGCGGTCCAGGACTACCTCGGCAGCTTCAGCGCCGCGGACTTCGCGGGCGGGGCGGAGCGCACGGTCGGCATCAACTGGATGCCAGGTAAGGGCATCCTCGGCGTCGCCTACCTGAACGAGCTTGCCGTTCCGAACTTCTACTTCCACCTCACCACGGCCTACTCGATCCTGCGCCACAATGGCGTGCCCGTCGGCAAGGTCGACTTCATCGGCAACCTGCCGCTCTTCGACATCTGATCAAAGTCGGGTCGGCGCTCGGAGCTTCCGCCGAGTGCCGAGTTGCAAGCCGCCACCGAAGGTGCCAGATCATCTCCGTGGACAACCTGCTCTTCCAGTGGGACGTGATCGAGGCCATGGTCGGCGGCGCGTCCGCCCTCGACCTGCCGCGGCTGCGACTCGATGACGCCGCGCAGGCCGAGCAGTTCCTTCGGAGCTACGGCTTCGACGTCACGGTCGCACGGCACCGACAAGAGCTTGAGTGGATCCGCTCGGTCTCTCTCGGCTTTATCGAACGCGAGCTCGTCTACAATCGACCTGCGCTCGCCCTCCCGGACGAGCTGCGCCAGCTCACGGATATCCCGTCGCTCCTGCTCTGGGCGTCAGGGCCCCTCTCCGACCTTCGGCAACGATGGGCCTGTGCCCTCCTTCGCGTCATGCACGCCGTCGCGCACGCACGCCTCCAGCTTCAGGAGCGCTTCGGTGAGCATGTCCGCGAACAGATCCTGGCGCGCTTCCAGCCACACCTACTCGAAGAAGATGGCCTGCTCTATCTCGGGACGGGGCCAAACCGCGTCCCGCTCTCGCGCTTCGAGGTCAAGCACCAGAAGCCCCTCGACAGCGTCATCCTGAAGCTGCTCCACAAGCCCGAGAACGTGGCGACCGACATCTTCGACCATCTCGGATTGCGCTTCGTCACCATCGACCGGCTCGACGTGCTCCTCGTGGTCCGTTATCTCCGCGCGCATCACGTCGTGTCCTTTCCGAACATCAAGCCCAGCCGCTCCAAGAACACGCTCCTCGACATGGAGTTCGTGCGCGCCGAGGTTCAGGATCTGCTCGCCTCGGGGCGCGATCCCGAAGAGTGCGCCGAGCTCCTCAGAACCCGCGTCGAATCGAGCGCTCATCCGTCCGCCACGGTCCTTATGAACCCGCACAGCGATGTGGGCTACCATGCAATTCAGTTCACCTGCCGCCATTACGTCCGAGTCGCGGACCCGCTCAGTGCGCCGTCATCCGGTCGCGAGCTCTCGTTCTTCTTTCCATACGAAGTGCAGATTACTGACCGCGCGAGCTTCGAAGCCACCCGCTCAGGTCTCGCGTCCCACGAGGAGTACCGTCGCCGGCAGCGCGACAGCGTTCGCCACCGCGTTTTGGGCCCGGTGATGACCTTCCTCGGCGAGTCCAGCGACGTCAGGGACCAGAGTCCGACGACCTTCGATTCGTCGATGGATGACATTTAGGGAAACACCCAGTAGCGTCTTGTATGTCGGCGCCACATGCCGACCGTTGAGTCGACGACTGTCGATGGAGGTTTCGTGGAAGGGGCTGCCCTGGTCGGTGCCGTACTCGCGGGCGTTCTCGTCGGGGTCCTCATCCCCCTTCTGCTTGAGGCGCGTGCCCTCCTCAGGGCCACTCGCCGTCAGGTCGAGGAGCTTGGGCCAAAGCTCGCCGATGTACTGGTGCAGGCACGTGCCGCCACGGCGACCTTGAACAAGCTCTCCGCCGACGTTGCCCCCATAGGGCCTCAGGTGGCGGAGCTTGCTGACGCACTCGCAAGCGCGGCGATGGCAGTCCAGAAGGTGCGCACGGGAATCAACATGGCGGCGGCCGTCGGGCCGGCCGTGATGGCCGCCATACACGCGTTTCGGACGGTCTCGGAAGAGCGTCGACGGGACGACGAAGACGAGTCGGACAGCGGGGACGACGACGTGTCGGGCCCGGCCGAGCGGAGTGGCGTATGACAGGCAACGACAGAAGCAATCACATTTCGGAGGCTTCCATGAGCGACGGTGGTTTCTCAGGTTCTCAATTGGCGCTGGCTTTTCTCGCAGGTGCTGCCGCCGGCGCAGCGGTCGCGCTACTCACGGCGCCGCGTTCGGGCGCAGAGACCCGTGCGCAGATTCGCGACTTCACCGCAAGAAGCCGCGATCGAGCGACATCCATGCCAAAGGCCCTAAAGGGGGCCGCACTCGCGGCACGCGACGCGTTCAACGTGGCGCTGGAGGAGCAAGCACAACTCGACGTGCGCGAGTCATAATAAGCAGATGGGGCTTCCGCACGACGAACACCTACACCTAGTGCAGCTTGGTACTCTGACGCATAACATCATCGTTTGCGCCGATGCCGAGCTGCGAATCGAATGGGTGAATCCGGCCTTCATCGCGCAAATTGGCTACACACTCAAGGAGGTGCTGGGTCGATATCCATGGGACGTCCTCGGGCTCGTCGACGCCGACCCGGAAGCGCTGGGCACCATTAGACCCCTGCTGCTAGCAGGCAAGAGCTACCATGGTCGCTTGAACGCAAGGCGAAAGGATGGCTCGCCGCTCACGCTGTTTCTGGAGATTCATCCCGTCTTCGAAGCCGATGGTCGGCTGCGCGGCTTCGTGTCGAGCGAGAGTGACATCACGGACGCCGAGGCCAGGGAAGCTAAGCTCACGTCGAGCGAGCGACGGTTCCGGACGCTCGTCGAAGGCGCCCCAGTGGCGCTGTGGGAACTTCGAGCGGATGACTCAACCTTCACGTACGTCTCTCCGTCGACGGCCATGTTCGGGTACCCGCTCGATGCTTGGCGCACGCCCGGCTTCATCGCCAAGGTGCTCCACCCTGATGATCGCGACCACGTCTTGGCCACGTGCAGAGCGAACGTTGAACGAAGAGTTGTCCACGATCTCACATACCGCGTCGTGTGCGCGGATGGCCGAGTCGTTTGGGTGCAGGATCACGTCTCTGCCCCCGAAGCCACTGCGGAAGGGACGCTCATCCGTTGCGTCGTCCTCGACATCACAGCGCGCGTTGAGACGGAGCAGGCTCTCCGTGCATCGGAAGCGCGACTCCGAGTTCGAGAAGCTCGGCTCAGCGCCATCCTTGAGGCGGAGCCGGAGTGTGTGAAGATCGTCGATGGGCAAGGTCGGCTCGTGCAAATGAACGAAGCGGGTCTCTCCATGGTCGAGGCAGTGAACTTCGCGGAGGTGTCGGGACTCGAAGTCAACCAGCTCGTCACTCCTGAGACACGTGACGTGTTCGAGGCATCACTCCAGGACGCGCGCAAAGGCCTTGCGACGCGGGCAGAGTTCGAAATCATCGGGTTGCACGGTGGGCGCCGGTGGATGGAGCAATACGCAGTCGGTCTGGCGGATGATGCGGGCGGGCCGACCACCAACGTGCTCGCAGTCACCCGAGACGTGACCACGAGGCGACGCCTGGACGAAGAACGTGAGGCCGCACGCATGGCGGCCGACCGCGCCAACCGCGCTAAGAGCGAGTTCATCGCCAACATGAGCCACGAGATCCGGACGCCGCTCACGGCCATCCTGGGCTACGCGGACGTCCTCCTCGAAGCGCTCGACGCGGAACATTTCGATCGCCAGCTCGCGGGGAAGGCGCTCACGACCATCCGTTCTGCCGGAGGGCACCTGCACACCCTCATCGGTGACATCCTCGATCTGTCCAAGATTGAAGTGAATCGAATGGACGTCGAGAAGGTCAGGATGTCGCCACGGACCGTCTTCGATGAAGTGGCCCAGATGGCGCGGGCGCGGGCGCGCGGCCCGACCGTCGAGGTGGTCGTACGGTGCGATGACTCGGTACCAGGGTCGATCGAGACGGACCCCACGCGACTCCGACAGATCCTGATCAACTTGGTCGGCAACGCCATGAAGTTCACGGAGAAGGGCGCCGTGACGGTGAGCGCGAGCGTCAAGAACCAAGGCGCCGACGATGCGTCGACGGACGGATCCGTTCTTGAGGTGGACGTCACGGACACCGGCATTGGAATCTCCCCAGAACAAGCTGCCGACATCTTCTCCGCGTTCGGCCAAAGCGATTCCAGCACGACGCGCCGCTACGGTGGCAGCGGCCTCGGCCTCACGATCTGTCGCCGCTTGGCGCGCCTCATGGGCGGCGACGTGATGCTCCTACGAAGTGAGCCGGGCAAAGGGTCCTGCTTCCGACTTAGCTTGCCGGTCACACTCGTCGATGCCAGTCCGGTCCAGTCGATCTCGCCGTGCGACGCGAGCCCGGGCGCCGATGAGAAGACATTGCGGGGACACCTGCTGCTCGCAGAGGACGGCGAGGACAACCGTGAGCTCATCGTGTTCCACCTGACACGCGCCGGCGCGACGGTCGACACGGTCATCGACGGCGCCCAGGCCCTCCAGCGCATCGAGGCCATGGAAGCGTCCGGGCGCTCGTACGACCTCCTCGTCACTGACGTGCAGATGCCGGCTCTCGACGGCTGCGAGCTGACGGCCGAGCTCAGGCGGCGCGGCAACGCGATCCCCGTCATCGCACTGACTGCGCTGGCGACGCCGGCCGACCGCATCCGCTGCCTCGAGGCCGGATGCGACGGTTACGCGAGCAAGCCTATCCAAAGGCGCCAGCTCATCGACCTCTGCCACAACCTCATGGCTTCGGGAGGTTCGCCTCGATAGCACCGAGGACTCGCTCGTCGAGCGGGTCCACGGCCGGCTCGAAGCGCGCCACGACCTTTCCTTCGGGATTGACGAGGAACTTCGTGAAGTTCCACTTGATCGGACCGCGGATCCCTTCCGGCGTCTCTTCCGTCAAGCTGCGGTAGAGCGGCGCCTGTCCTTGGCCCGGATCAGTCTGGACTTTCGAGAACATCGGGAAGGTGACCTTGAACTCGGCCGAGCAGAAGGTCTGGATCGCCTCGTCGGAGCCCGGCTCCTGGCCGCCGTAGTCGTTGCTCGGGAAGCCCATCACGACGAGGCCCTTCTTCTCGTAGCGCTCGTACAGGGACTGGAGGCCGCCGTACTGGGGCGTGAAGCCGCATTGGCTGGCCGTGTTCACGATGAGCAACGTCTTGCCGCGATAGGAAGCAAGGTCGACCTCTTTGCCCGCGATGTCTTGAACCCGCTGCGTCGTGACCACAGGGCCTTCGGCGATGGCGGCGGCGCCCCCTTCGGCGGTGCGTGCTTTGTTCCAGCTACAGCCCGCGCCGACGACGATGGCGAGAGAGAAGACGGCGAGAAGGACCAGGGATCGCATGGGGAGCTCCAGGCGCATGACGGGCGCACGCGGGAGGATGCCAGCTTTGTCAGCGAGATGCGCGTCTCACCTCTTGTGCCGACCAGGAAACGAGAGGGCTTCATGTCCCGCGCGACTTGAACTAGGGTCGGCGACATGCGTGATCATGTCGTCCTCTTCATCAACGGCGAAAAGCACGAAGTCCGCGGCGCCGCGGCCTTCTCGATGCTCGCCGACTTCCTGCGCTATGAGCGCCGACTCACCGGGACCAAGGTCGTGTGCGCCGAAGGCGACTGCGGCGCGTGCACCGTCCTTCGCGGCCACCCGATGCTCGGCCGCAACCCGGAGAGCGGCACGCTCCGCTTCGACCCCATCAACGCCTGCATCGCGACCGTCGCTCAGCTCGACGGGGCCCACATCTTGACCATCGAAGCGGTCTCGGATGGCGACACGCTGCACGAGGTCCAGCGCGCCGTCGTCGACCACCACGGGTCGCAATGCGGCTTCTGCACGCCGGGCATCGTGATGGCGCTGCTCGGCCACACCGAACACCACCTCGGCGACGCGCCCGATCGCAAGGCGCTTCAGAACCACCTGACCGGGAACCTCTGCCGGTGCACGGGCTACGATCCCATCCTCGATGCCTGCGCCAACCTGCGTCCGAGCGAGACCACCTCCGTCGTGGCGCGTTACGACCGCCCCGAGGTCGTCGCGGCGCAGCAGGCCGTCGCGCGTGTACCCTTTCACGTGATCGACGGCGACCGGCACTACCTCGCGCCGACGACCGTGGCGGGCGTGCTCGACGCGCGTGCGGCTCACCCGCGGGCGCGGCTCGTGGCCGGTAACACCGATCTCGGCGTCCTCATGAACAAGGCCCTGCTCTCCACCTTCGGCCACGCGCCGGCGCAGCCCTTCACGGAGTTCATCAGCCTCCAGCACGTCGCGGAGCTCGGCGGCGTGACCGTCCTCCCCGGCGTCGCGCTCCACGTCGGCGCGCGCGCCACCTTCGCCGAGGTGGAGCTCGTCTGCGACACGCACCTGCCGGAGCTCGCGTCGCTCCTGCGCGTCTTCGCGTCGCCCCAGATCAAGAACATCGCGACTCTGGCCGGCAACATCGCCAACGGATCGCCGATCGGCGACTCGCTGCCCGCCCTGCTCGCGCTCGACGCGTCGCTCCACATCGCCGGGCCCGGGGCCGCCGATCGCGTCGTGCCGCTCGCCGCGTTCTTCAAGGGTTACAAGCAGTTCGACCTGCGGCCGGGCGAACTCATCCGCACCATCGTCATCCCGCTGCCGCGCCCCGGCGCCCTTTTCCGGGCCGACAAGGTCTGCCAGCGCAAAGACCTCGACATCGCCTTCGTCAGCGGGGCATGGCGACTCGATTTGGGCGCCGATGGCCGCATCTCGGACGCGCGCGTCGCGTACGGCGGCGTCGGCCCGACCGCGATGCGGCTCCCGAAGGCGGAAGCGGCGCTCGTGGGACTCAAACCGACCGACCCGGCGCTCGCGAGCGTCGCGGCGCTCATCGAGGCTGAGGTCACGCCGCGTTCGGACGTCCGCGGCACCGAAGCCGGCCGGCGCAAGCTCTCGGGCAACCTCTTCCGGCGGTTCGCGTCCGGGCTCAGAGCGTCCGGGCTCAAAGCGCCCGCGGCATCGGCCGGGGCGGAGGTGACGCCATGAACGGCGATCCACGCGTGCCGCTCCTGAACGTCCTCCCCCGCGTCTCGAGCCCGCCTCAAGACGCCTCGAAGCTCCACGTCCGCGGCGCCTCCGAGTTCATCGACGACCGCCCGCCGGTCGCCGGCGAGATCCAGGTCGGCGTCATCGGTTCGCGCCATGCCCACGCCCGCATCCTCGGCGTCGACCCTTCGGCGGCGCTGGCGCTCCCCGGGGTGCTGGCGGTCTACACGGCGCGCGACTTCCACGAGAACATCTGGGGCACCATCTTCAAGGACCAGCCGCTCCTCGCGGACGACGTCGCGCGTTACGCCGGTGAGCCCATCGCCGTCGTCGCCGCCACCTCGCGTGAGGCGCTGGCGGCCGGCAAAGCCGCCATCAAGGTCGACTACGAGGTCCTCCCCGCGATCCTGAGCATCGACGCGGCCCGTGCAGCCAAGTCCTTCATCGCCTACGAGCGCCGCATCGTGCGCGGCGACACCGCGGCCGCGTTCGCGTCGGCGCCGCACGTCTTCGAAGGGCACACGACGCTGCAAGGCCAGGATCACTTCTATCTGGAGTCGCAGGCCTGCATCGCCTATCCGAAGGAAGACGGCCAGGTCGAGATCCACGCGTCGTCGCAGCACCCGACCGAGGTGCAGCACCTCGTCGCCCACGCGCTCGGCGTCCCCTACCACTCGGTGGTCTGCATCGTGAAGCGTATGGGCGGCGGCTTCGGCGGCAAGGAGTCGCAAGGCGCGCCGTTCGCGGCCTACGCGGCGCTCGCGGCGACGCGGCTCGGCCGTGCGGCGCGTGTCGTCTTGTCGAAAGACGACGACATGATCATCACCGGCAAGCGCAACCCCTTCCAGAACGAGTGGAAGGTCGCGGTCGACGCCGAGGGCCGGCTCCTTGGGCTCGAGGTGCACTTCTGGTCGGACGGCGGCGCCTACGCGGACCTGTCGACGTCCATCATGGAGCGCGCCATGCTCCACGCCGACAACGCCTACTACCTGCCCGCGGCGACGATCATCGGGCAGGTCTGCCGCACCCACAATCACCCGCACACGGCTTTCCGCGGCTTCGGCGGGCCGAAGGGGGTCGCGACGATCGAGGCCATCCTCGAGGAGGTCGCGCACCGGCTCGGGCTCGACGCGCTCGACGTGCGCAAGCGGAACGCGTACGGCGGCCCCGGGCGTGACATCACGCATTATGGGCAGCGTCTCGAGAACAACCTCATGCCCGGCCTCTTCGAGACGCTCGAAGCGCGCTGCGACTACCGGACGCGACGGGCGGCGGTGGATGCGCACAACGGTAGCAATACCGACACCTTACGCGGCCTGTCGCTGACCGCGGTCAAGTTCGGGATCTCGTTCACGACGCGCTATCTGAACCAGGGCAACGCGCTCGTGAACGTGCACCAGGACGGCACGGTGCAGGTCGGCACGGGCGCGACCGAGATGGGCCAGGGCGTGAACATGAAGATCGCGCAGGTCGTCGCGGGCGCCTTCGGCATCGACGTCGGCGCCGTGCGCGTCATGCCGACGAACACCGAGAAGAACCACAACACCTCGCCGACGGCGGCGTCGAGCGGGACGGACCTGAACGCGCAGGCGGCGCTCATGGCGTGCGAGCGCATCCGCGAGCGCCTCCTGCGCGTCGCGGCCGCGGTCTTGCCGCTCCCCGACGAGCGTCGTCCGAGCCGCACCGCGGGGCTCGGCACGGAGGTGGAGGTCACCGAGGGGCCGGCGGACTACCGCGAGGGCGACGTCGAGTACGGAGATGGCTACGTCTGGCTACGCCAGGATCCGGCCCGCCGCCTCGCGTTCTCGGACCTCTGCCGAGAGGCCTTCCTGTCCCGCGTTCAGCTCGGTGACTACGCGTTCTTCCGCATCCCGGGCATCGCCTTCGACAAGCTGGCTGGTCAGGGCGACCCCTTCTTCTACTTCACGCAAGGCGTCGCGGCGGCGGAGGTCGAGATCGACCGCTACACCGGCGAGAACAAGGTGCGGCGCGTCGACGTCCTCATGGACCTCGGGATCCCGATCAACCGCGGCATCGACATCGGCCAGATCCAGGGCGCCTTCGTCCAGGGCATGGGCTGGGTCACGACCGAGAATCTCGTTTACGACCAGGGCTTCCTCGTGTCGCACTCGCCATCGACCTACAAGATCCCAAACGTCCAGGACACGCCGCGCGTCTTCAACGTCGACCTCGTCGAGAACACGGGGAACCGAAAGAACGTCGGCGGCAGCAAGGCCGTCGGTGAACCGCCGCTCCTCCTCGCCACCTGCGTCTGGACGGCGATTCAGGACGCGCTGAACGCCGCGCGCCCGAAGGACGCGCCGGTGCGGCTCCCGGTCCCCGCGACGCTCGAGACCATCCTGCACCTCCTACCCGAGCCGAGCGCATGACGGTCGCCGCGAGGGCGGTCCTCGCCCGGCTCGGCGAGCTCGGCGACACCGGCGCGGTCGTCATCACGCTGGTCGCCGCCCGCGGCAGCGCGCCACAGGAGGTCGGCGCGAAGGCGCTCGTCACGGCGTCCGGCCTCGACTGCGGCACGGTCGGCGGCGGCAAGCTCGAAGCCGCGGCCGTGCGCCACGCGACGACGCTGCTCGGCACCGGCCAAGTCGACCTCGTCACCTGGAACCTCCAGACCGACATCGGCATGACCTGCGGCGGCGTCGTCACCGTCCTCTTCGAAGCCTACGGCCCCGCGCCCTGGCGAATCGCCCTCTTCGGCGCCGGCCACGTCGCGCAGGCGGTCGCGCGGCTCCTCGTCCCACTCGACTGCCAAGTCGACGTCATCGACCCCCGCCCCGACTGGCTCGCGAAGCTCCCATCGGCACCCAACCTGCGCGCCCGCCTCGACCCCGCCCCCGCGCGCCTCGTGGCGGGCCTCCCAGACGGCACCTTCGTCGCCGCCTTGACCCAGGGCCACGCGACCGACCTCCCGGTGCTCACGGAAGCGCTGCGCTGGGGCCGCTTCGGCTACCTCGGCGCCATCGGCAGCGCCGTGAAGGCGTCGAGACTACGCCGCGAGCTCGAAGAGGCCGGCCTCGACCCCTCGCCACTCCACTGCCCGATCGGCCTGCCCATCGGCCGCAGCGAACCGGCGGAGATCGCGATCTCCATCGTGGCGCAGTTGCTCGAGATTCGGGACCGGCGGGGGGCGGGCGGCGCTGGCGGGTGAGCGTCTCGACGTCCGCGAGGCCGTTGAACCGGCCGGTCGCCCGTGCCCAGCGACAGCTACATCGGCGCCCCGACGACCACTACATCGGCCCATCGTCT
Organism: Myxococcales bacterium; assembly: GCA_018780435.1. Taxonomy (GTDB): domain Bacteria; phylum Myxococcota_A; class UBA9042; genus SXOO01. The sequence goes on from JADMJS010000411.1 coordinate 11,863, forward strand.
CGAAACGAACGGCGCCGTGAACGGCACGAACGGCCACGAAGTGCATGAAGACTGCGCCGGTCTCGGGATGACGTGTTCGGTCATAGGCGGCCGTGACTACCCGCATGCGCAATGCATGGGCGCCGACTCGATCACCCCCACGTGCACGGATGGGATCCTCACGATAACGACGCCGACGAAGACCTTCGAGACCACTTGCGCCAAGCTTGGCATCGCGTGGTGTGAAGACGGGCACTGCACTTCCTGATCGCTGGAGCTCGCACTCCCCGCCTCAGGACAAGGTCTCTAGTCGACCGACCCATTCGCTGAATCGCGGGCAGGCAGAACGTAGCCGTTGCAGCCCAACTTCCGCGAGCGCCGTGGGACCGTGCACGGTCTTCTGGTAGCCTGGGACGTAGCTGAGGAGGCGCTTTGAGGGCGCCGTCGTAGGGCCATCGTTGACGTCTTCGGGCGGCGTGGTTCCGATCGACCGCTCCAGGTTCGTGATGCCCTCGAGCTGGCTCGGTAAGGAAAACTGCAGCTTCAAAGAGGGGAGCGCAGCGAGCACGAGCGCCTCGAACTCGTACTTCATGAGGAAGGGGATAAACCGCCAATCGTTGATGTCGTCCGCCATCGCTCTTTCGAGCGCCTCGACCTTCCCCGAGACCGTGGGCACTCCAGAATCGAGCCCGGGAAAGTCGTTCGGCAGTCCGTAAAGATCGAAGAGCGTCGACACGCGGACGTCGTCGCGAGTGTCGGAAGCGAGGAGGCGACGCATGTCCGGCTGCCAACCGCTTAGGATCCGCCACCTCGTTGCGTCGTGCGTCGTCTCGTCGCGAGAGTCTTCCCCACGATGCTCGCCGACGTGTAGACACCCCTGGCACTCAAGTGGGGGCCGAGCACCTTGTCGACGAAGCCCTTTTCGGTCTGCCCTTCGACGACCACGAAGAGGCGGCTCAAGGGCGTCCTCCGAGGAGGCCCTTGTCGAACAGCTCCGAGAGCGAGTAGTCGTCGAGCCACGCGTCGAGCTGGGCTTCGTCGAGGCGCCTCAGCACGCTCGCCCCAGCGATGCGCTCCACGACGACCACCTCGGCCGGCTCGAAGTAGTCTAGAAACGCGGTCGACTGCGTCGCGAAGAGGATCTGGGTCTGCGTCGAGACGGACCGGGCAAGCTCGGCGACGAGCCCAATGGCCGCCGGGTGTAGCCCGAGCTCGGGCTCGTCGATACTCAAGAACTTCGGGAGACGGTCCGACGGCTGTGCGAGCGCGGTGATGAGGGCGATTGCGCGTAGGGTCCCATCTGAGAGCTGATGCGCTCCGAAACGTTCGTCCTGATCGTCGATCCAGTCGAGACGAACCGACTCGCCCCCCTCACCCGTCGGCGTCGGGCAGAGCTCCTTCAACGATGGCGCGATGCGGCGGACGTAGTTCTCGACCCGGTACCAAGCGACCTGGTCCGACTCGGTCTCTCCGCGCTTCAGTCGAAACAGGAAGGCGGCGAGATTGCTCCCGTCAGAGCGGAGAAACTGATCGTCGACAGCCCGAGCATGACTACGCAAGGCAGATCGCATCGACGTGTCGTGGAAGTGGAAGAAGGTGAGGTTGCGGAGCCAGAAGTTGACCGTCCGGGCCGTGACGTCCGAGGGCACGTGGTTCTGAAGCTCCGACTCCGTATGCCCGCTGCCGAGGAGTCTCATCTTCATCGGTGCCTGGGGGCTACTCTGGTACCCCACTGACTCGCTGAGGTAGACGAGCCGATCACCGGCGGAGTAGCCGAACTCCGCCTCATAACGGTTACGGTGGGAGTCCTGTTCGAACTCGATGCTGAGGGACAGTGTCGGCGTACGCTTGGGACCATAGTGAAGCAGAGCGGACGCCCCGCCCGACTCCGCGACGAAGCGCTGAAGCGACCCTGTCCTCATCAACGGGAGGAGCTTCAGGGCCCGCAGGAGGTGCGACTTGCCGGCGCCGTTGGGACCGATGAGCACCGTCAGCCGGCCTGGGCTGAGAGCCAATGACGACCACGAGCCCAGACCCGTCGCTCGAATCTCGACGATCCCGTCTTCCATGTTCTTCCTCGCCGCCGAGCTCGCCAGAGGTGCGGTCGCCTCCATCGTATCCGAAACGGACCGAAGGTCCGAATCACCCATCGAATGGCGAGAACGCCCTCACGCGCGGTACACCTTCACCACCGAGGGATAGACGCTTGGCTCCGTAGCCCGAGCCTGTGACGAGGATTTGGCCTATCTACGGGGCGACCTACTCCACAAAGCCGCCCCTGCTCCCACACCCTCCCTGTGGGCAGTCCCAAAGGGCGCCGAGCTCAGATCTTCTTGGTCTGGTTCAGCGCGCCCTGAGTCTTCAGCTCGCGGATGTAGAACCGGGACTCTTCCGCCCGCGGTCCCCCCTCGACCACGGACTGCTCGAACAAGGCGATGGTCTCCGCCCGTCTGCCGCCGAGGTGTCGGAGACACTGCGCTCGGCTGAAGGTTATTGCGGGCCGGTGAGCTAGCCGGTCGGCGATGGTCAGCTTGTCGTAAGCGTGACCATAGTCCCCGGCCGTGAAGAGCTTCGCCCCCTCGTCGAAGTGAGCCTTGGCCGCGCCCGTGTCAAGTGACTCCACTCCCGACTTCTCGGGCCCTCGGAGCTCCGTCAGGAACTGCTTCGCCTCGTCGGTGCGCGGGCCGCCTTCGGTCACGTATTGATCGTAGAGCACAATGGCCTCGGGGGAACGACCGCCGACGAGGCGCAGCGCCTGCGCTCGGTCGAAGGTCAGCGCCGCCCGGTGAGCCAAGTTGTCGGCGATCGTGAACTCGTCGTAGGCGTGGTTGAACTGCTTGGCATTGAAAGCCGCTTCGCCCTTCACATACGCCGCCTTCGCAGCACCGACATCGACGGTCTCATCCCCCGATTTCGCTGGACCCCGGAGGTCATCGATGTGGGTCTGAGCATCGGCAGCCCGCGGCCCGCCTTCCGCGATATGGAGTTCGAAGAGGGCGATCGCGTCCTGTCGCCGCCCACCGAGGCGGCGCAGACACTGCCCCCGACTGAACGTGATAGACGAGTGGTGGTACTGCTCGTCCGCCGCGGTCATCAGGTCGTAGGCGTGCGCGAACTCACCCCGCTCGTACGCATCCGATCCGCGCTGGAACAACTTCTTGGCGACAGCGGTCGGGGTCTGCACCTCCGACGGCGTGCTGTCGAGCGCCGCCCAGGTGAGCGGCCCGACGATCCCGTCGACCGGCATCGGCGCGTGCGCCGACTGAAACTGTCGAACTGCCTTGTCGGTGAGCGCCCCGAAGTCGCCATCGACGGCGAGGTGCTGAGTGACCTCATCGACGTGGTTCAACATCGACTGTAGCTCGACCACGGAGTCGCCGTTCGCGCCCACGCGGAGCTGAGGCCGCTCGCCACCAGTGAGACTCGGCGTCGTGGATCCGAGCCCGCCTGCCGCGGTCATATTCGCTGTCGCCGCCGCAGGCCCCGAGGTCGTCGCAGAGGGAGCCATGGTGGTAGGGCTCAAGCTAGTCGTCGGCGACAGGATAGCCGCTTGCTGCGAGTAGCCCTTCCCAGCCAAGGACCGTTTGAGCGCGCTGGCGCCCGGCGGTCCCGGCTCGGCCGGCTGTCTTTCACGTGCTGAGGACGGCGAAGACTCAAGATTCTGAACGCGATGCATCATGATGCTCTATCACTCGGCCGGCGCATATCAAGTCTTGAGCGCCAGTCTCGTGGGACTTCACAGAAGCGGTCGCAACGGCGTTCTCCAAGGTTCTGTTGGCCAATCCCGCCGCCAGCCGATTCGACGCTAAACAGACGCTACATTCTAGTGCTGCCCGGGCGATTTGAGGTCAAGTCGCTGGGCCTAGGGCTGGGGCTCGAAGGGAGCCGCCCCCCTCTTCACGTCCTCACGCACCTGACAGCGGCGCGGCGGTGGGCAAGCGGGACGAGGTGACGTCCGTTCTAACCCTGTGAGCCTACCCACCCTCAAGCATTCGAGTGACTCGCGCCGCCTCCGCGACGAGCTGCGCCGCCCCCACGCGCTCCGCGGACGCACGAGCCGCCGTCGCCCACTCGCGGGCCGTCGCGAGGTCGCCCGCCGCCAGCGCCGCTTCCGCCAGGAGGCGCTGCGACTCGGCGACGCCCTCGTCGTTTCCGAGGGCCTCGTGACGTGCGAGGGCGACGCGTAGGGTCTTCGTGGCGCCGTCGCCGTCGCCGCGCTTCAGCGTGACCTCGCCGAGGTTCGTTAGGATGTAGCCTTCGACGTGCACCAAGTCCCAGCGTTCGGCGGCGTGGAGCGCTTCGCGGAAGGCGGCTTCGGCGCGTTCGAGATCGCCGGCGAAGTAGTGGAGCGCGGCCCGGCCGTTGAGCGCGTCGACTTCCTCTTCGGCGGCACCGCCCGCGACGGCGTGTACCCGCGACGCCACGTAGGCCGCCTCGGCCGCGTCGAAGCGACCGGCGCGCAGGTGGGCGTGGCCCTCGAGGCGGCTGGTCGTGGAGCGGAGGCGGGCGAGCTCCGCGCCGTCGCCGTCCGGGGTGGACTGTCGCGCCTCGTCGAGGTAGGCGAGCGCGTCGTCGTGCTCGCCGCGTTTCACTGCGACGGCCGCGAGGCCTTGCAGCGCGACAGTGCGCGTCGCCCTGTCGGCACCCTGGAGGCGGCCCACGTCGAAGGCCGCGCTGGCGTCGTCGAGGCGGCCGCGGTGTTCGTCGGCCCAGCCGAGCACGACGGCGGCGGCCGAACGTATTCGGGGGGAGGCGGCCTCGTCCATGCGGGCCTTGGCCAGCGCCGACGCCGGGTCGAGCTGGCCGGCCCGGAGGAGCTGTCCCGCGAGCCGCACGTCGGCGTCGGCGGCACGTTCGAGTGACGCGGCGGTCGGATCGCGCTGGTGGGCCCTCTCGGCGAGAGTGGCGGCGATGCGGCAGCGCTCGACGGCGTCGGTGAGACGCGGGGTCTCGGCGGCCCGAGCGGCGGCGCGTTCGGCGTAGGGCAGCGCGGCGGCGTCGTCGCCAGCGAGGGCGTAGTGCCGAGCGATCTGCGACAGCGCCCGCTCCCCGCGGCTGCTCTGGACCAGCCACTCGGCCGCGGCGCGGTGGAGGCGTCGAGCTCGTCGCGGCGACAGCGCCCGGAACGCCGCAGCCATCAGCGCCGGTCGGGCCGGCAGCCACGTCTGGTCACTGCCGCGCGTGAAGACGCCGACGTCCACGAGGCCGTCGAGCCGCGTCGCGGCGTCGGCGATCCCCATCGCCGCCATCGCCTCCGGCGTGATCCCGGTCCCGAGCACGGTCGCCGCGTCGATGGCCCGCTGTTCGCGCAACGAGAGCCGGCGCAGCGTCGCGAGCGAGAGCCAGTCGAGTGACGACGGCGTGCCGAGCTCCACGGGCGCCGCGCTGATGCGCCAAGGGCGAGAGCGCGTGTCGATGACGCCGTCGGCCTCGAGCGCCGTCAGGGCCAAGTCGACGACGAGCGGGAGGCCGTCACTCAGGCGCGTCACCTCCCGGACGAGCCAGCGTGGAACATCCTCGGCGGCCGCAAGCGCGCTTCGAACCAGCGACTCCGCCCGCTTGGCGTCGAGCGGCGTCAGCTCGAGCTCGAGATGCCGGCGCAACGGGGCGCTGTCGGGTTCGGACACGAGCTGGCGACGACCGGCGCTCGCGAAGACGATCGGGAGGGCGCTGCTCGCGAACGCCGCCAGGACCGGGCGCAAGCCGGCGAGCGTCGTCGCGCCATCGAACGCGAGGAGCACCGGAGAGCGCCGAGCGAGACCGCTCAGCGCGAGCCCGAGGGCATCGTTACGTTCCCGCGCGGACACGCGGAACGCGCCGTGGAGCGTCATCGCCGCGAGCGCGTGAGTCGGGGCCGAAGACGCGTCGGCGTCGCTGATGACGAGGCGAGAGAGCCAGCGCTCGAAGCGCCGCTCGACCGTCTCCGGGCCGTCCTCCGGTCGCACGCGCGCGTCGGCGGCCAGCATGTGGACCAACGCGTCGAGGTCGCCACCGTCGGTCGGTGGCACGACGGCGCCCAGAACGGCCAGGTTCGGCACGTCGCGCCCGAGGCGGGCGGCGAACTCAGCCAGGAAACGTGAGGTACCAACGCCGGCACCGCCCGTAATGGCCACATGCGCCGGGGTGGCCGACCGCAGGCACTCGCGCGCCGCGTCGGCGACGTCCTTGAGCTCGGCGTCTCGGCCCGTGAAGGGCAGCGGCATGCGACCGACGCTGGTCGTGAACAGGCGTTCGAGGCCGGCGCGTGGCCCGAGGACACGCATGGCGCCCTCCGGGCCGTTCACCGGCACCAAGATGGCCGTGCGCGCGAGGCGTGCCGCGACCAAGGGCCCTGCGACGAGCTGTCCGGGCTCGGTGGCGAGGCGCCTTGCGACCTCGAAGGGCGCGCCAGCGCCAACTCGGTGACCCTGGGCGGTGGCAAGCGCGATGCGGCCCGCTTCGAGTCCACACGACGCGGCCGGGAGCCGCCCTGGCGCGTCGCCGCTCATCCCTTCGGTCAAGGCGATCGACTCGCGCGCCGCGATGACGGCCCTGCCAGCAGCGGAGGCGTGGTCGTCGTCGAGGAAGACGACGTCGAGCCCGCCCGGTCCAACGTGCGTGGGCTCACCGCCACGCCGAATCGCCACGCCGATGAGGGCGCCGAGCTGGTCCGCGAGGCGCGTCGCGAGCTCGTCGAGCTCGTCCTCATCTCGGCCGAGCGCGACTCGCACGCTGAGCACGACCGCCTCGGGAGCGGACGGGCCAGCCGCTTCCTGTGTCTTCACTCGGTCGCGCGACGGGCTGCGTCCGGGGCGGACCGCGTCGCTGCCGCCGACGGCTTCCCGCAACGGCAGGTCCATCGAGCTGGCGGTCTCGCCTTCAGAGAGACTCGTCCCCTCAGTCGAGGCGGGGGGGGTCATGTCGGCTCCCGTCGGTCCCGCGCCAGCCGGAGCTGGAGGGAACGCAACGAGACGGACAGCGCTTTGGCGGCCTCGGCGACGTTGCCGCCCGACGCCCCGAGCGCCGCTTCCACCGTCTCGCGAGGCAAATCCACGGCGCGGGGGGCGGCGCCGGTGCGCTGGATGTACTCGTGGAGCGTGGGGTGTGAGACCCCAAACAACCGAGCGACTTCATTGACGTTGTAGTCGGTGGCTTCGAGGGCCGCGCGCACGCCCTCCACGTTCAGCGGCGTCCGGGCCTCGTCGCGCAACGCGGCCTCCGGTGCCACGGACGACCTCGGACGAGCGACCGCCGCGAGCGGCACCGTCTCGTCGTCGGCGTAGTCGCTCACGAGACGGATGGCCACGTTCTCGAGCTCTCGGATGTTGCCCAGGTAATCGCGCACGAGCAGCGCCTCCATCACGACGGCGGAGAGCCACGGCCGGCCCGGCGTGTTCAGCTTGTCGAGGCGTCCGGCACGCTTCAGCTCGCGTTCGAGGAGGCTCCTGAAGAGGGCCGGAATGTCCGAGCGTCGGGCGTCGAGCGGCGGGACGTCGATGCGGGCCGCGGCGAGGCGCTCAAGGAGCGGCCGCCGGAAGCGGCCTTCGACGGTCGCCCGCTCGAGGTCGGCATCGGTCGCCGCCAGGACGCGGGGGCGGTAGCGGCGTGCTTCGACGCCCCCGACGGGGAGCACCTCGGGGTTGGGCCCGACCGCGCGGAGCAGGGCGTCTTGGAGATCGAGCGACGCCGCACCGATCTCGTCGAGAAAGAGCGTCCCGCCGTCGGCGTGACCGAAGAGCCCGGGGCTCGCCGCATCGGCGCCGGTGAAGGCGCCCTTTACGTGGCCGAAGAGGCTCGACATCGCGGTCCCGGACGAGAGCCCGGCCATGTTGACCGACACGAATCGGCTGGCACGTCGCGGGCCGTGGTCGTGGAGCGCGCGAGCGACTAGCTCCTTACCCGAGCCGGTTGGGCCGGTGATGAGCGCAGGGGCGGGTGGATCGCCCGTCATCGACGCCGCTCTCACGACACGCCGAGCGAGCGACCGGGCTGCGAGCGACCGACCGAAGTTCAGCGCCCCGGGCTCGGGGACAGCCGGGTCGTCCCACTCGAGCCAGAGGAGGGCGCGACTCCCGAGGCGAAGCGCCAGGCCTTGTGCCAGCCGATAGTCCGAGACGGTGACGGAAGGTGCCACAAGCTCGGTCCCGTCCAATGCGATGACGGACGAACACTCACCACGCGCGAGGGTCAGCCGCGTGTTCACCACCTGCAGGGTCATAGGCCGGCGGCTGACGCTCGGGTCGCCGAGAGGCACGCCGTCGTCGAAGACGGGGAAGAGTCGACCGAGCTCCACCGGGTGCCCGGCTCCGAGCCAAAGCCGAGCGCCCACGCGCGCCGGGTCCGAGTGCGCGGCGATCGTGAGCCGCAGGACGGGGAACCCCGCGGCGCTGAGGTCCGGGGGGCCATCGTCGTAGTCGACAGTGGGGACATCGAGAGGGGCGTTGATGCGGCTCATGTAGACTCCGTCTCCCATCATCGCCCATGTGACCACCAATGGCGAACGACGTGACGGGACAGGTGATGGCCGAGCGTTGCCCTTGATTCGAGCGACGTCGTGGCCGTACCTTGCCGGCCTATGTCCTCCACCCCCGACTTGTACGGCGGCGCCCAGGCGCTCGTCGTCCCCGGCTTCGAACTCATCGGAGAGCTCGGACGCGGCGGTATGGGGGTCGTCCACCTCGCCCGCGACGAGCAGCTCGGCCGATTCGTCGCCGTCAAAGTGCTGACGGCGGGGAGGCTCGCGCACGCCTCGGCCGCCGAGCGCCTTCGGCGTGAAGCGAAGGCCCTGTCGCAGCTCTCGCACCCCGGGATTGTGACCGTATACGCCTTCGCCATGACGCCGCACGGTCCGTGCATCGTCATGGAGTATGTGAGTGGCGCGTCGCTCGGGACCGTGCTCGAAGGCGGGCCGATCGACACGAGCGCCTGGATCGAACTGTTGGCTCAAGCGGCCGACGCGCTCGACACCGCCCACCGCGCCGGCGTCGTCCACCGCGACGTGAAGCCGTCAAATCTGCTCGTGGTTCGAGACGGCACGCGGCAAACGCTGAAGGTCATCGACTTCGGCCTCGTCTCGTTCAGCGTCGACGCCCCCGATCGCCTCACGCGCGCTGGCGCCTATGTGGGGACGCCGTCCTACGCCTCCCCCGAACAGGCGCTCGGCCATGCGGTCGACGGCCGCGCCGACGTCTACTCGCTCGCCGTCGTCGCGCTCGAAGGGCTCACCATGGCGCGGCTCACGCGCACGGGAGTGGAGCCCGGCGCCGAGCTCTCCCAAGCGCTCGACCGCCCGAGCGCGCTGAGCCCAGACGTCGAGCGGGTCTTCGTCCGTGCGCTCGCGTTTCGGCCCGAGGACCGGCCTCCGACCCCGTCGGCGTTCGTCTCGGCGTTGCGATCGGCGCTGCAGCTCGACGCACCCGAGCGCGCGCTGACGCCGCCGCAACGCGTTCTACAATCCGCTTCCGGCTTTCACGCGGTGCTCCGAGTGGAGCTACCCGAGTCCCGCATCGGGGACGTCGCGGGCGGTGAGCGAGCGTGCCTCGACGCCATCGCACTCGCCGTGGAGCGCGCGCACGGCGCCATCGCGAGCGTCGTCGAAGGAGCCATCGTCGCCGTGTTCGGCGCCGCAACCGGGACCTTACATCCGGCCGAACAAGCGCTCAGAGCCGGCTTCGAAGCCCGCGCGCGACTCACCGCCGCGTCGAACGGAGTGCGCCCTCGCGTCGCGGTCGCCGGCGCCTTCACTCGGATCGACGCGTCGCGAGCCCGCCTCCTCTCGGCTACTGGGCCCGCCTTCGCCGAAGCGCGCGTCCTCTGCAGCCAAGACGCCGACGCGCTCATCATCACCCCCGCCGTCTACGCGCGGGCTCGTGGCCTCGTCTCCGGGATCCTCCTTCCAGGCGCCGACCTGCCCGGAGACGCACTCGCCGTCGAGCCCTCGGGCGTGGAGCGCGACCTCGGAGAGCCCGACTTCTACGGCGTCCCCATCCCCTTCGTCGGCCGCGACGCCGAACTCACGGAGCTCCTCGCCCACGTGGACGACGTCGCTCTACGCCGCGAGGCCGGGGTCTTCGTCGTCGAGGCCGAGCAAGGGCTCGGAAGGACGCGGCTACTCCGCGAGCTCGCCACCGCGCTCGCGACGCGGGCTCAGCTCTATCTCCTCGAATTCGTTCGTCTCGCGGGCGACGACGGTCTCGAAGAGGGCCTGCTCCGGTCGCTCCGATCGCGGGCGGGGATCGGGCCGAACGACACCGAGACGGCGGTGCGGCTCAAGCTCGACTTCGCGCTCCGGCGAGCGGGCGTCGCCTTGGGCAGCGGCGACGACGTGTTGCTCGATGGCCTCTCTGCGCTCCTCCGGCGCCGCGACGGCGCGGCCGCGGAGACGCGGGCCGATGGCTTCGTCACAACCCTCGCTGCCTACTGGCGAAAATTGGCCGAGGCGGGGCCTCTCGTCGTGCTCGTCGACGACCTGCACCTCGGCGGTCGCGACGCGTCGCTCGTGCTTGAGCGACTCGTGCTCGGGGTTCGTGAGTCGCCGGTGGCCGTCGTGGTGTCCCGACTCCTTCGCCCCGAGTCAGACGCCTCGCCCACCCGGGCATTACGCCGGCTCAGGCCCCTTGCCGCCCACTCCGCCCGCGCCCTCGTCGGCGCGCTCCTCGCACGAGCCGGCTCGTCGCCGCTCCCGCTCCTCGAGAGTGTCGTCAGCGTCGCCGCTGGCGTCCCCGCGCGCCTCGAACAATGCCTCCACGATTTGGTGGACCGCGGCGTCCTCACGCCGGGGCCCCGCGATTGGGCCGTCGACCTCGACCGCGCCGCAGACGACCTCGCGGACGAGACCCAGCGCCGCCTGGACGGCCTCACCCCGCTCGCCCGGCGTACGCTCGAAGCCGCCGCGCTCGCCGGAGACCCCTGCTGGCGGGAACAGCTCGACGCCATGCTCGAAGCGCCCGCCGACGTGCAGGGGCTGGTCGATCACAGCCTCCTCCGGCTCAGTGGCGACGCACGCCTCCCGGGCGCGCAGGCGCTTGAGCTCGCGACCCCCGGGCTACGCGACGCCATCCTGGCCGGGCTCCCGATCGGTGCTCGCCGCGCACTCCACGAGAGCGCTGCCCGCTTTCTGTCGGATCGTCTCGCCACGCTCGGCCTCTCCATGGTCGCGACGCTCGTGAGGCACCTCGACGGCGCCGGGCTCCCCGAGGACGCCCTCCGCGCCACGATCCGAGGCGCCGAGCGCGCTGCGAAGGCCAACCAGCCGGCGAAGGCCGTGGCGCTCTACGATCGGGCGTTGGATCTCTCGAAGCGCCTCGGCCACGACGCGGACGACCTCGTGACGCCGTGGCTCACCCAGCTCTTGCTGGCCGGCGACCTCCCGCGGCTCGCCCACGTCACCGAATCGCTGCAGCCGTCGGAATCGGACCGCCTACTCCTGCGCGGACGTGCGCTTGAGCGCCTCGGTCGCTTCGAGTCCGCGGAAGCCGCGTACCACGACGCGGCGCTCCTGGCCGGCGGCGCCACCCGGCGACGTGCGCAGGTCGCCGAAGCCGCGCTCGCGTCCAAACGCGGCGCCGAGGACGTCCTCGCGCGCCTCGAAGGCCTCGCCGCCGACGAGAGCGGGGACGAGTCCGCGGACAGTGAGGCCCATCGGCAGCTCGGCAACGCGCTCCTGCGGGCCGGGCGTTTCGACGACGGCGAGCGAGCCTTGGCGCGCGCGGCCGACCTTGCCGAGTCGGCCGACGACGTCGCGGCCGAGCTCGAGGCACAAAACGCGCTCGCAGCAGCCGCCTACTACCGGGGAGAGCTCGCTTTGGCTCAGCGGCGCTTTGGGGCCGCCCTGCGACTCGCCGAGCGCGGCCACATGGTGCAGCACGAGGCGCTCATCAATAACAACCTCGCGGAGTTGCAGCTCGCGCTTGGCGAACTCCGCGCTGCGTCAGCGTCCGCCGCCAAGGCGCTGGCCCTCTACCGGGCGCTGGGCTCGGACGAAGGCGTCGCCGACGCCGCACGAATCGCCTCGGCTTGCGCCCGAGCGCGCGGCGACGACGGGCGTGCGCTCTCCGAAGAGTCGCTCGCGGCGGCCCGCCGTACTGGGGTGGAGAGGCTCGTTTCAGCCGCAGAGGCTCAGCTCGCCGCCTCGTCGGGCTGAGCCAGAGCCGCCTCGGCCTCGTTCGAGGCGGCGGGGTCCGGCTCCACGGCGATGCTCGGCGCGGGCGGCGCCTCGAGGCTCACGTGGCCGAGCTTCCCGGTCCGAAAGTCCTGCGTGACGAGGTGGGCCGCACGTTCGAAGTCCACGTCCCCCTTTCGGATGAAACAGGCCCGATGGCGCGCGATGGCTTCGAGTAGCGCGAGCGAGGTGCCCTCGACGGACTCCAGCTTGAAGCGGGCCATCAGCAGCTTCGGGTACGCCTGCACCATGTGTTCGATGAGGAAGAGTGCGATCTCCGTGATGTCGTAGGCATTTTCGCCGATGGCGCCCGACGCGGCGAGGCGGTGCGCGGCCGTCTGGTCCTTCAGGTGCGGCCACAACATTCCGGGCGAGTCCCAGACGTCAACGCCATTTCGGAGCTCGACGTATTTGGTCTCGCGCGTGACCGCCGGCTTGTTGCCGACCAAGGCCACGGTCTTGCCGGCGAGCGTGTTGATGAGCGTGGACTTCCCGACGTTGGGTATTCCAACGACCAACGCCCGGCACGCCCGCTTCGTCTGCGGCGAGAGAGTCTGACAGAGCTTCACGACTTTACGCGCGAGCTGGCTCTCACGCGCGTCCACCGGCAGCGCGGAGACGCCGGCGCTCTTCTCGAAGTGGCGTACCCACTGTCGGGTGACGGCGCCGTCCGCGAGGTCGCTCTTGTTCATCAGCACGATACAGGGGCGCTGGCCCCGCAGCTCTCGCAGCACGGGGTTGGCGCTCGACTCCGGGAGCCGCGCGTCCACCACCTCGATGACCACGTCGGTCCTGTTCATGACCGTCTTCAGCTCGCGAAGCGCGGTGGCCATGTGGCCTGGATACCAACCGATCGCCATTGAATCGTCCCCAAGGCCCGCGGGCCGTCCCCCCAAAGGACGCCCATGTCGCCCCGTGGGTCTCTTAGCCCACGGCGATCCGAAATGGCCAGAGAAGTCGACCGACTGCCTCGCATCAGTCTCGAAGCGCACCCACGTCGTCGGTCCGGTCTCGCCGCAACAACCCGAGTAGAATCAACGTGATCAGAGCCGCGGCTACCCCGCTGGTGCGGGACCGAGTCGGCCCACTGGCACACCCCGAATCGGATGGGGCGCTCGGCGACGAGATCGTGGTCACGCCATCCACAACGCTGATGACGACTTCGGAACCCACCTGCACCGTGAGATCATCGGGCTCACCGGGACCTCGGGTGCGCTCGTACACGCCGACGCCGCGATAGACGAAGCCCGGAGACGTCGCCACGCCGCTGCCGAGCCGCTGCCCGAACGCGTCGCGCGGGATCAACTCCCAGTGCGTGTCCGTTCGTGTGAGGGTGGACTCCGTGCTCGCCGGCGGGATCGGATCCGGTTCCACCAGTAGGACTTGCGCTTCGAGCGCGCCGGCGTTGACGGTGGTCAAACCGGGCGTCATCCCGACGCGGAGTCGCGCCGTCCAAATGGGCACCTGCAGGAGCCGTATCGACGCCGACCAGGCTTCATCGATTCGAGTGAACCCGGGTGCGCTCGGGAGATAAGCCGCTGGCGGTTCGATCAGACGGCCGTTGGCGTCGCGAAGCGCCAGAGCTACTTCGACGACGTCGCTGCCGTCGGCGCGCGCGATCGGGGTCGTCACCCACAGCTTCGACCGCCCGACGTCGACGTCGCCAAGCGCGGCCGGGTCGACGAGACGAGCGATCTCCGACCCGTCGAACGTCACGGCGGCGACCCCCGTGGCCGTCGGGAGCGCCGCGTGGAACCAACCCGCGGCGCCGCGCTCGAGTGTTCGGACTCCACCGGTCGGCTCCCGACCCGGGACGCCGACCTCGAGCCGCGCGTCGAGCGTGGGTGAGATCGCCGCGCCAAGTCCGTCGATGGCGGCGAAACGGAGCTCGACCTGGCCGCCAACGACCGCCGACTCAAGGCCGACCACCGACGCCAGCGCCGCGATGGTCCGCGCCGTAACCAAGTGCTCTCCCGCCTGGAAGGTCACGCTCTCGGCGGTCGCTACGACGCCGTCGCTCGTCTGGTCCGCGCCGGAGACGAGCGCCGCCCCGGGTGGCATCGACGTGACTGTCGCGAGTACTCCACGCCGGAGTGGCCACGGGTCGGTCAAGAGGTCTGCGCTGGCCGCCGCCACCACCACTCGCGGCGCGAGACGCACCGGGCGCTCATCGACCGTCACGGGCAGCCGGTGCGAGCCGACGTCGAGCGGCACCGTCACGCTCGCCCGGCCGTCCTCGACGGCGACACCCGCGACTGCCACGCGGCCGGGCAACGTCGAACGAACCGTCACGGTTGCGCCGGGTTCGGCGATGAAGGGCGTCACCCAGACCGTCCCCGGTCCCGAGATGGTGTGAATCGCTCCGGGAGCGAAGGGGCCGTAGGTCTGCTCGTAGAGCCAGGGCCAACGTACGGAGACCGTCACGGCGTCACTACAGTCACCGAGCCCGACGTGAATCAGCGGCTCGTGTGCGGCGCCCGTCGCGCCACCTGACCACTCGCGCACCGTAGTGCGGCCGCACGCGGTGACGCGATAAAAGGCGCCGGGTTCGTCCGGCACGTCGAAAGCGACCCACGACCGGCCTTCGACTGGCGTCACGTTTCGAAAGAGCGTGCGTGCGTCGGTGCCCGACACGAATGCGTCGAGGCGGCCATCGCGATCGAAGTCGGCGAGGGCGATGGTGCGGCTGGCGGTCATGAGATCGACGTCGGCGAGCGTCCCGACGTCGACGCCATCCGCGAGGAGCACATCCCGCGCGTTCGGCTCGGACGGCAGGAAGCTCCCCGGCTCGTCGGAGCCGAGGGACCCCGCGGTCATCCACAGCTCGAGGTCGCCGTCATCGTCGAAGTCGCCGTAAGTAGAGCCCCACTTGTATCGGTAGTTCGTCTCGCCCCACTCAGTCGCGCGGCTCAGAGCCGTAGCGACGCGTCCGCTCGGGCCGGACCGCCAGAGCAGGTCTGGGCCGACGGACGAGACCGCGTAGTCGAGGACCTCGTCGCTGTTCACATCGCCAATTGCGACACCCATCCCGTAGACGCCCGGCAGCGCCTCGAGCGCGCCGCCCGTGAGGACGTAGTTGGGCGCGTCGAGCGGGCCGTAATCCGGGGCCACGAAGACTCCCGGCGTCCCATCACCACGGTAGTCGGTCACCACTGGGATAGGCCAACACCCCCCCGCCGGGAAGCCCGGCGCATCGTCTGCGAGCCGATAACCAGCGGGGTATCGGTCGAGGCGGAACACGGTGCGCATCGGCGCTTGCCCACGGCCGCAGGCAAACGACGACGTCACGATGTCGTGAGACCCGTCCCCGTCGAGGTCTCCGTGTGTCGTGAGATGGGTGTCGAAGGTCGGACGCCCGACGGGCACCCGACGCGGAGCCCCCCCTTCCGGGAGCGCCAACACGATCAGCTCGGCGCCGCGGCTGGGAGCGGTGACAAACACGAGCGCACGGACCGGGGCCCCGCTGTCGGCCGCCGGATCGACGTCGCGGGCCGAGACGACGAGGTGATCGATCCCGATGACGCCTTCGATTGTCGCGAGCGCCGGGATGACCTCCTCCTTGAAGGGTAAGCTCCCGCCATCATTTATGAAGAGCTGCGTCGGTCCGCCTGGATTGCCGACGACGAGGTCTGGGTAGCCATCACCGTTCCAATCGATCCACGCGGCCGGCGCACCCATGGTCGTCTCGATGTAGCCCGAGCCGTAGGTCGGCAAACCGGCCTCGGAGGTGACGTCCTCGAAGCGAGGCACCAGGAGCAGGAGTGTAGCGACGTGAGTCAGCACCATCCGGTGTCACTCGAGCCCCAAGAGTCGCTGAGCGTTGCCATGGGTCACTAGCGCGTACTCGGCTGGGGGGAGCGCGCTGCGGAGCGTCTCGAGGATCGAACCATAGATGGCATAGTGAAGGGCTCCGAAATACGGAACGTCGGAGCCGAAGAGAACACGCTCGGCGCCGACCTGCCGAATTGCGGCCAAGATGTCCTCGGCGCTCGCGGACGACGTCTCGAGGTAGAGGTTCGCCGAGCCCTCCGCCGTCGCGCGACGCACGACCTCCATCGCGACCTCGTGTTCGCCAAAGAAGCCCATGTGATACAACACTATTGGAACGTCCGGAAATCGCTTGCCGAGGTCGAAGACCTTCTCGGGGTGTGAGAGCGGAGATGAGACGTCGGTGTGTATCATCATCGTCAGGCCGGCGGCGCGGCACACCGCCATGTAGCCGTCGATGGACGTATCGGCCGCGCTCACCGACTGCCAGTCCGGATGAAGCTTCACGCCGACGAAGACGCGGCTGCCATCAGGGAGTCGTTCGGAGGTGAACGGGATCAGTTCGGAGGGCGTGCCCTCGTTCGGTTTGGCCCAAAGGAGGCCACGCACACGGCTCGGGTGTTCGCGAACCAGCTTGGAAGTCGCTGCGTTCGCCGCGCTCTGTTGGACGTCCGCCCCCCCTTCGACCGATGCACCATCGAGGTTGGACACCACCACCCACTTGACCTGGCTGGCGCTCAGGACGGACAGGAATGACTCGGTCGTGATGTCGTATTGCCCGTAGTCGGTGCGCAGGGTGCCGTGGTGGCCGTGGATGTCGATGACGTTCGTCAACGGCTCCATCCCCGCCGACACGACGGGTGACTCCTCCTCTGGCGCACAGGCCAACAGTACAATCGAGAGCACACACCCACGCCACATCGAACGTCCGCCCGGGCCATGGGCAATTCGGGCCATGATCCCGCGCTCACTGCGACCGATCATCGCTCGCGCCCGATCCCATCGTCGAAGTGAAGCCGGATAGTGGTGATGATCCGCCATCGCTCGTCGACGGTCAGTACACCGTCGAAGCTAGGCATCGCGCTCGTGCTCGCCTGCTCGTCGTCCACCGCGCCATACCTCTCTCGCGTCGAGAAGACGGGGCTCCCTTCGCTCGTGACCCACAGTAGAAACCCGTCGCCATGCAGCCGGTTCGTCTCATGGAGGTCGCTCGGGCGAGGGCAGTGGCGTCGCGCCTCCGGGCCATCTCCTCGCCCGTCCACGCCGTGGCACGTCGCACAATGGCTCTGGTAGAGCGCGAGCCCTATCGTCTCGTTTGCAGCGACGTAGTCATAGGGGTTCTCCTGGTTGATGTATTCAGCCGGCACCGCGATGGTCTGATGCGCAAGTAGCGCCGTGCGCGATGGCTGCACGACGGGGGACCGGCATTCGAAGCCATCGGCCAGTTCGTCGCTCTCACAGCCCAGCGACAACATGGCGTGAACTACCGCCATGGTCCTCCTCATCCAGGCCCGCCCACCGACTCAAGTGTGGTCATTCAGGGCGCCTGAGCTCGACCCGTCGATTCGCCGTCTCAATCGGGTGGTCCGACACCATGCCGCCGGGCCAGCGCACCGTCACGACGAGAGGGCCTGAACGTTCGCCGAGCCCGAAGTGCAGCCACGGCGACGATTGGGACAAGTAACCCCGGCTGGCCTCCTGAAAGCGCGTCGTGGACCAGCCTCCGACCTTTACGGTCGCTGCGGCGCCGACCGGCACGAGTCCGTTCTGGCCGACGAGCTTCACGTCGAGCCAGCTCGGGCCGGGAGGGAGGCGGTTGATGTAGATGCCCAGGCGGTTGCCCCAGTTCATGACGACCAGGTCTCGGGCACCGTCCTCGTTGAAGTCGCCCAACGCGGCCGCCTGCCCGGCCGCGACCGTCGGCTGTCCGAGTACGCGGCGCTCGGGATCGAAGGCACCTTGCGGCGGTGGGTCGAGCAGGAGCGCCTTCTCCTGCCGCGTGAAGGTGCCATCGCCGTAGACCAGCATCGCGTTCGGCATGTAATCGAAGGGGATCCCCATCCCAGTGGGGACGAAGATGTCCTGGTCGCCGTCATTGTCGAAGTCCTCGACGACGCTGCCCCACGGCTGGTAGGTCTCGGCCTTCAGCTCTAGTGCCGCCTCACGAAAGCCCCCGCCGTCTTGGCTCAGAAAGAGGCAATTGCCATAGAGCGGTCCCGTAGGGTTGTCCCCCGCGCCCAGGGTACGGTGCTTCGGTCCGTCGGAGGACAAGTAACGAATGTCAGGAATTACGGTGCTGTAGGAGACGCCGGGATCGAGCCACATGTCCGAGTGCATGTCGGTCACGAAGAGGTCGGGCTTCCCGTCGTTGTTCCAGTCTCCAACGGTGGCCGAGGTCGCGCCCCACGAGAACTGAGGAAACCATGACCCGGAGACATCCGTGAAGTGGCCGGTGCCGTCGTTCTCGAGCGCCGCCGAGGTGCCGAACATGTCGGTGAGGAGCAGGTCGATGTCCCCATCCTGCTCGGCGTCCCAGAGGCTGAGATCGCCGAAGCCGCGGTTCGTGTCGCCGTCGCCACCGAGGGGGATGCCGCGAGCCGCCGCTTCGTTCGTGAAGCGGTGGCCACCCGCGGCGCCCGAATTGATGAAGAGCGCCGTGGGGTCGGACCCGACTGGGCCGTAGTTCTCGAGGACGGGTCGCCCGTCGAAGTGAGTCGGGCAGCGGCCGTCGGCGGGGATGACCTCGGGCAGCGTATAGCGTTTGGTGCCCGCGACGACGAGGTCGAGGTCCCCATCACCATCGACGTCCGCGAAGGCCGCCCCGGTGTAGTGGCCCATCACCTCCACTCCGGCGTCGACGGCCGTGTCGGTGAAGCTGCCATCGTCGTTCTGCCTCAGCAGCGCCCCCGGGCGCATCACGAAGGAGACGAAGAGATCGACCCGGCCATCCTGGTCGTAGTCACCGTAGGCCACCCCCGTACGGATGCCGTCATTCAACATCGCGAGCCGGCTCGACGCGTCGGTGAAGGTCCCGTCGCCACGGCCGAGGAAGTACCCAACCGTGCCGCATTGCGAAAGCAGGACCAAGTCGTCGTGCGAGTCGCCATCGATGTCTCCGACGGCGATACCCGAACCGTGGTCGTACATGTCCGCGGCGCCATTCTGATTGGCCACCTCCATGTACCAGCGTATCCCCGAGGCGGCGTACTGGTCCCGGAACGTCCATTCGGTGGCCGGCGGCTCCACGACAGGCGGCGGGTCGGCCGCTTCGCTACAAGCGATGACCAGGACGACGAGGCCAAGCGGGCACCCGGCGCCGGGCCTTGGGGATCGCGCAATCACATGCTCCTCCGTCGGCGGCCGGAGCGCGCCAAGAACCATACGCTCAGCCAGAGTATCAGAACTGCGGTCACATTCGCCTCTCCGCCCTTGGCCGCGTAGGTCGAGCAGCCCGCGGCACCCGGCGTCGACTGAACGAGCGACCACGTCACGGTCCTGCCGTCGAAGTGCCCCTCGAGCTGATCGCCGACCCGAAGCGTCAGCGTCGACGCTGGCGACATCAGCGAATAGACCCCGCCTCCGAGGTAGGTGAATCGAGGCTCGGTCGCGATCCCGCTGCCGAGGCGTTGGCCGAAGCGGTCGCGAGGGATCAGCACGAAGTGGTCGCCCGCGCGTTCGAGCGTCGACGTCTCGGCCACCTCCGCGGGCTCCGCGGGGACACTCCAGACCGGCACGACGATGGGACCCGCTTGGATCGGGATGGTGCCGACGACGTCCGTGGTCCGCATCCTCACATAGTGCCCACTCATCCCGAAGCCCAGCTCGATAGGCCGCCACTCGAAGTCGAGGAGCACGGCTGCGGGTGACGTCGGCAACAGCGTGTAGTCGGGTTGAATCAACCGACCACTCGAGTCCCGAAACATCGCCACGACAACAATAATGTCTTGCTGGTCGGCCCGTACAATTGGCGTCGTTATCCAAATCTTGCTCTGTGACAGATCCGGCTCGGGTGCCGGCCGACCGGGGTCCTTGAGGCTCAAGACCCTCTCAGCACGGATGAAGAGGCTCAGCTCTTGAGCATCCGCGGCGAACTCGGCGGCCATCCAAGGTTCGGAGTCCGGGAAGAGCTGTACGGATTCGCCGTCGACGACGACGCTCAGCTCGCCGCGATTGGCTTCTTCATCGGCGCCGAGCCCGGTGCTGGCGCCACCAAGGCCATCGAGCGGCGCGATTCGTACCCGAGCGATATTGCCCGTCTTCTCGACCTGCAGGGTCGGGTCCGGCCTGATGTTGGCGATGGCGGGCACTTCGGACGTCGCCTCTCCCACCTTGAGGCGCATCAGCTCAAGAGAGGGCCGCAAGCGACCTTTGTCGACCATGGCGCCGCCCTCCAGCGCCAGGGCCGCCATCGAATGCGACGTCGCGATCACGTGGCCATTGAAGTCGACTCTGAGCGGCCACGGGTCCGTCAAGACGACGTCGGGCGCGACCCTCACGTCGAGCTTTGGGGAGAGCGCGACGCGGACGCCGTCCCAGGTGACCTGCAATCGCACCATCCCCGGTGTCGCGGGTGCCGTTCGCGTGACCGACCCGTCTACGATGACGTCGCCATCGACACTCACCGCGCCGGCTAGCGTTGAGTGGACCACATAGGTCGCGCCGGGTGTGACCTGGGACGGCGTGACCCAGATCGCCCCGGGCGACGTGATCTCATGCTCCTGCCCTAGGTCGAAGGGACCGTACGACTTCTCGAGCAGCCACGGCCACCTCACTCGTAGCGTCACTTTCTCATTACACGCACCAACCCCGAAGTGAACTCGGCTCTCGTGGACGGCGACGGTCTGTACGCCGGACCACTCTCGAAGGTGAGTACGGCCGCACGCCTCAAGCGAGAGTCGAGCGCCCGGCGCATCGGGGAAACGAAATGCGATCCAATTTCCTTCTGTTTCTGTGACGTTCCTGTATAGAAATCGTGCATCGAGACCCGTCACCAGCCCGTCTTGGCGGCCGTCCTTGTCGAAGTCGGCGAGTAACACAGCGCGTTTGGCCGTAACCTCGCGCAAACCCGCCTCATCCGAGATATCGACGCCGCCTTTCAAGAGCGCGTCTCGGGCGTTCGGCTCCGACGTGAACAGGACATCACCGACACCTTCGATCCCGGGCGGTCCGGAGACGAGCCCGGTGAGGCCGGCCGTCACCCAGAGCTCCTCCGTTCCGTCGTTGTCGAAGTCGGCGAAGGCAGGCCCCCACTTGAATCGTTGTCCCTCCTCCCCCCACTCCGTGTTGCGGCCCAGGGCGCCAATTCGTCGCGACGGCCGCGCATCTGCCCCGACGCCGTCCGAGAGCAGCGTCAGATCGGGTCCGACCGACGACATCACGTAGTCGAGGACCCCATCGTCGTTCATGTCGGCCGTCGCGATCCCCATTCCATAGATGCCGGGGAGTGCCTCGTACTGACCCTGGCCTGAATAGACGAATGTCGGCGCATCGAGAGTGCCGTAGTCCGTCGTCACCAGGAGGACCGGCCTTCCGTCGTCATGATAGTCCGTCAACATGGGGACGGGGTAACACCCGCCACTCAGGATGGGGTCTTCGTCCGAGAGGCGGAATCCGAGGGGGTAACGTTCGAGCCGGAAGAGCGTCTTCGCGCGAGCGCTTCCGGCGCCGCAGATGTAGCTCCCGAGGAAGAGGTCCATTCGACCGTCTCCGTCGAGGTCGCCGCTCGATGCGACTTCGATCCGAGTCACCGGGCGCGCGATCGGCAGCCTCGTCAGGGCGCCGTCAGCGCCGAGGCGAAACAAGTGAAGGAACCCGCGAGCGTCGATGGACTCGTCGAAGTCGTCTTCCCCACCACGAACGCCACGTACGGTCTGAACGAAGAGCACAGCACGTTCAGGGGAGGGCTGCCCCTCGCCAGCCGCCGCGGTGAAGGGCAGGATCGCACTCACGTTGTCGATGGCTGCGATTTCGGGGGGTGTGATCTCGATGAAGGGCAGCGTGCCAGCGTCATTTCGAAACACGCGCGTCGGTCCTGCGGGGTCACCGACCACGAGGTCGGTCCATCCGTCGCCGTCCCAGTCCACCCAGGCCGCCGGTCCTCCGTATTCGGTGGAGATCGCCGCGTTGATGGCGCTCGGGATCCCTGCAGCGGCCGTCACATCCTCGAAACGTGGCCCTGAGGCGACTATGAGCACACTTACGAGACCGAACATCGGCGCAGGCTACGGGGACGGGCGCGATGAAGCAAGCTGCGACTCCTCGCCCTGGCGCGCGCCATGGGGCTTGTCTCCGTGGCCGACCCGCCTTCCGTACCGCCGGTGTTGACGCCGCTACCCCAGAACCGCAAGCTCCATTCCGCGTCTAGAGCGCTCGCACTCGGACTCGAGACGAGCACTCAGCGCACCCGCGGCTTCGGATGATCCACGAGGACATGCGGGGGTAATCGACCGACGTGATCATGGAGCTGGCGTCCGATGAGCCCCCGCAACGTGTCGTCCTACGCTGTTCGTGCTCTTGTGGCGCTGTCGTTCGCTGCGTGTAGCACATCGACTTCGGCTGGTGCTTCCGACGCGGACGACACGGCCGGTGGCTCCTCCGATGCCCTATCGGACGGAGTCGACGCGACCGACGCCGTGGACGGATCCGTCGGCACAGATGGCAGCGACAGCACGGACAGCGGCGACGGTGCCGATAGCATCGACGGGACTGACGAAGGCGATAGCACGGGTGCGGATGGGTCGGACGTGGGCGCGGACGGCGTCGATGGCCTCGACGGCTCCGACGCAGTCGCTGATGGGACCGACGGAACCGACGGAACGAGCTCGGGTGCTTGCACGTCCGCCCCGGACATGGTCGCCTTCGAAGGCGAAGGGTTCTTCGTCGCCGTGGACACTTGTATGGTCGACTGCAATGGGGAGAAGGAGTGTCTCACAACGTGCATCTCGGCGGCGACGAGTATCTCCTCCGGGTGCTCCGTGTGTCTCGCCGAGGCCTCCGCGTGCACCTTCGAAGTCTGTGGTGGGTGTACCCAAGACGAGTGCGCGTGCGACCGTACTGAGTGCGAGATCGGCTTCGCGGAGTGCAGCGGCCTCTCTGGGTTCGGAGATGATGGCGGCCCGACCGATGGCCTAGACGGGCCGCCCGACGGAACCGACGGAACCGACGGAACCGACGGGACCGATGGGACCGATGGGACCGATGGGACCGACGGGACCGACACTTTCGACGGCAGCGACGGCAGCGACGGCAGCGACGGCAGCGACGGCAGCGACGGCAGCGACGGTACTGATACAGGCGCTACTTGGTGCCTGAACGCGGCTGACTCCACCGCCCTCAAGGGCGGAGCCGGCGTCGATGCCGGCTTCACCTGCTTCGTGCAATGTCCAGGCTCGCAGACGTGTTTCTGGGACTGCTTCACCGCCGCGGTGGTGCTCAGCGATCCGTGTGCGGAGTGCTACGCCGATTTGGTCAAATGTGGAGCCGAAGCCTGTCCCGTCTGCGCCGACCCCAAGGCGCCGACCTGCAAGACGTGTGCGGTCGCGGCGTGTTCGGACTCACTGCTGGCTTGCACCGGGCTCGACGTCCCTTGACGAGCCCACTCGTAGGCACGTTGCGCTCGGCTTAGCGTCTCGGTAGGTTGGGAGCGATGGCCCTGGCTCCGCTACTAACCGCTGTTTTGATGTCCGGGCCACGATTTGAGGACGTCACGGCGGCAGCGGGCTTGCCGACCACGGTGGGCCAAGGAGTCACCAGCGACTACGGCTCACCCGCAGCGTGGTTCGACTGGGACCAGGACGGCTGGCCTGATCTCGTGCTCGGTGACCGGGCCGGACCGACCCGCCTCTTTCGAAACGAATCCGGTAACTTGCCGTTCAGTGAAGAATCGCCGCAGGTCCTGTCGGCGCTCGGTGGCGCGACCTGCCTTCTGCCTTTCGAGCTCTCTCCCGGCTTCGCCGTGGACGCCCCTCGGCCCGGGCTCCTGGTCGTGCACCACGACTCGAGCGGTGACGGTCACTACGGCAACGCACCCGGGGAGGTCGGTGCTCTCACGGTCCTGGCGTTCGGGTCCGACGGGACGGTGGACACCATCCCCATTGCTCGGCCCGGCACGTGGCTCGACGCGGCGACTGCTGGCGATCTCGACGGCGATGGGCATGAAGACCTCGTCCTCGGGAGCTACGTGTGCGGCGGCGGGGCGGCCCACTACCGGACGCTCTTTCGCCTCGAGCGGGACGCGCTGGGCTTCCGGCTCTCCGGGGACGACCCCATCTTGTCGCCTGGATGTTACCCCGTCCCGATGATGACGGATTTTCACGGCGATGGTCGCCCGGTCCTCATGGTCGCAACCGACTACGGGACCCTCGAAGCGCAATCGTTTGTCTACTCCGGGCACCAGCGCTACGAGCCGCTGCCCGGAGTCTACGGCATGGGGATCGGCGTGTCGGACACCAACGGGGACGGGTTCCTCGACTACGTCCTCACGTCCATTGGTCCAGACCTCCGACTGACGTCGAGGCGACCCCGCATCGATGGCCCCCCGTCCCACGAGCTCGGTCTGATCGGGCGGAACACCGAGTGGGGGGTCGACGGCGTGCGCTTCAAGTGGGGCCCCGCTTACCTCGACGCCGACAACGACGGCCAAGAGGAGCTTTGGATCACGTCCGGCCTCAGCGGCCTCCCGGGCCCAGGCAAAGGGGGCAACGGGGACTCCACCGCCGTCTTCAATCCCGAGCCGAACGCGCGCGACACGTTGCTGCAGGAGGGACGGGACGTCGGAGAAGATGCGGGGCTACACGAGGTCACCGGCAAGCGGGCGGTCGTGCTCGCCGACTTCGATCGCGACGGACGAATGGACGCGCTCCTCACCGGGCTCGATTCCCGATTCTTGTACAGGAATGTGTCCGAATCGGGTCACTGGCTCCAGCTCCACGTCCCATCGCGCGTCGGAGCACGTTACGTCGTGACGGGATGCGGCCGTACTTGGACGCGCGAGTGGTCTGGGATGCAGACCGTCGCCGCGCACGACCGAGTGATCCACGTTGGTCTCGGTGATTGCGCCGGCCCAGTGGACGTCACCGTTCGGTGGCCCTGGCTCGCCGAACGCGCCCTGGGCGCCTTCGACGTCGATCGAATCCACGAGGTCGGCGACCCTGGAACCGTGTGGCTCGAACCCGCGACGGTCACGCCCGGAGCGACGGTGGAGCTCCGGTCTACCCTCCCGGGCCGGGTCACGGTGGCCGGAGTCGACCTGGAGAACGGCCGTGGGACCTTCGTCGCCCCCAACAAGGCGGGCATCACCCGACTCCCGGTCATCTGGGACGGCGCCGTCGTCGCGCTCGCGCCCAGATTGACGGTCAAAGAGGATCTCGCGGACGTCCTAGTGGATCCGTGGCCTGTCCGACGTGGCATCGAAGCGCGCGTCCTCGCGTCCACGGACGGGGTCGTCACCGCAGGGAGCAACGTGAGCGCTCTCGACCCGGGGCCGAGCTTGCGGCGTTTGGTGCCGACTGGCCCAAGGGTAACGCTCCGAGTGGGCGGTGCTGCCGTGTCCGTCCCGTCCGTCGACGCGATCTCGCAGGAGTCTTTCGCCCAGTACGAGACGGTCGGCTTCGACGTCCGGGTTCGAGTCGCGCTCGTCGATGACCTCGGCTCGGCGACGCCAACGATGGCGGCCGAAGAAGGCGGCACGTCAGTCGTCGCGGTCGTCGGCTCGACCTCGACGCCCCTCACCCGTGACGCCTTTCCATTCTACTCTGCGTACGTCCCGAGTCGCGGCGAGACCATCACCGTGATGGTCGGCGGCGAGGAGATCGCCAGCCTGGGGGATCCATCCGCGGCCGGCCCGCTCGACCTCGAAGAGAGCCGTCTTTGGGTCACTACGCCCATCGTCCGGGCCGACGGGCAGGACGTCGTCGAGGCTATACTCCTCCTCCGAGACAGCGCGGCCCGTCAACTGACCCCCGATGCCACCTGGACACTCACGGTTCCGGGCGGTTCGGCTATCGACCCGGCCTGGACACGAATCGATCTGGGGCAAGGCGCCAGCGGT
The DNA here is from genome assembly GCA_018780435.1 of Myxococcales bacterium. GTDB lineage: Bacteria > Myxococcota_A > UBA9042 > SXOO01. The sequence continues at coordinate 37,797 of JADMJS010000411.1, forward strand.
TGGTACTCGCGAGCGCGCATCGGGACAGAAGCCGGGCTCCTCGCCGTGACCGCGGGCCCGCTGTCTGCAACGGTCCTGGCGCTGCCGCCTGATCCAGCGGAGGTGACGCAGATGACGACGCTCGAGCGCGACGGCGAGAACTGGGTCCTGGTACCGCGGGACCGCTTCGGACAGCGCCTCGGGAGCGGAATCGCCACCGACCCTCCGTTCACGTACGTGCGGTGGGGCGTCTATACGCGACCAGTCGAGAGCGACGGTCTCACACTGCGTGTTGGCGACGCCTTCACTGGTGTCCACGACGGAACCGCCGTGACCTGGACCACCACCGCCGCGGCATCCGGACCCGTGGGATCGTGTAACGGCGCGCCCGGACGTGGGACCCGCGGCGCTGGCGTCCTCCTCCTCTTGCTCATGATAGTCGGCTGGCGGGTGGGGCTCGGCGTCCCTGCCATGCGCTCACGGCGGCGCTGAGCTCCGGCTGATCAGGTTGAGGGAGAGGCTACGGGCCGGGTTGCGCCTCGGCCACGGCGCCGCGAGGGCACCCCACGGCGCGGTCGACCGCGCCGAGGAGTGGGACCAACACGACGCACAGGGGTGTGCGCCGCTGGATCGGCCGCGGGGCGAGACCGCCCGGGCCGATCGTGACGTGCCGTTACCGGCGGCGCTGGTCGTGCGGCACGGTCACCGTCACCGACGTGGACGTGCCGTTGCCCGCTGCGTCGGTGCAAACAACGCCGATGGTGTAGATCCGGCCACTGAGGGGGCCTGCCCGCTCGGCGCGCAGCAGCAGCGTGAGGCTGCTCGTGATCTCCCAGTCCGTCGACGTGTTGCCGTCGCCCGCATCGTTGAGCGGCTCGTTGCTGGTCACGCCCACGATGGAGCACTGCTCAGCGCTGCACTGGTCGGTGGCGGTAACGCTCACCGTCACTGGCACCAGCTTGTGGTTAGGCGGCCACAGGACCGCCGGGCTCGCTCCCGCGGCCGTGATCGACGGCGCCGTGGTGTCCTCCACCGTGATGGAGGTCGTGCCCGTCCCAACGTTGCCGGACTCGTCCATAGCGCTGATGGTGATCTCAGTCGTACCGAGGTCCTGGGCGCTGCCCGCGGTGGGCGACTGCTCGATTTCGAGGTGGTGGTCTGCAGTGCAGTTGTCGGTGACCACGGCGCTCTCCAGCACGTCCGGCGCCGCGGCGCTGCAGTCCTCGTCGGCGGAGACCGTGATCCCCGGCGGCGCGATGACCACCGGCGGCTCGTGGTCCACGACCGTAATGGCGAAGGTGCACTCGGCAGAGTTGCCCGAGGCATCGAAGGCCGCACAGTGTACGGTGGTCACGCCGGCCACGAAGGCGCTGCCCGACGCCCAGTCGCACCCAACGGACGTGAGGTTCGCGCCACCCGGAGTCGCCCACGGGCCCTCATAAGCCACTTGCGCGTCGCACACACCCGGGTCGGTCTCCGTCGCCACATCCGCGGGGCACACGATGCTGGGCGGCGCCGTGTTGACGACGGTGATCGTGACCGTGTCGCTCGCCGACTCGCCGCGATTGTCCGTCACCGTCAAGGTGAGGACGTGCACGCCCGGATCGAGCGCGACGTTCGCCGTAGCATCCCCGCTCACGGGCACGAGCACGTTGCCCCCTTCAGTCCACTCGTAGGTCAGCGGCCCACACGATGAGTTGCCCACCGCCGAGCCCGAGCCGTCGAGCGCGATCGGGGTCGCGAGTCCGCCGTCCACGGTTTGGTCCGGGCCGGCGTTCGCGTTGAGGAAGCCACACGACACGATGCCCACCGTGCCGGCCAACGTCATGATTTGGCCCGTCGGTCCGCTGTAGGTGACCACGTTCAGGCCGAACGTCGCGTCGAAGTGGCTGTGCGACGGCGAGTTCACGTCGCCGAAGGCCAGCGCGAACGTCGACGTCCCATACGGCGTCACCTGATAGGGCGGTGAGGCGTTGCTGGACGATACGATGGAGATGGGCAAGAACGCGAAGCGGTCATGCGTGGTCAAGTTGCCCGCCGCCCCGCTCTCCGCCAGCGCGCACACGCCGCCGCCCGCGTTCACGAATGCGGCGATGTCGGCCTGATGGGCGTTGAGCTGATTCAGCTCAGCCTGCGTCAGCATGCCGCCGAAGTCCGACGCCACGACGATAGCGCTGTACGTCGAACCGAGGTTCGCCCACTGAGTCGACGTCATCGCTGCCAGGGCCGCCGCGTTCTTGTGCACGAAGTCCGTCCCCTGAACGTAGCCGGAGGCGATCATCCCGAGCCGCCCGACCCGATGTCCGGCGATCGCGTTCAGCGACGACTCCACGAACAGCACCGGCAGCGGGCTCCCGTGGCGCACGAAGTTCACGCCCGCACGCAGCAGGTTGCGCGCACCGGCGTTGTCCTGCGCGTGGAAGTCTGGGTCGTGTCCGGTGAGAAAAATGGGTCCGGCCTGCGCGACGCCGCTTACGAGTAGCAGCGCAAACACCGCACTGGTCATGGCTGAATTGAAGAGTCTCATGGTTTCCCCCAAATATGGAATCGCCACTCTGCCCCGCAACGGACGCCGGGGACAAGGCAATTCAGCCAGGATGGTCCGATTATCTTCATGGGCCGCGCCTGTCGCGGAGACGGTCGGCGACCGACCGACAGCTCACCGACCCGTCGCCGATGGTCACCGCAACGCCGGCGCGGTACGCAGCGCTCGCGAATGGTGCGCACATGTCGATCCCATGCAACACGAACGCCGGGCCGAGCGGACCCGGGCCGCCGTGATCACCACCGTCGGACCATCAACCCGGGTTGCAGCTCGGGTGGTTCTTGCAATCGGCGCAGACACAACCTTCTGCGTAGGGATTGCAGGCGCCGTCGTCCTGGCAATTCGCCACGTCCGAGCAGAATGTGTCCATAGCGCAGTCGCCACACACACAATCGTCGGCACTGGTGCACATGCCGTCGTCCACGCACCCGGCGCACTGACACAGCTCCACGCTCGTGCAGGCGCCTGGGGGGGCGTTACCGTTGCTGCACGTGAGAGGTAGAGCCACCACACACTGACCAGCTCCGTTACACTGAAGACCGTCCACACAATCGCCGCAGCTACCACCACAGCCGTCATTCCCACACGCCTTGCCTTCACATTTGGGCGTGCATCCGGCAAGGCATTCGGGGTGAGCCTTGCAGTCTGAACACGCACACCCTTCGGTGAATGGCGAACAGACGCCATCGGCGTTGCACTGCAAAGCGTCACCACAGAAGCTGTCGGAGAAGCAATCGGAGCACACGCAATCGTCTGCCGCCGTGCACTCCCCATCGTCCACGCAGCCCATACACTCGCACGCCTCCGCACTGGCGCAGGCGGTCGTCGCGGGGTCATTGGAACACTGGAGCGTGCCCTCGGGGACGCACACGCCGGAGCTGCAGACGTCGGTGCCCATACACGTGCCACAGCTTCCACCGCAGCCGTCGTCGCCGCACTTCTTCTCGCCGCAGCTCGGGACGCACGTGGCTGGTTTTGAGAGAGGGGTGCCGGCGCACGTCTCGAAGGCAGCACCACACGCCGGAATCGCACACTCGAAGCACGCCGTTGCAGACGTCGTGCAGGGCACGAGACATTCCTGAAGTGCGCACTCAAGCAGCGGCTCACTACATGCGGCGCATGCCTCGGTCAGTCCCGCCGTGCCGACGAGGCACGTCGACACACACCCGGTGGGGACGTTGAAGCACCCGCCCACGGCGCAGTCGTAGATCTTCGAATTGAACTCGCCCGACGTGATGGTGGAGACTTCGGACGGGTCGGTGCAGGCCCCGGGAGCGTCCGTTCCGTCGGTGCCATCGGTACCGTCCGTCGCGTCGCTGCCATCAGTGCCGTCCGTCGCGTCGCTGCCATCCGTCGCGTCGCTGCCGTCGGTGGCGTCGGTCCCATCCGTTGCGTCAGACCCGTCGGTCGCGTCGGTCGCGTCGGTGGCATCACTGCCGTCCGTGGCGTCGGTCGCGTCGGTGGAATCACTGCCGTCCGTGACGTCGGTCGCGTCGCTCCCATCGGTCGCATCGGACCCATCGGTCGCGTCGGTCGCGTCGGTCGCGTCGGTCGCGCCGTCCGTCGCGTCAGACCCGTCGGTCGCGTCCGTCGTCCCGTCCGTCGCGTCAGACCCGTCGGTCGCGTCCGTCGTCGAATCGGATCCATCGCTGCCGTCAGTCGCATCACCCGCAGTGGTTGCGTCGGTCCCATCCGTGCCGTCCGAGCCATCGCTGCTGCTCTTCTTCCGACCTGACGAGGAACAGGCGCCGAGGCTCAGCACCAGCGACAACGAAACCACTCTAAACATTCGATTCGACATGTATTTTCCCACTTCCAGTTCGCCGTTTCTGCGGCACCGATCCGAGTCGCGATGATTCTACTTCGGCGTGACCGTCTTGAGCACGTTCTTGAGGCGCTCGGCCATGGCCGCATAGTCGCCGGGTGCCATGTCCGGGATCGCGTCCACACTCGGCGGCGGATCGACGAGCGCCTCGATGCCGATCAGATCGGCGATCTCGGCGAGCGCCATGTCCGCGCCGTCTCCCGACGCCACCGATGTCTCGAGCGCCGGCATGAGCTTCCGGAGTCGATGCGCAACGGCTGTTCGCATCACGGGCAGGAGCGGCGCTGTGTGCGGCACCCAGCCCTTGGCCCAGAGCGTGCGAAGCGCGGCGTAGGCGTCGTCCGGACGGCCCGACGCGAGGAGCGACTCGGCCAACGAGGAGGCAACGGCACCGATGGCGGCGATGACCGGCTTGTCCTCGCCCGCCTTACCGGCGAGCTGGCGCTCGAAGCGAACCGAGAGATCGGTGACGCGCAGTGCCATGGTCGCAAGCCGCGTCCGATCATCGCCATCCGTCGCGCCGACACCTGCCCGAGAGAGCTCGTTTCGCGCCAGCTCGATGAAGACCTTGAAGTCTTCGTAAAAGGTCATCTTGTCGTCGGTCGACGCGCGGTCGAGCGCGGCGAGCACGGTCGGGAGGCCACCCGACTCGAGGCGTTGAGACGCGGCCTGAAAGGGCTGTCCGCCGACGGCCGAGTTGATCTTGGCGGCGACTTCGAGCTCCCCCGTGAATGGTTTCAGAGACTTGGCGATCGTTTTCGCCTCCGCGACCTCGCCCCGCTTCATGGCGGACTCGAAGCGCTCGAGCACGAGCGCGTCGGCCGTGGGGTCGAAGCGGCTCACTTCGTTCCCCGAGTAGAGGTAGAGCTGTCCCGTCGTGTAGCTGATGCGCTCCGGCGCAGCGCCGTCGAGGGGCGCGATGCCCTCCATACGCCCGCCGATGAGGTCGAGCAGACCGATGAAGTTCGTCTTGCCTTGCGCGATCACCACGGCCCGACCCCCTTCGAGGCGCCAATCGAGCGTACGCGCGTCGTCACGGTGGTAGGTCCACAGCACCTTGCCCGTGGACGCAGACACGGCCGAGATCCCCGTGCTGTTCTGGCCCGTCGCATCGCGCACGAGCACGCGGTCGCCGATGAGCGTCGGCGCCCCCTGTGCGGCCGCAAGTGAGACGCGCCACGTCGTCTCGGCGCTTCGGTTGTCGTAGCCCCGGAGCGTACCCCCGCCGAGGACCGACGACTGGTAGGCCACGAAGACGCCCGGCGCCGTGCCGCGCAGGTCCGTGTCGGCCCCCTTGCGGCGGGCCACGGTCCACTCGGCGACCGACTTGCCGGTGTCGATCTCAGCGGCGTGCACGACGTCCGCCGACCCACTTCGCCACCACGCGTTCAGTACCGTCCCGTCGGACGCGAGGCCGGCCGCCGGGCCCTCGATCCCCTCAGGGCGAAGGCGCCACCGTTCGCGCGACGTGAAGCGATCGAGCGCGACCACGTGGAAAGGCGCGGCGCCCGTGGCGAGGATGATGGCGGTGGGCGAGATCACGACATGTTGCACGGCCGCGACCGGGACCCAGTTCGGCCAAAGCTGCTGCCCCGACTGCGCGTCGATCAACATGACGTTGTCCTCCTTGCCGTCGAAGCCCGTGAGAAGCACGAACTGGTCGGTGGCGAGGCGGACCTTGCTGTTGCAACGCTCGGGGAAGCAGTTGAGCGGCACCTCCCATCGTTCGTCGCCGGTGACCGGGTCGAGCATGTGGAGCTGCTCGGCTTCGACGAGGAGGCCGGCCGTGCGCAGCGACAGACTCCGAATGGCCTTCGCTTTCGACGTGAAGCGCCACCGTTCGGCCTTCGCTTCTTCGTTCATGCCGATGAGGAACTCGCGGCCGAGCTGCACCACGACGGTCCCTTTGACCGTCACAGCGGCTTCTACGCGGACGCCAGCGGGCGCGCTCCACTCGAATCGCTTCTCGAAGAGTGACTCGGCCCGAGCGGGGGGAGGCGCCAGGGCGGCGCCGATGAGGGCGATGCTGAACCCGAAGGAGAGGAGGCGTCCGGTGGCGAAGGTCATCAGTCGATGTTCACGCCGTCGATGAGGATGGCGGAGTCGTAGATCGAGTCGCCGACGTCCGTCGAGAAGAGACGGAGCGTGACCGGGCCCGCCCCCGCGAAGGGCTTCACGTCCACGGTCTCGGTCTTCCACGGCGTGTTGTAGACATCGCCCTGGTCGAACGCCACGTCCGACGGCGTGAGGCCAAAGTATTGACCACCGCAGCCGAAGCAGTCGCTCGGGCCGCACAGCGCGTCGACGTTCGCCGAGACGAGCTTCTTCGAGCCGGCGGTCGTCTCGAGCTGCGCTTCGAAGGTGTCTTGGTATTCCGAGCCGCAAAAGTCGGTGAACTCCTCGCTGTAGAAGCGCCAGGAGAAGGACATCGATTCCGCGCCCGCCGGGATGCAGAAGCTCTGGCTCAGCTCGCCGGTCTGATCGGTGTACCCGAGGCCCGTCGAGATGATGCCCATGAACTTGCCGCCGACCGCTAGCGTCGCGCCGAGGCGGCCGATGACGCGGCCGTCGCCAGCGACGTCCCAGCCGGTCGTGTCGCCGGTCTCCCAGCTCGGGTTCAGGATCTCCGACTCCGAGATCGTGAGGTTCTTGGCGCCGAAGAGCTGGAACTGCACCTCAGGCTTGCCCGGCTGCGACACCGGGAACGAGGCCGCGAAGCCGCTCGTGGCGCCGCCCGCGAGCATCTCCGTGAACCACGCTTTGCCCTGCTCGGAGGCGAACGCCGAGTCCACGTAGTCGTTGTAGCCGGCCACCGCCTTGGCGCCCGCCCCGAACATCGCGGCGGCGAGCGTGCCGTTGAAGAGGGTGCGGCAGGCGCCGAGGTAGACCAGCGAATCCGGCCACGCGCGCTCGGCGTAACGCGCGAAGAAGTTGGCGTGCACGCCGTAGGTGTTCGCGCCAATGATCACGCGGCCGCGGCGCAGGTCGATGGCCGTGCGGTCGACGCAGACGCCGCTCGGGCCGGCGTCGTTGAACACACATTGGGCCTCCGCCGGGCAGTCGCTCGCGGCGTAACAGGCGTCGTGGCTGGTCGAGAGGCGAGAGCAGTCGACCGCCTCGCCGCTCCACAGGATCTCCTGCGACCCGTCGTGCTCCCACATGAGCGACTGCTTCACGTCCGCTGAGAGCGAGGTGAAGTAGGTGTCGCCGTGGCCAGAGAAGAGCAGGATGCCCGCGTCGTAGCCCCGGCGCATCTCCGAGAGCGTCGCGGCGCCGTTCTGGTAGGGGCCCTGCACTCCGAAGGCCGGGCATTGCTGAGAACCAAGCTGGCTCGCGATCTGGACGACCTCATCGAGTGGGCCGAACTGGGAGCTGGCCGGGGCGAGCGCGAGCACCTTTCGCGACAGTATCTGCCGCTCGTTCCCGAGGCCCGCCTGTTCGCTGCCATAGTCTCCGAATTGACCATTGCCGGCGCCGCCGCGTGTGTCCGGGCGGCCGACGTCGAGTCCGCCCAGCAGGCCGCTCTGGAAGCGCACCCAGATGCCGTAACCGGATTCGTTCATTCCGGCCGATTCGACCGCCGAGCTCGACTTCAGCGACGCCACCGCCGCGTCCGCCGCCGCGAGCGCCCCGCCGCCAAGGGCGCCGTTGTAGGCTTGAATCGCGGCCTCTTGGACCGATTTCACGCTCGCGCACTCGGCCGGCGTGACCGGGTCGACAATCTCGATCGGCGTGAGAGGCGAGAAGAGCGTCACGAGGCTGCCGTTCTGCTGGACCGACGCGGTGACGCGGAGATAACGGACCGTCGCCGTCGCGTTCTGCATCTGGGCGCAGCGTGAGTACACGCCGTCGTCCTGAATCTCGTCGCAGTCGAGCCCGAGGTCGCCGGAGTCCTTCATCGCGCCGATTTGGCCGACCGTGTTTCCGGTCGCGTCGACCTCCCAGAGCACAAAGCTGCCCGGCATGACGGACGGGCCCGGGTTTCGTACCGACACGGCGACGCGCATGTTGCTGCCGGTGAAGAACGCGTCGGGGCGGGCGACGGCCGGGTTCTCAAACGCGACGCCGGGCGAATAGGTGACGTTGACCGAGTCGACCGAGGCGCCGCCAGCCTCGTCGGTGGCCGTGATGATGATCTGGTTGTCGCCCGGCAGCAGCGTGATGGGCTCGGTCTGCCAGAAGGTGTCGCCCGTCGCGACGCCCGTCGCGCCCGAGCCGGCCGTCCACGTGATGCGATCGGCTCGCCCGAAGAGGACGCCGCCGATCGACACGACGCTGGCCGTGGACGTGACGTGGGTGCGAGCGCCCGGGCTGATGATCTGGAGGAACAGCTCCTTCGACGGGAAGCCCTTGTGGCTCGTGTCGACTGGGGTGCTGCCGTCGGTCTCGCCGTCCGAACCGTCCGAACCATCGCCCGAGTCGGTCCCATCAGTGGCATCCGTGCCGTCGGTCTCGCCCGTGTCGACGCCGTCACCCGGTTGGAAGCCTTCGCCGCCGTCCGTTCCGTCGGTCGAGTCGACCGTGCCGTCAGCGCCGTCACCCGCGCCGCCGGAGCGACGAGACGAACCGCAGGCCAGGACGCTGGCCAGGAGGAGGGTCGAGATGACGAAGCGTGTGGACATTGGGGCTCCGAGCGGCTGGGAGGGGTCCAAGTGGGCCCCGACGCCGGGTAATACCGATCAGGACCGCGACAGCCCCGAGCGGGCCGGCATTATACGCTCGCAAGCCCACAGAGAGCCAGCGTTTCCAGCAGTTGAACGCACAATTGGACCGTGACGAGTTAGTCGCTCGCCCCCATCCCGAGGCCGGCTTGGTGGAGCTCGCGCCAGCGCACGTGCTCTCGCCCCCAGAAGGGCCGGCCGCCAAGGTCGCCCGGGCTATCGAGCCACTCCGACACCATCGACGGCGGCGGCAACGGGTGGCCGTGGATGAGGTGGTGCAAGGACGCGTACGCGGCGTCGCTGACCCGGCTCGATTCGTCGAGGATGGCCGTCTCGCACAAGGCGCCGGCCGTGCGTGGGTTGCCGGAGCGCCCCGACGCATAGGCCGCGGCCGCCCGCACGTCGACGGACTTGTCGCGCACGAGGCGCGCGAGGATAGCCGCGCCCCGACCGTCGAGCGTCACGCCGAGCACCTCGGCGACGGCCGTGCGCGTCGCGGCGTCGGGATCGTCGGCTGCGGCTTCGAGCGCCGTGACGAGCGGCGGGCTCTCGATGCGCCGAATCGCGCCGACCCGCGACGCCGCCGCGAGCGCCCGTACGCGAGCGTCCGAGCCGGAGCCGCGGATGAAGACCCCGAGCGTCGCGAGGCCGTCCGGATTACCAAGGGCCGCACGGGCTTCGCCGACGGCGATCGAGACCCGCCAGGATTGTGCGGTCGCCGCGGCATCGAGCACGGGCAAAAGCGCCTTCTTCGCGCTGTCGTCGATCAGGCTCGCGAGCGAGCTCACTGCGTCCGCGACGTCCCCGAGGGCCGCGCCGTCGAGCTGATCGAGCGCCGCTTCGAGCGGAGCGACGGCGCTGGCGTCGATGCGCGTCGCGGAGGGCGTGTCGAGCCGCACCCGCCCGAGCTCGCACACCGTCGCCGCCGCCTTCACGTGGACTTTGTCGGACTGCAGAAGCGTTGCGAGGGTCGGCGGGCCGAGCTCGCCGCAGTGCTTCGAGACAAACAAGAAGCCGATCTCGGGGCTCGCTTCCGTCAGCACGGCCGAAATCCGTCCCTGCCTCAGCTCGGCGGAACCCCCATTCCTCAATAACGACGGCCATATCAGCGCCGCGCCGCGCGCGACCCCAGGCTCGGTGCTGCGAAGAGCGCGGTCATAGAGCGTGTCGCGCGTGGTGTCGGTCAGCTCGCCGAGGAGCTCCCGGGCAGCGTCGCCGAGCGCGGGCCGCGGATCGTCCACGAAGGCCAAGAGCCCGAGGGCCGCGTCCTGCCGGACGGCATCTGGTGTCTTGATGTCGTCGAAGAGCCCGAGGAGCCGCGTGAGGACGGCGTCGCGGACCCGCGCCGAGGGCGAGCCCGCGTGCGCGAGCAGGGCCGGGAGCCCCTGGTCCGGCATCCACGCGTCCACCTTGGCCATAGCGGCGGAGGCTTCGGGGTTGAGCCGCCCGAGCGGGTGAATCGGGCGCGACGTGATGCGAAGCACGGGCCGGGACCCGAGCAGCGGCTCGGCGCCCGACTGAACCACCCTCAGCTCGGCATCGGGACCGCACGCGGCGAGCGTCGCCACGAGGGCCAGGGCAGCGAGTGAGGACGACGGGTCAAAGCGAAGCAGGGGGCGAGCGAGGAGTGGCATGGCGGTCGGACCATAGCCCCTCGCGTGCGCCGATGTCACGGAGAGGCCGATCCCCACGGCGTCGAAACGCGTGACGGCGCGGTGGAGCGGGCCCTTCGGGGGGCGCGGGGGGCGCCCCCCGCTCGCAGGCGCATCACCGTGGAGGACACCAAAAAAGCCTTTGGGGCGACGCCTTGACACCCCAAGGGGCCGGCCTAAGTTTCGCCGCGGTTGGGACCCGGCACGCGGCGAGAGCTCCGCGCGTGACGCCCCGGCTGCCTGTTGACTGTCCTCCCCATCGGGGTCCGGCATCGCGACAGCGGGGGTCTTTCGCCCCATCCGCCGCGAGGCTAGAGACACGGTCGCCATGCGGCTCCGTGATCAGGCGCGCCTGCCTGCGGGCAGGGAATGAACATTGGCGCAGGGGTGCGCCGCAACTTCGAAGCCGGCTGCGCAGGGCGGTCGGAACGGAAAGGGAAGAGACCATGGGCAAGATTGTTGGCATCGACCTCGGCACGACCAACTCCGTCGTTGCGGTCATGGAGGGCAACGAGCCCAAGGTGATCGCGAACCAGGAAGGCGCGCGCACGACCCCGTCGGTCGTCGCCGTCGACGACAAGGGCAACTACCTCGTCGGGCAGATCGCGCGCCGCCAGGCCATCACCAACCCCGAGAACACGGTCTATTCGGCCAAGCGCTTCATTGGTCACAAGTTCTCCGAGACGGCGAACGAGCGGAAGCGCATGCCCTACTTCGTCGTCGAAGCCGCGAACGGCGACGCGCACTTCAAGATTCGTAACAAGAACTACGCCCCGCCCGAGATCTCGGCGCAGGTGCTCCGCAAGCTGAAGGAGGCCGCAGAGGCTTACCTCGGCGAGCCCGTGACCGAAGCCGTCGTGACGGTGCCGGCGTACTTCAACGACAGCCAGCGCCAGGCGACCAAGGACGCGGGCCGCATCGCGGGCCTCGACGTCAAGCGCATCATCAATGAGCCGACCGCGGCCGCGCTCGCGTACGGCCTCGACAAGAAGAACGACCAGATCATCGTCGTCTACGACTTCGGTGGCGGTACCTTCGACATCTCGGTGCTCGAAGTCGGCGAGAAGATCGTCGAGGTCATCTCGACCAACGGCGACGTCCACCTCGGCGGCGACAACATCGACGAGCGGATCATCGACTACCTCGTGGCCGAGTTCAAGAAGGACTCCGGCATCGACGTCAGCGGCGACAAGATGGTCATGCAGCGCCTCAAGGAGGCCGCCGAGAAGGCGAAGATCGAGCTGTCGTCCGCGCCCGAGACCGACATCAATCTGCCCTTCCTCACGGCGGATGCGACCGGTCCGAAGCACATGAACATGCGGCTCTCGCGCGCCAAGCTAGAGCAGCTGATCGACGACATCATCACGCGCACCCTCGAGCCGTGCCGCAAGGCGCTCGCGGACGCGAACAAGCAGCCCAAGGACATCGACGAGATCGTGCTCGTCGGCGGCTCGACCCGCATCCCGAAGGTCGTCGAGGCCGTCCGTAAGTTCTTCGGCAAGGAGCCGAACCGCTCGGTCAACCCGGACGAGGTCGTGGCCGTCGGCGCCGCGGTGCAGGCCGGCGTGCTCGCGGGCACCGTCAAGGACATCCTGCTCCTCGACGTCAGCCCGCTCTCGCTCGGCGTGGAGACGCTCGGTGGCGTCATGACGACGCTCATCAAGCGCAACACCACGATCCCGGCACGCAAGACGGAGACGTTCTCGACGGCGGCCGACAATCAGACCTCGGTCGAGATCCACGTCCTTCAGGGCGAACGCGAGATGGCGCGCGACAACCGCACCCTCGGCAAGTTCCACCTCGAGGGTATCCCCTCGGCGCCGCGCGGCATCCCGCAGGTCGAAGTCACCTTCGACATCGACGCCAACGGCATCCTGAAGGTGTCGGCGAAGGACAAGGCCTCGGGCAAGGAGACCAACGTCACCATCACGAACTCGTCCGGCATCGGCAAAGACGAGATCGACCGCATGGTGAAAGACGCCGAGTCCCACGCGACGGAAGACAAAGCCCGCCGCGAGGCCATCGAGGCCAAGAACCAGCTCGACACGCTGGTCTACCAGACCGAGAAGACCCTCACGGAACTCGAAGGCAAGGTCGACGCGAACGACGTCGCCGAGCTGAAGGCCGCCCTCGAGACGGCGAAAACGGCGCTCCAGAGCGACAGCGCGGACACCATCAAGGCCGCGACCGAGACGCTCACCAAGGCCAGCCACAAGCTCGCCGAGGCCGCCTACAAGAACGCCCAGGGCGGCCAGCCCGGCGGCGCTCCAGGCGGCGCGCCGAAGTCCGACGTGGTCGATGCCGAGGTCGTCGACGACTGAGCCCTCCCAATCCCGCGCGTAGCCCGGCGACGCGGCCCCCTCGGGCCCCGCCGGGGTGCCGCCGTCGAAGCCGTGAAGCGCGGTAGTCTCGAGCCCCGTTTCGCAGCACTATTGGACTCGGGCGACCCGAGCGCCTGTCACGTTTCGTCGTCATTGACCAACGGTCGGCGTGCCGCTTCACCGTCGATAGCGGCTTCAAGCCGCACGCGTTCGTCGGCGCTCAAGCTTTTCGCTGATTCGTCTTCAACGAGGTCCCGGGCCACTTCACCAAGTCGTCTCAAAGTCCTGGCGTAACGACGACACGGACCGCACATGAGGACATGGAAATTCAGAGAAAGCCCTGCTTGCAGGCCGATGGGCGCATCCAAGCGAGCCGAGATGAGTCGCGCGGCGTCACGGCAGCTCAGCATGGCGCACACTCCGCAGCCTGTTCTTCGTGGACGATGCACATCCGCATGCGGAGGCGGGCACGGTGGAGCATGACCGCGAGGTTTCCTTGTGTCACGCCCAGCTGCTCCGAGACTTCGAGCACATCGAGCTCCGTGACTTCGCGCAGGACGAAGGCCTCGGCAAGGCGCGTCGGCAGCCTCTCGAGACAGCGTTGGATTAGCCCACGGAGCGCTTGGCGGTCGAGCTCCACATCTGCCTTGGCCGCATC
>JADMJS010000319.1 GCA_018780435.1 Myxococcales bacterium
TGGGCGATGGACCAGGGCGTCATGCCCTACCGCGACAGCTTCGAGTTCAACACGCCCGGCGTCGTGCTCTGGCACTGGGTCCTCGGTCGCGCCGTTGGCCTCACGGACGGCGCGTTCATCGCGGTGACCGTCGCGGCCTCGGGCCTGAGCCTCGTGGCTGCCGCGCTCTGGCTGAAGCGCCGCGTCGCCACGTCGGCGCTCGCCGCCGGGCTCTCGGTGGGGCTGCTCGCTTTCGTCTCGATCACGCCGTGGGACCGCGGCCAACGCGAGCTGTGGCAGGGTCTCTTCTTTGCGCTGGCTATGCTCACAGGGGGCGCGGCGGTCGGCCGCCCTCGCGCCACGGGCCTTGGCCTCGCGACCCTCGCCGGCCTCTTGGCTGGCGCCGCCGTGTCCTTCAAGTGGCCGTATCTGCTGGTGGTCTGGCCTGTGTGGTTCACATGGCTCTGGCTCTCGGCCAAGCAGCGCCTCCCGGGTGCCATTGGACCCGCCGGCCTCGGCCTCGGGTCCTTCACCGGCTTCAGCCTCGCGACCGCCGGGTGGGTGCTTTGGCTCGCCGGCAACGACGCGCTGAGCGCCTTCGCCGGCATTCAGGCGCTGGTCATCCCGCTCCATGCCGGGCAGTGGTCACTCGGCCCCGTCGAGCTCCTCGCCGGGCGGTGGCCACTCGGGCTCCTGGCGTTGATCGTGCTCGGCCTGGTCGCCGCGACCCGGCGTCCCCGCGACGCGGCGCCATCCGATCAGGGCGCCGCCACCCTGATGCTCACGCTGGCGGTCATCGGCTCGCTGCTCCTCTACCTCGTCCAGCGCAAAGGTTGGACCTACCACCTCCATGGCGCGGTGCCCCTCCTGGCGCCGCTGGCCGCGCTCACCTGGGAGCGCCTCGCGCCGAGGCCAGTCCCCAGCGCCGCACTGGCGGTGGCCGCCGTCACCGCGCTCTACGGCGCCTCGCTCGTCCGCTACGACCTCGGCCCGGGCCTCACGCGCGCGCACGAGGTCGGCGGGCACTGGAACCACGACGCGATGACGGCCGCAGCCGCGATCATCGCAGCGAGCCCGCCCTCAGACACGGTGCTCACAAACGACGACGAGCTGCAGCTCCTCTTGCTCGCGGGCCGTAAAGCCGCGACTCCATTCATTTATGGCTTCCTGGCGTCAGAGAGCCACCCGAGCCCCGAGATCCGCCGGCTCGCGGTGCAACGCGTCGACGCCATGCACCGGCACCCGCCCGGATGGGTGGCCTGGAACACGACGCCGTACCGGCCCGAGCTCGACGCGCTCGACGCCAACCCGACGCTGGCGTCCCTGATTCGGACGTCGTGCCGGGAGCTGCTCGAGTCTCCGGCCCCCTATCGCCTGTTTCGCTGCACGGGCCTCGGCTCGGAGCCGAGCCTGGATGGCGGCACGCTTCGGGCCGCGGAGCTCGAATGACGGAGGAGCCCAGACCGCGCAACACCCCGACCTCGCTCCGGATCCTGTTCGAAGATCGAGACCTCGTCGTCATCGACAAGCCGGCCGGCCTGCCGAGCACCGGACGTACGCTCGACGATCCCCACAGCGCCCAAGCGGTCCTGACGGCCCAGCTCGGGCGCTTTGTCTGGGCCGTCCACCAGATCGACGCCGGCACCACCGGGCTGCTCCTCTTCGTGCGCAAGAAGAGCGCCGTCGACGTCTTCACCGACAAGCTGAAGAAGGGCGAGAAGCGTTATCTCGCCGTCGCGGCGGGCCGCGTGGCCAAAGCGACCCAGGAGCTCACGGGCGCCATCGGCTGGGATGACGCCCGAAAGCGCTGGGCCGTCCTCGCGGACGACGCGGCCGGCGCCAAGACCGCCCGAACGAGCGTCGAGGCCCTCTCCACATCGGATCGCGCGAGCCTCGTCAGTGCCCGCATCTTCACGGGCCGCACGCACCAAGTGCGCGTCCACCTGACCCACGCAGGCCATCCGCTGCTCGGCGATTCGCGCTACGCGCCGCCCGAGGTCGCGGCCCTCTTCGAACGCCCGGCCCTGCACGCATGGTCGATGACGCTGTCGAACGTGGCACCGCTCGTGTGCCCAATTCCAATAGACTTACAAGGACTTCTGGCGCGAGAAGGGCTCGCACTGCCCGACTGACACCGG
>JADMJS010000286.1 GCA_018780435.1 Myxococcales bacterium
GGAGACCACTATGAAGACACGAACTCCCTCACCTTCCGCTTCTCCACCTTGCTCGATGAAGGGTGGGAGCGGCTCTTGGCGCCGTAACGGGCGTTCGAGCGGACTCGCCCTCGGTGCGTGGCTGGCGCTCGGTTGCGAAGGCGGACTCGGACAGTCCGACGCCGGCATGACGGCGCCGACGGCCGACACGGCCACGGGCAGTCAGGACTCGGCCGGCAGTGACGGCGCGGATGGGTCCGGCGACGGTGTCGACGGCGCTGAGCCCACCCTCACGGAGGTCCTGAAGTCGACCGTCGACACCGGGAGCACGGGCGAGGTCACCGTGACGGTGCCCATCTCCTCGGAGCGCTCCTTCATGGTGCTCGGTACGACCGAGACCAACGCGCGGCTCGCCATCCTCGCCATCGATGGCCCGGACGGGAAGCGCCTCCTTCAGTGGCAGGATTGGACAAGCGCGACCGAGTCGCTGACGAACGCGTTCTGGGCGACGGCGCCCGCCACGGTCATCAACTGGCCGATCCGCGCCGAAGACCCGCCGCTCGTGCCGGGCGATTACGCAGTGACCATCGGCAGCTACAAGGTCGACGGCCTGACGCCGCGCCCGAATGTCCCCGTGACCGTGAGCGCCCTGGCGAAGAAGGACGCCGACCTCTCGGCGGGGCTCGTGAAGGTCGTGATCGTCTGGGCGAAGGGGATGGCGGACGACGACGCGCTCGTCGCCGCCACGAAAGACGCCGTCGATCATTGGGAAGAGGTGTGGGCGAAGGCGGGTATGGCCATCGAGGTCCGCTACGCCACGAGCGACCTCGACCCCGCCCTGCCCTACCCCTCGGCGGCGAGTGGCGACGTCCTCGCGGCGGCGTCCGGGCTGGCTCGCGAGAGCGAGATCGCGGTCCTCATCGGCGAGACCATCGACGACGACACGAGCCAATACGGCGTCTCCGGGCAGATCCCGGGCCCCCTCGGCGTGTCGCCCGTGAGCGCCATCGTCATCGGCTGGATCGCCAACGCCGGTGGGGACGGCGAGTTCAGCGCTGACGACATCCGGCTCTACGGCGAGGTCCTCGCGCACGAAGTGGGACACTACGTCGGGCTCAACCACCCGGTCTCGAAGAAGTACGACTACTGGGACGCGCTGACGGACACCCCGGAGTGCGACACCGAGGAGGCGTGCAAAGCGTCGCTCGGGACCAACCTGATGTACCCCGTCTCCATCTGCGACGGCGGGACCTGCCTCAGCACGACCGTCCTGACGCCTGGGCAACAAGGCATCATGCACCGCTACACGGGGGCGCTATGAAGCTCACGAGGCGAATGGGAATGACCAGTCTATGGCTCGCGGCCCTCTTGGCCAGCTGTTCTGCTCCGGAGACGACCGACAGGGCCTCACAGAAGGCCGACCCCGCCGCGCCACGTCGCCTGAGTCCGGAGGCCGAACGCGTCTACCAGATGACCTTGGAGAGGGACGCCCCGCCGCCCTGTTCTCAGCTCGCCCGGGGTCTGAAGGACGCGCCAGCCGCGCTCCTCGAGGTCGCGGAGACGGTCACGGCGCCCCCGTGGTCAGCCGTGAGGGCGGCGACGTGCCTCGTGCGCCACCACGCGGCGTCCGTGGAGCCGGCGCTGCTGCGGTGGGTGCATGAGCGCGAGACCATGGGGCTCGGGCTCGTGACGCTCAACCACCTGAAGCACGTCGAGCCTGCGCTCGCCGCACGGCTGATCGCGGCGGCGCGCTCGGGCGAGTATGCCGAGGCAGCGGAACGTCGGATCGCCCGCGTCGCGAGCGCGGCGACGCCCCCGGGCGGTGGCGTGCTTCAGAAGTAGACGCCGCTCCCGATGTGGACGGCCATCTCGTGGAAACGCACCTCCGCGCCGCGCTCCACCACGATTGGGGTCGTGACGTCGTCCGCGAACGGCGAATAGACGAAGGAGCCGGCGTCACCGACGCCCATCGAATAACGGAGCCCGATGGTGGTGACGAGCAACAGCGTGTCGGAAGGCGCGTCCGACAGCCCATATTGTTTGCGCCACTCGACGCCGAACGCGGCGCCGTAGAAGTCGACGTCGAGCTCCCCGAGGGCCGCTGCCGACCGGTTGCCGCTGCGGTCGGTGAAGAGGCCGCCGCCGAGCACCCAGCTCTCGGATACGAAGCCACGGGCGCCGACGCGAATGTTCCACGTGAGTTCGGTCTCGGTGCCGAGGTCGTTGTCGGACCCGAGCTGGACGTCGCCGTCGATGGCCAGAACGCCACCTGGGAAGGCCCACGACAGGCCGATGGCCATCCGGGTCCCTCGCAACACGTCGAGCCCGGCGTCGCCGCGATCGACTTCGTCGAAGTTCGAGGTCGAAGTCGCGTCGATGCCGCTGCTCGGCACGGTCTGACTGAACGCGGCGAGCTCCGTGCCGCTCGGGAAGGTCGCGAAGACGAACGACGGCGTGCGCACTTGAAAGCCGAGGGTCACGCCACGACCGATGTCCCATTGCAGCCCGGCGGCGAGGTGGCCGCCGACGATGCCGAGGCTGTCCGTGAGCTCGGCGAGGAGGGTGATGTCGGCGAAGGTGGGATCGTCAGGTGTCCAAAGGTGAGACCAGAAGGTGCCGCGGCCCGAGATGTCCGCGTAGAACGCGAAGAACGAGAGTCCGATTCGGAGGCCGTCTACCGGCTGCCAGCCGACGGCGATGCCCGCGTGATACTCGGCGCGCGTCAGGTCGATCTCCGTGCGCTGCTCGTATTCGACCGCGGACGGGAAGCCTTCGACCTCGAATTCGCGCGTGAAGCTGTCGGTCGTTCGAAAGCGGTCCTTGACTGGGACCACGAGCCCGAAGCCAAGGCCGAGCGTTGGCGTGAGCTGTTTACAAAAAAGTAGCGACGTCCCAACAGTGTCGAACGAGAAGTCGACGGGTGATCGCTCCGTGATGAGCGTCGGGTCGGTGCTCGCGGCCGGGTCGAGGTTCAGGTCAGTGACGATCGTCCCCGCGAGCGGCCTGTAGCGCAGCGCGAACGCGGTGCCGCTGACCTCGAGCGACGTGCGGGGACGCCCATCGACGCCCGCGAGGGCGAGCCCAGCCGGGTTGTACCAGAGCGCTTCGGCGTCGCGGGTCGCTGCGGTGATGGCGCCGGCCATCATGGCCGCGGTGTTACCGATGAAGTAGGAGTCGAGGTTGCCGCCAGCGGCCGGGGGAGCCCGTAACGCCGCGACGAGGAGACCAATAATCGCCGCGGTGCGCATGATGTTCACTCCGGGGTGCGCTGGCACTGCGTTCGCGCCTGAAGCACGAGCCCGTCGATGGCCGGATCGGCCAGCTTGAAGCGCGTGACGCCGTCGAAGACCTTCTGAACGTGGTAGTCGCAGCCGAACTTCATGCCGGGCACCTTCTTGGCCAGGATCGACTTACCGACGTCGATGTAACACGCCCGGGCGAGCGTCTCGACCCGCCCCTTGGCCCACTCGGAGGTGCCGAGCTTCTCGAGTCGTTCGATGGTGTAGTCGCACGCAAAGGGTAGTTCTTCCGCCTGCTTCTCAGTGGCGTCGGCGGCTTCGTCGAGCGCCTTCTTGACGTCGGACGCGAGGTCCACCTCGTCACAGAGCGCCTCGGCGCGCGCGGCCGCGTCGGCCGAGAGGGTCTTGGCGAGCCGCTTGAACTCGAAGCAGCGCGAGAAACCGTCCTTGGTGTCGCCCGAGTCGCGCATCGCGGCGAGCCCCTTCTCCGCGGCGCTGATGAGCTCTTTCGGGAGGTCTTCGTTGCACTCCTTGGCGACCGCCGAGCGCGTCGACTTGGCCCACGGCGATTCGATCCCATCGAGGTCCCGCAGCGCCCACTCGCACTGAAAGGGGACTTGAGCCGACAGCTCTTTGCGCGCCTTCTCGACCGCCGCCCGCGCCTCGGTCACGCGGCGAACGACCTTGAGTTCGGCGCAGAGCACCTCGGCCGCTGCGAGCGCCTCGGGCGAGACCTTCTTGGCGACGGCCAGGAGGTCGACGCACTTCAGGACGGTGTCTTCGGGGAGGAGCTTGTCTCGAATCGCGGCCAGCTCGTCAGAGATCGCCTTCACGGCCGCTGCCGCCACGGCGTCACAGGCCGCTTTGAAGTCCGGGCTCTCGACGGTCGCGTCGGCGTAGACGCGGCAGATGGTCCCGGCGTCGCTCCACTTCTTCTCGGCCACGAGTCGATGCAGCTCGGCGAGTCGACGTGTCGCCTTGGCCGCCTGGCTAAACTTGGCCTGCTCCGCCGCGAGGGCCATCGCGCACTTCGCGTATTCGGCACACGACGGCGCGTCGAGGCACGATCCGAACTGCGCTTTGGCCTTCATCGGGTCCGACGCCGCGATCGACTCGCAGAGTGCTACCTGCTCCGCGCCGCCATCGACCTTGAGCTCGGGGAGGCATTCGGTGCGCCGCGCCACAGCCTTGGCGCAATCGAGCTTGCCTTCCGACGCAGCAGGCGCCGGCGCCGCGGCCGAGTCATCCTTGCTGCACCCGAGAGCGATGCCGACGCAGAGGATGAACGGGACGACCGATCGCGTCAGGAGAACCGACGGTGCATCGAACGACGAAGTGCCTGTGGACCTGCTGGACATCGATTCCCCTAGCCCACGACGGGCACGCTGGAAAGGCCCTGCCGGGCAACGGCGGACCTTACGACGCTTCGGTCGCGGCTGATAGTTTTAGCACGAGCCCCACGGACCCGGCAGCGGCCCCGACCCCATCCTAGCCACGGACCAGGACACCAAGGAGCTCGCGGAGATCAAGCGGAAGGCGTTCCTCGACAGCTACCGCGACTCCCTCGCAGCGTGGAAGCAAGGTGACCACGCCGTCATCTTCCCCTTCGGCACCTGGAACGTCGTCCGCAACCACGCGGCCATCGTCGCCGCGCCACCTCCCGACTTCCGGCGCTGACCACCCTCGCCGCGCGCCATCCGGCGGCTCCGGCGGAGCCCGACGGGAGGGGTATGGACACGCGACTATTTCATGCATATAGCATCGAACACATTATCATGACTTATCAAGTTCTCACGGACTCGGCCGCATTCACAGACCGAATTCGCCTCAGCCCGAAGGGCCTCTCGGATACAACTGTCACTCGGAATCTTGGGCTGCTCGCCGACGTCACCCACCAGCTCAACATCGACGGGCCGAGATCGGCCGTGCGGCCGTGGCTCGGGCGCGAGCTCTGGCCTGCGTTCTTGGCCGGCTGCGGCACCGATGCCAGCCGAGTCCGCTTCGGGCTCGTCCTCGAGACGGGGCTACGCCTGGCCGAGCTGCTCGCCGCGCGATGGGAGTGGCTGCACACGACGATCGGCGTGCCGGCGATCCGGATCGCGCCGTGCTCGACGTCGGGCTTCGTCCCGAAGTGGGGCCAGGCGCGGGCCGTGCCCTTGACCGACGCGGCGCAGCGCTACCTCGAGGAGGCCAAACGGCTGTGGCCGGGGACGACCTTGATCTTTCAGGACGACGGTCGCCCACTGCGTAACCCGAAATGGGCGCGTGATGTCGCGCGGGCCTGCGAGCGCGCCAAGCTGCCGAAGATCGACCTTCACGGGCTGCGTCGGTCCTGCGGTGCCCGGTGGCTACAGGCGGGCTTCCCGCTGCACGAGGTGTCTCGGCTGCTCGGACATCAAGACGTGTCGACGACGATGCGGTGGTATGGCGGCATCGCGGACTCGACGCTCGCGACTCGGATCGGGACCTTGAACACGGAGGCCAATTCGACGCCTTACGTGTTGAGCAAGCGCCGGTCAAACAGCGCAGACGATGTATAATTCTGGTGGTGACGCGGTGGTGACGGCCCGGTTTTCGGCGGCGCGCGTCTCGTAAGTGCTTGATATCTGGAGCCAACACCCGGACTTGAACCGGGGACCTGCTGATTACGAAACATGGGTAAATGAGGGACTGAAGGCCTGTCTCGGTTGCGACGGCGTGGCGCGGTGGCGCACGTTCCGTCGACGATGCCGATGAATTACCGGGTCTCGGAAGTCGAGTCCAGCGGCGTCACGGGCCCACGCTCGTCGACCAGCTCGACGGACGTCGGGGCCCCGGGCGTCCGCTCGTCGACCACGGTGAGGGATGGGGCCTGGACGACGGCGCGCTGCACCTGGCGCTCGATGATGGCGGCCGATAGCTCCGACCAGAGCTTCTGGGCCACGCCCTGGGCGATGTAGGGCAGGCGCCCGATGACCGCCGCAGCCATGTCGTTGAGCGTGTCCGTTGCGACCGTGCGAGCGAAGGTGGCGCGGTCGGTGCCGAGGACGTCCTTGACCGTGTTGGCGGCCGCTGCGGCTGCTTCGATAGAGCGAACCGTGTACTCAGGCCAGTGCATAGGGCAGGAGCGCCCGGGGCAGGTGCAAGCACTCATCCTACGACCACCCGTGTCTGTCCGTGGACCATCAGCCCGATGAGGGCGTGGTGGGTAATGCCGTTACGGCGTCCCCAGTTACCGAAGGTGAGGCTATCGGCGCCGTCCGGAGCCAGTCTCGACGCAAGCACCACGAACATGTCGAGGTCGTGGCCGCTCAGCACCCAGGCACGCGCTTCGTCGAGAGCCTCGAGAGCGCGCCTCTGGGTGTCGGTGAGTTCGACCGCAGTTTGGCTGGAAACGACTGAGATCACGGCTTCATCACCGGCTCGACGGACTCGACGACCAGCGTGGGCGCGGGCCCCGTCGGACACTCGACGATGAGGCGGTGGGCCTGGACCCGCGCCTTCGACGGGCCGTGACAGGGCCAGGTCACCGAACGAGCCTGCTCGTCGACCACGCCGCCGAGGGTGGCGCAGCCGGTGAGAGCCAGCGCTGCGAGGGCGAGGCGCATCAGGCGAACGTGCCTGGTTTCGTGATGCTGCGAGACGCCCACATCGCGGACGTCTGCGCCTCCGTCTTGGCGACCGCGATGCACCGCTTGTCGGCTTCGGGGTCGTTGGCGAGCTCGTCGAGAGCGGCACCGACCGCATTGTAGGCCGCCTTTACGCGGTTCATCTTGTCGACGCTCTCCTGTGAGAGCGGGCGGTAGCCGACGACGGGCGGGGCCGGATGCAGCTGGGCGGGCGACGGCTCCTGCGAGGCGGCAGTTTCGGCGGTCCGCCACGTGTTCGGGCCGTCCCCGCGGGGTATCGACGGTTCGTCGTACGCCACGCCGTCGCGACTCACAATCATGAGGTTGCAGACGTCGCGTCCGAAGTATGGGTGAGCGGCGTCGGGACTTAGCCGCTCGGTCCAGTCGACCATGATGATGCCGGGCAGTTCGGTGCCTTCCGGAGTGGTGTAGATCACGGGGGTGGACACGAGAGATTGGCGCATGTCGGGACTCCAGCCCTCGTCGGGCGGTGAGGCGGTGGCGGTGACGGACAGGGACAGCATGAAGGCGAGGAGCAGGGCGAAGAGACGAATCACGGTGACCTCCTGAGGTCTAGGCTTGCCGGCGAACCGGCGGGTTATCGCTTGCGGGCGCGCTTGTCCTGGACGTAGAGCGCTCCGATGACGAGCTGCAGCGCACCCACGAGCGACGCGACCTCATCGGGAGTGAGACCGACGCGCGGGCCGACGATGGCGACCACGACGGTAGCCAGCGCCGTCCAGGCCGTGCGCGAGCGGGCGAGAGCGGTTGCGGTGTTCATCACCAGACTCCTGCGACGAGGTTTGAGGACTCGGCGTCGAGTGACGCCCGAGGGTTGCCGGGCTGGCAGCAGTAGGCGAGCCGGGTTTCTACGACGCCCAGGCGGGCCTCGTGGACGCCGACGGAGACGACCGCCGGGGTGAGCGTCTCGCGGACGTGGGCGAGCTCCACCGTCAGGGCCGTGAGCTTCTCGCCGGCACGGTAGGAGACCGTCAGGCCGGCGATGAGGGCGCCGACTGCCGCAGCGCCGAGGGAGAGCAGGGTTACCATCCACCGGGGGATCGTCATCGTGGTAGCTCCGCGCACCGCGCTTTGACGAAGGCTGCGTCGGGGCCGCCGGCGAGCTCGGCGAGCTGCCAGTAGCGGGCCTCGTCGACGCGCTCGGCGGCCGCGTTGAACGCCGCAGACAGAGCGTCGTTGGCGCTCATGTCCCCGGCGCCTTCCTGGTCGTACGCCGCGAGCCCGCAGACCAGGCGCGCCTTGGGCGCCGCCTTCGCCCACGTGTCGAGCACGACGCGCTGGCGCACGCCTGGTGTCGAGCCCTGGCCCTTGCGGGTGGACGTGTACGCCTGCGGGATGACGACGTCTGCGATGGCGATGAGCGGCTTGATCTTCGGGAGCGCCGCCGTGATCCCGTTGACGACGAGAGGCAGGCCGGACGGCCAGCCGGCGCGGAGCTGCTCGGCCACTGAGCGGCCGAAGACGACTCGGTAGCCGGAGCGAGTCCACTGCTCTTCGGCGTCGAGCTCGGCGCTGGTGAGCGCGTGGCCGGCGAGGTCCGCGACGCGTCCCAGGTAGTCGAGGAGCGCCACCGCGTGGTTCATGCGCGGCTGCGGCCAGAGCATGACGTGACCGCGGATGCCGGCCATGCGGTAGGCCTTGAGGATGTTGGCGACCTTCTCGGCCGTCTGGAACGGCTCGAACGGCTTGCCCGCGTCCTGCCCATGGACGCACAGCGACACGTCCGTGAGGCCCACGGCGACGGCCACGTTGAGCCATCTCCGCCAGTCGCTGCCGACACCGCGGCGGTCGACCCAGGCACCAATGCGGGTGATCGCCATGGGCTAGTCCCGGACCTGCGCGTCGATGCGCACGACGTGGGTGTTGCCGGTCCAGCTCACTCGCGCGTACGGGAAGGGGCCGTCGTCTCCAGCCAAGACGGCGCCGGCCGAATCCGGCGTCGCGGCGCCGGCCTTCTCGAACCAGTTCGTGCCGTCGAAGCTAACGTCGAGCGTGAAGCTGGCCGAGGCGCCCGAGCATGCGACGCCGATGCTGTACCGGGTTCGGTCAGCCAGGGCGGTGATGTCCACCGAGCCGGATGCGTCGGTTCGGGTGGTTCCACCAAGGGCCGCGTTGAGAGTGAGCTGCGTTGGGATCGGCATACCCACTATACTGGAGCGACCCTACGGCAGCGCGGACCCCGCCGGTCGATAGAGCGGCACCAGGCGCAGGCCGAAGACGCGCAGCGTCGTGGGGCCGTCGTCGACGACGACGGTGAAGGTCCGGAGGGCCGGGTCGGACTGGTCGGTGACCTCGAGGGCGCGTCGCCCGCCGTCGGCCGTGACCGTCTGGCGCGGCTCTGACATCCACGTCCATTCGGCATCGCCGGGGGCGGCGCTCGCCGGCACGTCGATGTCGAGCACGGCGTCGTACGTGTCCGTCGCCGTCTCGAACGTGACGGTGCCCTGCCCTGTTGCGAGGACGGCGAAACCGACGTGCTGGGTGTAGCCCGGGATTAGTGTACGAATTGAATACGTCTGCCCGGCTAGCAGCGGCGAGCCGATGTAGGCCGGGAGCGTCGGGCGAGCGACAGCCAGCGCCGTGGTGAGGCGGTCGATCTCGACGGCGTCACGGCCGCGCGCGGCGTCGCCGTTGCGGACCGTCTGGACCTCGGCGACCGATGTGGGCACCGATGCGAGTGCGGGGGCGTAGTTCATGGGTCACACCAACCAGACCGAGAAGGCCATCAGGGAGCCGTACTTGAGGTCGATGACGAGCTCGTCGTCGGCGTTCGGCGTGACGGGCAGCGTCGCCATGCCGCCGTCGTTGTACTTGACTAGGTTGCCGCTGAAGTCGGCGGTCCAGCCGGCGGGCAGAGTCGCCTCGACGGCGGCGACGCCGTTCGCCTCGCCGGTCGCCGTCTGTAGGCGCGCGCGCGGGGTCGCGCCGCGCGAGAACCCGTAGAGGCCCCACCGCAGCGCCGAGTGCGTCGGGCCCGTGCGGAAGGGGAGCCGGAGCTGCTCGACGTAGGCCGAGCCAGTCTCCTTGTACGCCTCGGTCCGGTAGTTGGCGTTGTCGGACCAGCCGAGGACCACGTCGACCGACGAGCGACGGGTGTACTCGAGGTCGCCGAAGAGCTTGCGGCGGGCGGCGACCGTCAGCGCCGAGGAGCCGTCGAACTCGTCGGTGTCGCCCGGGATCCACGTCGCGCCGTCGAAGGTGTGCGAGGTCCCGGGCACCGACGAGCGGGCCGTCGGGTAGATGCAGACCGAATGCACTCGGAGTTCGCCGGTTGCGCCGTTGATGGGCAGGCATCGGATGGTCTCGTAGGCGCCGCTCGCCGGCAGAGCCAGGACGCCGGTGACCTCGGTCCATGCCGCCGTGCTGACGCCGACGGTGATGTCGACGTAGGTGCCCGAGTGCGGGTCCGACTCTAGATCGAAGCGCAGCGTGGCGGCGTCGGAGCCGGAGGTGTTCTCGACGAGGGCCGAGATCGACCAGGTCACCCAGCGACCGACGACCGGCACGAACCACAGAGCGCGGACGACGGGCGCTCCGGACGGTGCACCGATGAGGTAGGCCTGGGTGCCAGCGCCCACGTCCGAGTCCTGCCCGAACACGGTGTTGACCACGGGGCTCCGGAGCTTGCTCCACGCCCAGTGGATGTTCTCGAGGAGATCGAGCTCGCCGTACTTAGCGGTGTCCGATCCCTCACGGATCGGATGGCCGACGCCAAGCGGCTGCACCGGGAGCGGCCGAAACGCCGAGGGTAGTGGTCTGCTCATGCGTACACGAACGGGTCCGTGGGCGACGTCCCGAAGACGAGGGTGTTGGGCGCGATGTGTGCGTGCTGGCGCTGAGACGCCTGGGCGGAGCCGTAGTCGGCGCCGACGACCAGGGTCGTCGCGCCCGCGACGAGTCCCGGCACGGTGGCCGACAGCGTGCAGACGGCGCCAGCGCGAGACACGATCGTCCGCTGCACGCGTGTACTGGCGTCGGCCTGGTCGAGGTAGACCCAGACGGCGTCGCCGGAGTCGAAGTGCTCGTAGTCGAGCTCGCCGCTACGCGAGAAGTCGGTGGCGCTGAGGGTGATGCTGGGCGCCGCTGCGTTGTAGGCATCGACCCGGGCGGAAGGTGCGTAGGTGCTGGCCCGGTCCGGCCGCTCGAAGACGACGTCGACGACGGCGCCCGGGTCGTCGCCGCTGTAGGTTTTGCTGGCCTGCAGGACGACGCCGAGGCGGTCGAGCCCGCGTGTGCCCTCCGTCGTCGGGACGTGGTCGAGATCGATGGTGACCGTCGAGCCCGGCCGCAGAAACCACCCAGCGCGCCCGGTCTTCAGCCGGAGCAGCTCGTACGGCCGACCGTACCGACGGAAGATGTCCTGGGCCCAGCCCATCACCAGGCTGCGCGCCTGGTCGGGCTCGAGCAGCAGGCCTCGCAGCTTCCACTCGACGTCGGCTCGACGGCCGTACTCGTCGACCGAATCGAGGTCGATGACCGAGACGTAGCACTTCTCGTCCTGCTCGGACTTGGTGAAGTCCCAGCGGTAGAAGACCTTGAGCGC
>JADMJS010000630.1 GCA_018780435.1 Myxococcales bacterium
GGCGGTTGAGCGCCGAGCGCAGCGCCAGCGTGAAGTCGCCCTCAAACGCGCGCTTCTGGCCCCGGATGAGGTTGCCGCTGTCGTCGTGGTGCTCGCAATCCGTGGTATTGCACTCGTCGCAGTACCCCCATCGCAATGGCGAGCTGGACGACTCGGGCGGCGGCGCCGTAAACAGATCGACGCCCAGAGGAGCGTCGAACAAGTTGTTGCCGTTGGTCGGCGGCGCGTTGTGTGGCAACGGCGGCGACAACGGCGCAGCAGACGCTTGAGGCGCTCCGTGCACCGCAAGCGCCACCGGCGCCGTCTCCACCGCAACAGGCTGCGGGACCTGGCCGATCTTGATCTTGGTGCCGACGGCGGTGTCGCGCAGGTCCAGCAGGGGCTGGCCAGACAGCTGAACTTGCAGTCCGCACTTGAGGCAGTTGGCGATCTCATGAACCGGCGCAACGCCGACGAGCTCGACCGAAAAGAAGTGCGGCTTGGACTTGCTGCAGCCGCACGACTTGCCCGAGAAGAGCACGCCACCTTGGCGGTCATCCAACGGCACGATCTGACGCTTGGACGTGCCGATGTTGTGCGGCAGCGAGCGCACGTGCGACTCCATCGCCGACGGCGCAGTCGACGACAGCGGGCCCGAGCAGTGCGCGTGAGCCGGGCACGCGGTCGACGACTTCTTCGCGGCCTGCTTGTCGTCGTCCGCGTCGTTGTCGTCGTCGTCACGGTTGGCGGGCGCGGTCGATGCCGTCGCAGCTGCCGCTGCAGCCTGCTTTGTCGGAGACGCCGCCGACGCCTTGGTCGCAGTGGCCGCGGCAGCCGCAGGTTTCGGCGCAGGTTTCAGCGGAGATGTCGTCTTTGTGTCGCCGCGCTTGCTGGCAACGCCGTTGCGCTCCTTGCTCTCGCCGAAGGCGTAACGCTCAAGTTCGGCGACGCGCGTTTTCAAATCTTTGATCTCGGCGCGCATCGCGGTGAGCAGCTGCGGCTCGGTCTCAAATCTCTCAGGATGTACATCAGGCGTGGTACTCATTTCTGAATCAATTCAATTTCAGAGCAAAAGACATAATTTCGGTCGGGGCGAGGTCGGGTCGAGGTCGGGGCGAGGTCGGGTCGAGGTCGGGGCGACCGCTGGTTTTCGCGAGAATTCGTCAAATTTTCATCAATCTCAACAACATTCAACTCTGATTTCAACTCCAAGCCCCCAAACCAAAATGGCCTCCAAACGCAACTCGCCCGCTGCTCCCGCCGCCGATCCCGCCAAGGCGATCAACCCGTTTGCCTACGGCGAGCTCAAGGACGAGAAGATCGTCAAGAAGACGGCTCCGGTCACGATCCGCGAGGAGGCGTGCGTGCTGCTGAAGCGCCCGCACGCGCTGCAGATCGTGGTCGAGCCGAAGAACTTCTCGCCCGAGATCAAGGACGTGACCAAGGCGATCCACGCGTGCCGCGACCACGACCCGATCACGTTCCGCCTGCTCGACGCCACCGAAACCGTGGTTTCGGAGCGCCAGCTGCGCTTTGCCGACCTCAAGGTGCTCGAAGGAACGCACATCATCAACGAGCTCGCGCTCCGCAGCCCTGTCCGCTTTGCCGGCTCGCTGCGCGTCGCGCACCTCGAGAGCGTCGCTGAAGAGGGCGACGTCGTCAAGGTCACCTTTGTCACGGGCGACAAGACGTACGGTGCGCGCACCGTCATCTTGCTGCCCAAGCTCGCGCCGCTGCCCAGCATGCGCGTCGAGGTCGTCAACCTGCCCTCGTACATGGGCTGACCCGACTCATCATCAAGTGAACCCTCTCGTGCACCACGTGCACCAATTCATTCAAACACCACAAATCACCATCTTTGACCTCAAAGTTGATTTGATTTTTGCCACTCTCGCCCCACCGTTTCACCGCTAACTCACACCTCGCCAACCACTCAGTGAGCGTGTTTGACTCACCCGCGTCCATGAGCGACCTGATGCGGGCGCTCGAGTCCATCTCGCCACACTACACCTCGCCCGTCGCCCCTCCGCCACCCACCACGACCACGACCACCTCCGACGCACCCCGCAAGAACACACCCACACCCGGCCGCAACGCGATCGGCCTCGCGTCGCTGCGGCTCTTGTCAAACGCGTCGA
>JADMJS010000280.1 GCA_018780435.1 Myxococcales bacterium
GCGAAGAAGAGCGTCATATACCCGGTGAAGTCGTCTTCGAGGGCGCACACCGACACGTTCTGCGTCTGCTCGGGGCCGTAGAGGTAGTCCACGCCGCCATTGCCAGGCAGGTTGGGGAGGAGAATGCTCGCGTCTTGGAAGGTCGACCCGTCGGAAAGGAGCAAGTGGGTCTTCTCGCCTTGCTGGTGAGCCAGCAGAAGGTCGTCGATCTCGGTGTCACCGTCCAAGTCGGCGCACGTGACGCTGACGGTTCTATAGGATTCCGGCATCCCCCACTGCACAGGATCGGCATCGACGAACGTGAGTGTCGAGGTCTCCATGAGCTGGTTCACGAGCACCCGTGGTCGCTTTACCGCTGGGCTCAAGCCGATACGACGCCGTCCGGCTTCGATGAGGTCCAGATCGCCGTCGCTGTCGATGTCGCACGGGGTGAGCGCATACCCGTCCATCTCCGCGTCGTCGGGGATGGTGCCGAGCTGTTCGACGAACGAGCCGTTGCCGTCGCCGAGCAACAACGACGGGGCGGCGTGGCCTCCCGACGGTGCACCGCTGATCGGGGTGTAGTGCACGGCCGGTGCGACGAGATCGAGATCGCCGTCCAGGTCGAGGTCGGCCGCTTCCATGCCGCGGGTGATCCGGGGCGCTGAGAAGAGCGTCGACGTGTAGCCGTTGAAGTCGAGGAGGCAGCCCCCAGCCGCGTCGATGCTCTGCTCGAGATAGGTGGCCTGAGTCCCCTTGAAGGGGTAGCTCGGGTTGGGCGGGTTCGCGTCTTGGTCGATGAAGCCGACGAGGACGAGGTCCTGGCAACCATCGCCGTTCATGTCGCCCGTGACCAGATCGCTGTAGAAGCCGGGAAGGTCAGGCAGCCGGTCCGGCATGTTTTGGAAGGTACCGCCGGGTTGCGCGGCGGCGAAGGTCGGTTGTGCTTCGATGATCGTGGTGCCACTCCGGAAGCCGTATACCCGTATCAGGACATCGGCCGGGCCAGACTCGGCGTGGACCTCGCGGAAGAGTGCCGCGCCGTGGGTGTACGTGGGGAGGGACTCACGAAGTTGCCAGGTAGTATCTACGTAGGGTTCGTCTGGAGTCGGCACGATCGGCCCGTCGCTCGTGGAATCGGCCGAGGTGTCGGTGACGTCCAGGTCCGAAGCCACAGTGACGTCGACGCCGTCCCTCGCGTCCGACGGCATTGCAGCGCCGTTGGGCCCGAAGGTCCCATTTGTGGTATCCCTGCAGGCGGCGAAGATGAGGATAGTTGAAGCGAGACTTGCCAATAGGAGAGTCGCGGGCCTCATGGCGCAAGTGCTTCCGTCATGTCGGCAATCGTCCGGACGCACGCGGTCCTCTCGTTGAAGTCGAGACTCGGGCCAAGTCGAGGCGTCAGCGCGGGGTGTTCTTCAGTCATGTCGGGGCAAGTGTGCGAGGTGCGAGGATGAATCCACCTGCGCATATTCGGCGTGACGCTTCGGGGGCCACAGGTGACCTCGAGCACGGCATCTCACTCCACGACCTTGATGGGTCGAATATCCGTTCCATAACCCCAGTGGTCGCAGATAGGGTCGGCCGCGTCGGTGGGCGTAGAGGGAAACGGACTGGGAAGGCCCAAATCCTGAAACATCTCGTCGGCTACCTGGCGAACTCCCTCCGGAGTGCCTATCGTGACCGCTCCCGGCGGAAATCGGTAGTAGTGCACGTAGAGCGCTTTGGGCCCGTCGGAACAGAGTTCTGGTGCGACGGTCTTGGACGGGCCACAACAGACATAACCGGTTCCCGCGATGCTTGCATATGCTCCTAGGGGAGCTTGGGTCGACTTTGGGCCTACACAGGTGTAGCCGTGGCCGCCGATAAACGTTGTCTTCTCACAGCAGTTTCCGAACAGATCACCGTTAATTCGCTCAAACCCAACCAGAACTTCGGCCCCAGGTTCGAATGGCTCGTCATCCCAAAACTCGTCGCAGGCTGACCCGGGACCATGCTCGTAGTCATTCCAGTCATAGATAGTGCTTGGCGGGAACTCCTTCTGAAAACCAGGCAGTGGAGCCACGTATTTGTTCCAATACGGGTGACCAGGCCCGAAGCCCACGCTGCGGCAGAATGGCCGGACGCGTGAGTCGA
>JADMJS010000709.1 GCA_018780435.1 Myxococcales bacterium
AGACTTACAAGGACTTCTGGCGCGAGAAGGGCTCGCACTGCCCGACTGACACCGGGCGTGCGGCCGACGGAGAACGCGAGCCATGTGACGACGAGGCTGTCGACCAGTTGGCTCGCGACGGTCGAGCCGGTCGCACGGAGCCACACCATGCGGCCCCCCGTCCGTCGCTTCAGCCAGCCGAACATCCAGATGTCGGCCATGCCGCCGACGAGATAAGCCGCTAGTAACGCGACGTACATGACGCGCGCCGATTGTTTTGCCCCCGCCGGAACGCGACCACCTGAAGATCCCGTATAGTTCCGGGCAGGAGGACGTGTGACGAAGACCAAGACCAAGACCCATCGAACGCCCGAGCAGAAGGCAGCTCTCCTGAAGGAGCACTACGTCGACAAGAAGCCGATCTCCGCGATCTGCGAGGCGTCGAACGTGCAGCCGAGCCTGTTCTACTGCTGGCAAAAGCAGCTCTTCGAGAACGCGCCGCTGGCGCTGAACGTCGGGAAGAAGGCGACGAACCGGGAGCGGGAACTTGAGGTGGAGATCGCTTCGCTGAAGGCTTCGTTGGCCGAGAAGGAGTCGGCTTTGGCCCGCAAGGACGGGGTGATCGCGGTGATCTCGGAGGAGTTCGCCACGCTAAAAAAGGGACGTGGGGCGCCCTGACTGGCCGATGGGTCCCTCACGAAACACGGGACGAGGTCGTCGACTTCGTCCGCCACCTGGCCAAGACGACTGAGGTTCTCTCGGAGCGCCGAATCGTGAGCTGGCTCGGAATCAGCCGCGGGAAGTACTTCAAGTGGGTAGGCCGCTACGGGAAGGCGAATGAGCACAACTGCCTCGTCCCGAGGGAGACGTGGATCCTTCCCGAAGAGCGCCAAGCCATCCTGGACTTCCACGAACTGTGGCCGCTGCAGGGCTACCGACGGCTCACGTACATGATGATCGACGCGGGTGTCGTGGCCGTGAGCCCATCTGTTGCGTTGCAAGCCCCTGGACACGGCTCGTTGCGCGCGGCGTGGCAAACGCGCGACTGCGCTCCGGGCACATGGGTCGAAACGGGGGCTGGACAGGGGTGGTGTCTACAGTCAAGATCCCACCTACTGGTCGCGTTCACGGTGAGCCAACACACATCGCCGCACCTCGCGAATCTACCCGCTTGCTCGCCGTCCATGAGACCGGTAGGCTTCGAGACGAGGTGCTTCATGCCATTTCGACTCAATCCAGCGCTGCAACAATACTCGGATCGGCTTCGGGAATTGCGCCGGACACTCTCGCCCGTCTCACCCGACGTCGCCTATGCTCAGATGGCCCGCTCCCTCTCGGGGAAGACTCGGCTGGACGCGAATGGCGAGCCATCCGGGAGTTCGCGGTTGCAGGTGGATGCCTCGAAGTCGCCGTAAACCGCGCCACGCTCCAATGCACGGGAGGGCGTGAACACGACGTCATTACCGATGGTGGGTGGTGCTACAAGCTGACCAAAGCTGGGCTCGCGGGCTATCACCTCTCCTTCAGCAGCGGCAAGCCGCTCCTGGTTCCGGCGCGGCCCCTCCAGTACTTGGACCGGTGGTCTATCCATAATCGCGTTTTCGGTGACAGCGTCGAAGTCCTGGCCATCGACGTGCAAAGCCAGTGGCGACAGAGCCTCGTGGTTCGCCAGCGCTTCGTCGACGGCGAGTCTCCTACCCTGGACGACCTCCACACATGGCTCACCGGTCTCGGGTTCATGGAGTTGGAGGTGCCGGATCTCGTCGGCTATGGGGGCAGAACGTATGCGAACGAAGACATCTGTGTCTCCGACGTTCGATCCCCGAACGCCGTGTTCGTGAAAGGAGACATCGTGCCCATCGACTTTCTCATGCGCCGAGTACGTCCTGACGTTCGCTCGCGCTGGGCGCAGCGTCCGTAGCCGGTTCGGCTGGTCATCCAGCACGAGAGCTCAACTCCGCTTGTACAGCGTCAGCATCCGCCGCCTGCTCGTTCGCGGCGCGATCTCAAGCCAGTCGGTCGAGAGCGACGGCCCTCCGGGCGGCCGTGACCGTTCGGTCCTCTGTGTCTTCGTCGCTATCGTATCCGCTGCACGAAGCCGGGAGGACGCCTCTTGAGCCATCTGCCACCGTCGGG
>JADMJS010000128.1 GCA_018780435.1 Myxococcales bacterium
CTGTCCGCCGCGGAGCCTGTCCGCCGCGGAGCCTGTCCGCCGCGGAGCCTGTCCTTGTTGACTGCTCGTGGAGGTCGGCATGCTGGATGATGAACGAATCTCTGACGATAGGGGCGACGCGGATCGGGCGACGTCAACAGCTGCACTACCGCCAAATGTCACGGCCGTTGCGACCTTCTGCTTGGAGAACGGGCTCACGCTCGGTGACGACATCGCAGCCTCTGCTTCGGTCGGCCCGGCGTTGCAGTGGACCGCTGTCGACTTTCGAAGCCCGTCGCCTGACCGCAGGTGCAACGGCGAGGCCCCTGATGACTCGCCTTGGCGAGCCGGCTTTCAGCTCGTCATCCTATCGAAGGCTCTGTCGTCGAACGACGAGGCCCAGGATCCCCAAGTGACAATCTCAACATTCCCGAGGAACGTCGAATGAAGTCCTACTACTCGCTACAGGATCCCGCGACCTTTCAAGCTCTTGGTATGGGCGGCAGCCCCGGGGAGATCATCCTTCACGAGAGCCGCTGGGTCGACCGAGGCGAGAACAACTTCTGCTTCGTCAATGCCCAGGTCTACGGGGGCGATGCGTCATTCGGGACTGGTGGGTCGTTTCTGTTCGCCGAGACTTCGATGACCCGAGAGGGCCCGTGGACCATCGCGCAGAACTTCCTCCCATCGTCCACGCCGCAAGAGCTCGTGCTCTCCGCAACCATGCCCTTCAGTCAGGTGCAGCGGCTCCAGCGCTACGTGCGCTGGCGCTGGATCTACGAGAACGTCGCGGCGACGACGTACTTCGTGTCCTTCCAGATGCGCGTCGTGCTCAAGCCCTGATACAAGGTTCAGTTAGGAGAAGCTCATGATCGACCAAGACCGAATGCGCGAGATGCTCGTCCTGATGAGCCCGTCGGCGACGAAGGCGGAGAAGGCGCAGGCCTCACAACGAATGGCCATGGCGAAGGGAAATGTGGTTCCCGAGCTGGACTGGCAACGTTTCATGACCCTGAAGGGCACGGGCGGTGCGGCGACTCGCATCGTTCAGGGCTCGGATGGTTGGATCTACGTGGGCGACGTGCCCGCAGTCAGCGTGCGTACCGAAGTGCCCTTCATTACCGCAGGTGCCACGCTCCGGGTCGAGACGGCCGTGTCGCTCGACGGCCCGTGGCGCGACGTCGTGCTGCAGACCGCGGAAGGCAACGCGACCTACGTACTTGGCACCGAGCCCTTCGGCGGTAGCTTCGTCGGCTCGGCCGTTCCGCTCCGGCAGTACCTCCGTTGGGCGGTTCAGCCGCCGGCGGGTGACTGGATCATCTGCTTCCGGATCGGCCTCGCTTCCCCGGCGCAATTGCAGCCGCCGACCAGCATCACCTTCGCGGACTTCGGCACGGCGCTCCCGGAGACCGGCTTCGGCATCATGTTCGACTGGACGACAGTGACGGGCACGTGGGCGGCCACGTCGGACGAAATCGTCGCGCCGGTCCATACGTGGCTCGACCTCTCTCGAGAGGTCTACGCCTACGTCGAAGTCTCGACTCTCGACATGAACAACGGTGCCAACTCGGCCAGTCTCATCATCGAGACGTCGATGTACCGCGAAGGGCCGTGGACGACTGTGATCGGCCCGGTCTCGACGGACAACACCACGACGGCGGTGAAGCTGACCATGGAGGGCAGCTACGCCGTCGCCCTGCAGCGCTACGTGCGCTGGCGCATCGTGGCTCCGGTGGGCCCGTGGCACGCCTGCTTCCGGGTGGCGGCGCGGTGGGCGTGACCTTCGGCCGCGCCGACTCAGCTTAGGGCTGGAGCAAGACGGCCTCATCAAGAAGAGTGGCCGAGCGGTAGTAGGACGTTCATCGGGTCTAAACCCAATGCCGCTCGGATAAGGCGGAAGTGATTGAAAGTGTTGTTGAAATCGTCGCGCGGTCTACGTCTCGGTCCAGCCAAGAAGCTGCTCCCGCTCGCGTTCTCCGCCCCGACAAAGCTCGCGATGCGTAGAAGACAGGCTTTCCCGACGGGCCAATTCCGATTCGAATACAACGAGTTATGGCCTAACCGAGCGGCATTGGGTCTAAACCGTTCAGCCCCCCGGTGGGGGGCGCGAACGGTTACGACCAATCGCGCCTGGG